>JAVBRV010000297.1:0-37508 GCA_031547585.1 Victivallaceae bacterium
ATCCGGACCGGCAAGGCCACCAGCGCCGAAATCGACCGCGCGGTCTGGGACGCTCCCCTGCTCCGCAGTCTCATCGAATTCGTCCGGACCGATCCGCGCGGCGAGCCCTACCGCCACCTCTCCTGGGAGGCGGAGCTGAAGGCGGCCGAAACCGCCGCCCAGCAGAACCCGATGGAGACCGCTTGATGAAGACCCTCCTGATCACCGGAGCCGCCCGTGGAACCGGCCTTGCCATCGCCCGCCGCTTCCTTCAGAGTGGCTACGGCGTCTACCTCACCAGCCGCCGGGGGGAAGAGGCGGAAGAAACCGCCCGCGAACTCGCGGCGGAATTCCAGCTGCCGGTCCGGGGGCTCAAGCTGGACCCGGCAGAGGGCGAAGCCGGGGTAACGCAGCTGTTCGCGGAGATTCCGCAGTTGGACGTACTGGTGCTGAACGCCGCCGACATGGGCGTGGGCGCGAATCCCCTTACGGTCGAACTCGCCGACTGGGCGGAGGTGATCCAGACCAACGTGATCTGGAATTTCAACCTCGCCCGGACCGCCGCGCGCTTGATGAAGGAGCGCGGCGGCTCGATTCTCTTCATCGGCTCGAACACCGGTCGGCGGGCGATCGGGGAACGCAGCGCCTATATCGCTTCCAAAGGGGCGCTTTCGGCCCTGACCCGGGCGCTGGCGGTGGATCTCGCGGACTACCGGATCCGGGTCAACAACCTCCTCCCCGGCGTGATCGCAACCGAGCGCTGGAACCGGCGCAGCGCGGAAGACCAGCAAACGCGCTATGACCGGATTCCCCTCGCCAAAGCCGCCACCTTCGAGGAGGTCGCCGAAGCGGCCTTTTACCTGGCCCACGCCACCCAATGCACCGGCACCGAGCTGGTGGTCGACGGCGGCGCGGAAATCAAACTCTGGTAATCGGCTCCTCCGGCAATTGAAATTCCGGCCCGGCGGGGTATATTAGGGGCATGAAAACGGTCAGTTTGAAGGATGTGGCGGAGGCGGCCGGGGTCTCCCCGGCGACTGCTTCGCGGGCGCTCAACAACCGGGACCGGGTGATGCCCGAATTGCGGACGCGGATCATCGAGACCGCCCGCCGCCTCGGCTACATCGCCCGGGCGGGTTCGCGTTCGCGGGTGATCGCCGTCCTCATGCCCCCCAAGCGGGGCGGCTGTTTCTCCCCCTACACCAGCGACCTTCTCAACGCCCTTCTGGAAGAAGAGTCCATCCGGCGCGACTACCGGATCATGATCCTCTCGGTCGACGACCTCGCCCTGCTGGAGGAGTATCTGGTCGCCGGAATCATCTCCATCGCCTACCAGGAGCGCTACGCCGGTAAAGTCCCGCAGATCAAGAACCTGCCGATGGTCTGCATCAACGATTACGACTGCCCCATGGAAAACGTCCACTCCGTCTGCTCCGACGAACGGCAGGGGATCGGCCTCGCCCTCGACCGCCTCCACGCCCTCGGCCACAAGCGAATCGGTTTCCTCTGCCACCACGACCCGAGCCGTCCGACGGCGGAGCAGAACCTGATCGCCCGCCTCCGGCTGCGGAGCTACCTCGAGTGGATGACCGCCGCCGGGCTCGGCGAATACACCGAGACCCCGCTCCTGACCCCTGAACGCCCCATCCACGAAGCCGTCGCCCGGCTGCTGCAAAAAGAGGCGACCGCCATCCTGACGACGGGGGAAAGCGCGGGGATGCATCTCTATCACACCCTGGAGCTCTTCGGCCGGAGGATTCCGTACGACATCTCGGTCGTCTCCTGGGAGACCACCGGCGTCTCCGTCAACCAGACTCCCCGCGCCACCACCCTGAAACAGGATTCAAAAGCACTGGTAGCCAAAGCCTTCGATCTTCTCGAGTCCCGTATGGCCGGGAAAAGCGGTCTCGGCAATATCCTCGTCCCTTACCGCTTCATCGAACGCGAATCGATGGATCGGCCAACCCGGAAAGTTCACGAATCATGAAGCGCATCTCCCCCCTCCGTAACGGCGAACGGTTGCTCTGTCTCGGCGACAGCACCACGCAGAACGGCGCCTGGCCCTACTTCCTTCAGGAGCTGCTGCTTGGCCATGCCGGTAAGTCCGTCGAAGTCATCAACGCCGGCATCTCTGGCGGCAGCGCCGGAGACGCGCTGGTGCGCCTCGACTACGACGTCATCGACCGCAAACCGAACCGGGTGCTGCTGCAACTGGGGATGAACGACGTCTGTCGCGAGCTCTACCACATCAAAACACCGGATAATGAGCTTAAGCGCAAGCAATTGGATGCTCTCGACTCTTTCCGAGGCAAGATGCGGGAGATCATCCGCCGCCTGACTGAAAGAGGAATCGAAGTCATCCTGATGACCACCCTCCCCTACGATCAGTATCACCCGGAACTCCCCGGCAACCTGGTCGCCTGCAACAGCATGGGACTATCCGACCTCAACGGGATCACCCGGGAATTGGCCGATGAGTTCGATCTCGGCTTCATCGACCACTTCACCCCGACAACCGAGCTGTATCAACAGCATCCAGAGCTGTGGATCACCACCGACCGGGTGCATCCGAAACGCTTCGGCTATCTGCCCTCGGCGGTCCGGGTGCTGGAAGCGCTTGGAGTTCGCAGAAAATCAGGACTCATCGACTTCTCTACCAGCCATCTGCACTGTCGTCTGGCGCGCGCTTCGGCGGTTGAATTCACCGCCTCCGGAGTGCGCTTCGTCTGCCACCCCGGCAACCTCCCCTTCCACCGCGACGAGGATTATCGAATCATCAGCCAGGCGGTTGATCTCGATACCCTTATCAACACCGAGAACTGGCGGCTTACCGGGCTCCCCGAAGCCCGCTACCGGCTGCGGGCGGGCGGCGTCGACTGCGGCTGCTTGTACGCCACGGAGCTGGCGGCGGGCATCAACAGCACCCTTCTCCCGACGCCCGCGGCGGCCGTGGCGGCCAACCTCGCCTCGCTGGTGAAGGAGCTGTGCCTCGCGGACGCCCCCCGGCGGCGGATTATCCAGATCGAGCTTCTGGTGCGGCAGCGGGGCGTCGACCCGGCGGATGAAACCGCCATGCGGAGCGCGCTCGCCGCCTTCCAGCAGGATGTCGCCGACAAGCCATATGCTCCTTACTACCGGCAGGTTATCGAAGAATACTGGCAGCTCCGCCCCTTCCGGGCGCAATATGAAGAGCGGCGGAAGGCGTTGTTTGCCGCCTTCTCCGCCGCCCGCGTCCTGCCGCCCTACGTCGTAGAGCTTACGAAAGAGTGACCCGATGCTTTCCCGCCTTCAAGCATGAAGCGCCGAGACGGAGCGTCATGCCTTCCGGAACGGTGAGCTCAAGTTCCCGCCCCCGCCACTCGAAAATGAGATCGCCCGGAGGGAGCGGCAGGAGAACCCGCCCCGACTCCGGCAGCAACGCGGAGGCCGGGGAGCATTCGACCTCCCGCCAGGCGGGCGCGAGCTGGTGCAAGCCGAAGAAGAGATCCGGCAGATGCGAGGCGGGGTGCGCGCTCCAGGCGTGACAGCAGGAGTGCCGGGCGGCCTCGTTCCACTCCATCTGCTCCCAGGTGCCGCCCCAGGGAATCATGCGGCCCCAACGGTCGCGGATGAAGTCCAGCACCTCCCGGCGGAAGCCCATTTTCTCGGCCGCTTCAAAGAGATAGGTGCACCAGAAGGAGGTCGGGGTGGCGAAATCGCACGATTCGCCGCGCAGGAAAGGCAGCAGCCGCTTTTCGGCCATATTCGCGTGAAACTCCGGCAGGATTCCGGTGAGGATCGCCAGCACCTGATCGTGAAGCGACGGCGTCGTCAGCTCCTCCCCCTTCTCTCCGCGCCCGGCGATGAAGAGTCCGCGGGAGGGGTCGAAGAAACGGTCGATAATCCGGCGCTCCAGAAAGGCGATTTTCTCTTCTGCTGCAACAGTTTCGCGCTTGGCGGCCCGAAGCAGCAGCAGGTAATGCTTCCAGGTGTAGAGGTGCCAGAGGTTGATGAAAGCGGGCTCTCCCTCCTTCGGCAGCGAGGCCCAATCCTCAAACAGCCAGAAGCGCTTGTCGTAACGGATGATACCGCCACTCGAAACGGAGTCGAAGTAGTCGAAGATCTGCCGAATCCGTTCCTCCTGCTCAAAAAAGGCGTCCAATGAACCCGTTTGGAAGTAGTGGTCATAAATCGTCAGAATCCAAGTCAAGGAAAAATCGGGGAGAATGCTGCCGCCGCTGCGGCACGGAGCCACGCCGTAAGTGAGCCCGTGCGGAGCCTCCTGCCCGGCGATGGAAGTGATGCCGCGCCGGAGAAGGCGGTCGTCGCCGTCGAGATAGAAGGTGTTCCGGCCCTGGACGCGCGCGTCGCCCCACCACTGGCCCTGTTCGCGCCACGGGGTATCCACATAGGCGTCGAGCGAACAAATCTGCTGGGTATGGCGGCAGATCGCGTGAATATCGTTGAGAAGCGCGTCGGAAGTATGGAATTCGCCGCGCATGGCAAAGGGATACTCCGCCGTACGCCAGAGGGTCCGGACGGCGAGCGGCCGGTCGAGCTCGCGAAAAACGAGCGTGACAAAGCGCGCCCCGAAGATCGGAAAGAAGGTGCGTCCGCACTTCCCCTCGGCGGCGCGCAGCCGGGCGGCGATGGAGACATGATCCTTCGGCAGGATGCCGTTGGGGACGCCGCCCTCCAGATACTGGTGGAAGTGGCAGTCGACGATCTCCCGCCCCGAACAGCCCGCCAGCTCCAGCGTCAGGCAGCCGACGAGGATGGCGCCGAGGTCAACGGTGACGGCGCGGAAACACCCCTCCTCCACCGGGAGGGCTGTGAAAGAAAGCGCCTCCGCATCGCGGTCGGCAATGAGAGTGCCGCCGGGGAGCCACTCCGCAACGCTGTCCCGCTCCTCATGCCACTGCCAGGAGAGATTGAAAGCGTTGCGATAGCCCGGCTTCATCTCGCCTGTGCCGTGGGTCTGAATTCTTTCGGGTACACGCAACTCCTCTCGCAGCAGGGGGATGACCCGGCTTTCCAGGGTCGCCCAGGGGAGGATGCCGAAGCGGGTTTCGCCGCTCCAGCGGTAGAGCGGCTCCTCAATCCAGACAGGGAGAACGGGTGAGGCGATCCAGGAAGAGTCGTCTTTGGAGGCATCGAAATCCTCCTGGTAAGCCATCTGGCGGGAGAGGCGGGCGACATTGGGGTTGTTCCCCGGGCCGCGCCGCATTTGCCAAGTCGCCTTATTGGTGTGGATCTGTACCGCCCCCCACTCGGCCGCGCAAAGCAGCCCGGCGGCATAGAGATGGAGGTACTGAAAGGTGCCGGTTCCGGGGGTGTACGCTTCAACCGAAATAAAGTTATGTCCGGCAACCAGATACTCCTTCAAGTCGACCTCGTCGTACGGCCAGTGGCTTTGATAGCCGCGCGCCGGGCCGCGGCAGACGTAACGGCCGTTGACGTGCAACCGGTAGCTCTGATCGGCGGTGATGAAAAAGGGGGCCGTTTCCGGAATGGATTCCAACTCAAAATCGTGCCGGAACTGGGCATGACAGTTGTTCAGATGAAGTTCGCCTTCGGGCCAGATCCAGCAGGAGCGCCGGAGCGGATGATCTTGGGGTAAAGTGGTCTGCATAGTCAATTTCCTGATGATTGATACGACTTGCCTATAAGTATACCGTGTTTTTCTATTCTGTCAACCTTAATGTGAAAGATATTTCCAATTTATTCAGTTTGGATATATTAAAGCAAGATAAAACAAACACAATATTACCAATATCAACTTGACGTACCGGAGTCTTCGCACTATATTAAAAAAACCTCAAAGGGAAATATGCGAAGTTATCGAAAATGCGCGGAGATCGCCGCGGAATTGCGGTCCCGCTTTCTCGCGCGACGCGAAGCAGGGGAGTTTGACCTTGAAAGCGAACGGGAACTGGCCGCCTCTCTCGGCGCGGGCCGGCCCACCATCGCCAAAGCATTGAAGCAATTGGCGGAGGAGGGGCTGGTCGAGTGCGGCACGCGGGGCGTTCGCCCCCTCCCCTTCCGGCAGCGCTTCCGCTATGCTTATGTGGCCTCGATTCACTCGACCAACGGCGCCTTCTGGTTTTCCGCCTATCAGCGGTTGTGGCTCGAACTGGAAAAACAGTTCCGGAGCATTCACTGCTCCATCGACCTTCTGACCTTCGACCCGGACGAACAGGGAAACATCGTCGAGGAATTCGCCGCTTCGCTGCGAGGCTACGACACCGTCTATCTCTCGCTCCTCGGCGCCCGCTGCCACTTTCCGCTCGCCCGATGCCTTCGCGACCTGGGGAAAAACGTCCTCTTCCTCAATGAAAATATGGAAACCGAGGGCTTCCCCCTTTGCGCCCTCGGCAACTTCGAAGCGGGCGCTCTCGCCGCCGATACCCTCCTCGAACGCGGTTACCGGCATACCGCCATCCTCGCCCCCGCCGTCAATGCCGCCAACCTCGACTTCCGCCAGCGCATCAACGGCTTTGCCTCGGTCATAACGAAACACGGCCGGGAGTTTACGCTTTACGCCTCCAACCTCAACGCCCCCCTCGAAGAGTTGAGCCTGATGCAGCGCTGCCTCAGTCAACTGCCCCGGCAGGACTTCGACAGCGCCTTCTTCCTCGACGACAGGTGGATTTCGCTGATCGACCCCTTGATTGAAAAAGGTGAGATTCCCGATTTCGGCATTCTCGCGCTGGATGGGCATATGAACGCGCGCACCCACCAGCCGCCCGTGGACGCCATTTCGCACGGAACCATTCCCTTGGCGGAGAAGCTCCGCGACCTCGCGGCCGAGCAGGAAAAAAACGGCTTCTTCCCCGCTCCCCTTTTCCGCTGCCGGATCACCCCGACGCTTTACCGCGGACGAACCCTTCGGGAATTGGCGTAAAAGGGAATAAAAAAAGAAAGCAGGCTTGGATTCTCGCGAAACATTTGTACAATAAGCTCAAACGAGAGCCCGATGCTAATCTTGTTCCGAGAACAACCTGCTTTCTGGTATTCACTATATACCCTCTTTGCAGAAAATCAAGGGGGTATAGAAAAGAAAATATCAAAAAAACCTGATTATTTGGATAATGAAAGTTTTTATGCAAAAGCAGGTTGAGAATGCGTGGTATTCCGAGGTGATATGTGCAATTGACGTTGTGGGAATTGGGCGGGGCCTAACTCCCCGCCCAAGCCCACCCCCGGATGTAAGTAGCCACGTGATGTGACAGGGCGACCCCGACCCGGTTCGCCGCGGCCGCTTACGCGGCCTTAGTCGACCCTTCGGGTCGCCCTCAGTCGGCGGGGCCTCTCGCTTCGTTACGTTCGGCTTCGTCGCAGTCGCTCCTCGCTCATTTGCTGCCGCAAATGAGTCCCCTCTCATCCACTCCGCGGCGCTGCGCGTTCCTGTGGGCAGAAACGTGGTGTATCGCATTCTCGTTGGCCAAAAAACGCGATTCCTTTTCTCCTCGCGGTCCCTATTGTCCCTAATGGCCACGCGCCACGGCTCACTTGCCTCTCACCACCCCGCGAAACCCCTCAGCGGATCAGCTGCGAGACGCCTTTGAAGGCCGGGTGCTTCGCGTCACGGAGCAGCATGAAGAGAATCGACTCGACGCCGAGCACCTCCGCTCCGGCGGCGCGGGCGGCTTCAAGGGCGCGGGTTGCGTCGGCGTCCAGGCGGCTGGTCACCGCGTCGGCGGCCAGGATCACCCGGTAGCCCGCCTCCAGGGCGTCGTACACGCTCTGCAAGACGCAGACGTGCGCTTCGATTCCAACGAGGATCACCGTTTTACGCCGCCTCGACTCCAATGCGGTCTTGAAGCCGGGGTCGCCGAATACCGAGAACGAGGTCTTCGCCAGTACCGGCGTTCCTGCGGGCAGCAGCTCCACCACCTCGGGAATCGTGGGGCCGAGTCCCTTGGGGTACTGCTCGGTAACGATCACGTCAAGATTCAAGAGTCCCGCTCCCCCCAGCAGCACTTTCACGCGGCCCAGCACCTCGTCGAAGCGGCTCATCGCCTTCACCAGGCGCTCCTGAATATCGACGATCACCAGTACGGAGGATTCGGTTTCGGGCAGCTTCATGATCTCTTCTCCACAAGTTGGCGGCCGGCGAATACCGTGACCGCGGCCGGATTTTCCAGATAGGGCCGGGTGGCCCGGTGCAAGGCTTCGGCGTCGATGGCGCGAAGCTCTTCCTCATGTTCCCAGACCGAACGGGGCGAACGGCCGTAGTGCATCGCCAAGAGCGACCCGGTCAGGGCCGGCCCCACCGACTCGACCGCCTGCGAAGCGGCGAAGGCGGCGGATTCCCGGGCGGCGGCGAACTCTTCCTCACGCAGCCCCTCTGCGGCGATCGCGGCCGCTTCGGCGACCAGCAGCTCCTCGGCCCGGCGCGCCTGTTCGGGCGACGTGATGGCGTAAAAAAGCAGCCAGCCGGGGTGGAAGCCGCCGGTAAAGCGCATGCCGGTGGTATAGGCGAGAGCGTTGTCCTCGCGGATCACTTTAAAGAGGCGCGAGGAGAGCCCGTTCATCGCCTGGCCGAAAATCTCGAAGGCTTCGAAAGCAGGGTGAGTCAGCGCCGGTCCCGGCAGCGCGCGGAAAACCGCTGTCTGCTCGCGGTTGAGCGCGATCACCGCCTCCGTCGCCGCTTTCGGGAAAGCGGGCAAGGCGGGCAGTTCGCGTTTCCCCGCCTGCCAGTCGATCCGGGCGGCCAGGCGGTTGCCCCACTCCAATGCCTCTTCGGGGCGGCAGTCGCCGCCGAAACCGAAGAGCACCTGCCCCGGACGCCAGCAGCCCCGGTAGAAACCGGCGACCGCCTCGGGGGTGAGCCCGGCCAGCTGCTCGCGGGTTCCGGAACTTCCCCAGCCGTAGGGATGCCCAGGGAACATCAGCTTGCGGAGCCGTTCATTGGCCGCGCCGCTGGGCGACTGAAGGGAGCTCGCCAGCTCTTCCAGTCGATTCCGCCGTTCGCGCTCGAAGGGCGCGGCGGCGAACAAGGGTTCCGTCAAAATATCCTCGAGCAATCCCAGCGCCGCCTTGCTGTGGGAGCGCGGCACGCTGAGCTCGATCACCATCGAATTCAAGCCGCCGGTGATGTTGAGCGAGGCGCCGTAACGGTCGAGGCGGTTCAAGACTTCGGTTTCGGAGAGGCGCTTCGTCCCGGCGGTCAGGAGGTCGGCGGCCAGCCCGGAAGCCCCGCCCACCTCCGACGTCTCGAAAATGGTTCCGCCGGGAATCACGATGACGGCATCCACCAACGGGAGCTTGCGGTCGGCGACGATGAGCAGGGGAGAGCCATTGGTGAGAGTGGCGCTCTCCGGCGTCAAGCCGGCGGGGGCGGTTTCGCGGCGGACTTTGCGCTTCGCCCCCCTCCCCTCCCCCGAAAGCTGGCGGACGAGGGTGAAGCGGTCGGGGTTCAGATACTCCCCGGCCACCCGGACGAGATCGTCGCGGGTCAGCCGTTTCAGGTTGGCGAGATAGACGTCGTCGAACTCCGGCGAACCGCCGTCCAGCACGCCGCCGCCGATCTGGGCGGCGATGTCGCCGGGATTGCGCAATTTGCGAAGATGCTCGGCCAGCTGCTGCTCCTTCTCGCGGGCGACTTCGGCCTGGCTGAGACCACCCCGGCGGATCACGTCCAGCTCCGCCAGCAGCGCCCGTTCGAGGCGGACGAGCTTATCCGGCGTGACCGTCGCCCAGATCCCCAGCGTGCCGCAGGAACGGATGGCGTAGCAGAAGCTGCGGACATGCACCGCCAGCTCCTGTTCCAACTCCAGCACCCGGACCAGCCGGGAGCCATCCCCCATCGCCAGGATTCCGGCGAGGACCTCCAGCGCGGGGAGATCCGGGTGCGAAGCGCCCGGCGTCTTCACCGCCAGCGCCAGCCGCGCCAGGGGGTCGGGGAAAATGAACTCACTCTCCCTCCGGCAGCTCTGAATGGCTTCCACGGGCAGCGCCTCTTCGGCCAGGTTGGCCGCGGGCCAGTCGCCGAGGCGTTTCTCCAACATTTCGGCGAGGCGATCCGCATCCACCTCGCCCACCGCGACGAAGAAGGTGCGACAGGGGGTGTAACGGAGGCGGTAGTATTCGGCCATCATGTCACGGCTGACCGCCGCGATCAGCTCCCGGCGGCCGATGATCGGCACCCGGATCGGATGGCTGAGAAACAGCTCCCGCATCATCACTTCATTGATGCGGCCCTCGGGCTTGTCGCGCGACAGATCGAGTTCGCGAAGGATCACGTCGCGTTCGGAGGCGAAGCGCGCCTCCGGGAACTCGGGATAGCGGACCATCGACGACAGCACGTCCACCCCGGTTTCGAGGTGACGCCCGGCGATCCTTAGATGGTAGACGGTGTGATCGCAGCTGGTGTAGGCGTTCATGCTGCCGCCGAGGCGGTCGATGGTGTCGGCGGCGGCGGTGCCGGGGTAATTCCGGCAGCCCTGAAAGAGCATGTGCTCCAGAAAATGCGACAGGCCGCAGCCCAGGAACTTCCCCTCGTTGACGCTGCCGGTATCGACGAAGCATTGCAACTCGACCGAGCGGGTCGGGAAGGGCAGCACATAGAGGCGGAGTCCGTTGGCGAAATCGCGCCGGATTACATTGCGGTAAAAATTCATGGGGCGTCCCGATCGATTTTGGGCAGTTCCTCCGGCAACTCGGCCGGAAATTCAGGGAGGGGTTCGGTGAGGGGGAAGTCGATGTTGAAATCTTCCGGCGAATCCTCTTCGGAAGCCGACAGCAGACTCTCCTCAATCAAGAGATAGACGATCCGGCCGACGTCGGAGGCGGCGCGGATGCCCCACTCCGCCAGCAGCATCTCCGCCAGGGGGCCGTACTCGCGGACGAGGTAGCGACGCGTCCCCTCCAGGAGTTCACGGGCGGAGACGTGGCGGTGCTTCGGCAGCTCCCCGATGGTAAAGGTAACCGCCTCGGCCACGAAGGCATAGGCGGCTTCCGCATAACGGGGTTCCCGCGCCAGGATGGCGCGGATTTTCGCTTCCGGCGTCCGGTGGTCCATCGGCTTACTCCTTCACCGGGGGCTTCTTCTTGCCGCTCAGGAGAGAGCTGGGGTCTTCATTGAGATAGTCGGAGAGCTCTTTAATCGAATCGAGGGCCCGGTTGAGCTTTTCCATCGTATTGTTGAGCTGCTGCTGGCCGGAGACGAAGGATTCCGAAGCGGCGCGGAAGGCCTCGGTGCTCTGTGGAATCTTCGAATTCTCCACATTCTCCTGAAGCTGCTGAACCGCCTTGTCGATGGCCACCAGGTCCTTCTCGAGAAGGTTGAGAATGCGGTTCAGCCGCCCCTCGTCGAGCGCGTCGGAAACCACGCCGCTGACCTTCTCGAGGTGCGCGCTCATGGCGGCGATCCGGTCGAGGGTGGAGCTCAGCTCCGGCGCCGAGAGCAGCCCGGAAATATCCTTCAACGCCCCCTGCAGCTCATCGGAGATCTCTTCGAAGTCGATCTTGGAGATCCGTTCGACCGAGGTGCTGATCCCCTGCAGGAGGTCGCGGAAGGGCGAGGAGACCGCCGGAATATAGAGTCCGCTCGGGGCCAGCAACGTCGCCCGCGGCACCGGAATCTTGTCATTTTTCTTGCCGTGGTAGTCGAAATCGACGTAGCGGAGCCCGGTGATGCCGGTGAACTCCAGCCGGCAGCGCATCCCCTCGCGCAATTCGGAGCGGAAGAAGTCGCCGAAATCCACCGTACGCTGGGCCTTGGAGCCCCCCTTGACGTTGACGAAGTGCTTCAGCTCGATCTCCATATTGACCTGAACCAGCTTATCCGAGATCCGGATGGCGATCCCGCTGACGCTGCCGATCGGCACCCCCCGGTACTTCACCGGCGAACCGACCGAAAGCCCCTGCACCGATTCGGCGAACAAGGTCTGCACCACCGCCTTGCGGGTGAACAGATTGCTCATGCCGAGAAAGAACAGCACCGCCAGCAGGGCGATAAAACTCCCGATGACAAAGACTCCGACTGAAAATTTCTGTTTGGCGTCATCCATATTCACACCTCTTTCAATCCGTTGCGACTCAGAAAAGCGCGCACCCAGGGGCTGTCGGAGTGGTCGCGCAGCTCCACCGGATCCCCGTCGGCGACAATGGTTTTCGCCTCTTTATCCATCATAATCACCCGGTCGGCGATGGTGAATACGCTGTCCAACTCATGCGTCACCACCACCACGGTCGAACCGAATTCATCGCGCAGCCGCAGAATCAGCCGGTCGAGATCCGCCGACGTGATGGGGTCGAGCCCGGCCGACGGCTCGTCGAAGAAGAGCAGCCCCGGATCGAGCGCCATCGCCCGGGCCAGTCCGGCCCGCTTGCGCATCCCCCCCGACAGCTCCGCCGGCATGAAGTCGCCGTAGTCGCCGAGGTCGACCAGCTTCAGCTTCTGCTGAACCAGCTCGGCGATCTCCGCGGGGGATTTATCGGTATACTCCTGAAGCGGCAGCGCCACGTTCTCGGCCACGGTCATCGAGCCGAACAGGGCGCCCCCCTGGTAGGTGACGCCGAAACGGCGCATCAACTCGCGCCGTTCCTGTTCATCGGCTTGCACAATGCTCCGGTCGTAGACCCGGATGTCGCCGCGGATCGGCTGATACAGGCCGATGATGTGTTTCAGGAGCGTACTCTTGCCGCAGCCGGAGCCGCCCATGATGCAGAAGACTTCACCGGCTTTCACCTGGAAATTGAGGTTCTCCATGATCGGCTTCCGGCTGTAGCCGATGGCCAGATCCTTAACCAGGATGTCGATTTTCGTTTCCGGCATGATTGCCCCCTAATAGCCGATGAAGGAGTACAGGATGGCGATCACGGCATCGGCCACCACAATGAGAAAAATCGAAACCACCACCGCGTTGGTGGCCGAACGCCCGACGCCCAGCGCGTCCCGCGAAGCCTGGAAGCCGCAGTAGCAGCCCGCCAGCGTAATCAATATCCCGAACACCACCCCCTTGGCCACGCCGAGAATAAAGGTGTAGTTATCCAGCACCTCGAAGGTCCGCGACGCATAGGCCTGCAGGGGAATCCCCAGCGAGGTCACCCCGATAATCATCCCCCCGACCACCCCGGCGATGTCGCCGAAGACGATCAGCATCGGCATGGCGATGATCATCGCGATCAATTTCGGCAGCACCAGGTAGGCCTCGGGGCGGATCCCCATGGTGTCGAGGGCGTCGATCTCCTCATCGAGCTTCATGGTGCCGATTTCGGCGGCGAAGGCGGAACCGGCCCGGCCGGTGGCGATCATCGCCACCATCAACGGACCCAACTCCTTCAGCACCAGAAAACCGATCAGGTCGACGGTAAAAATTTCCAAACCGAACTTGCGGCTCTGGACCGCGCCGTGAAAACCGAGCACCATCCCCATCAAAAGGCAGATGGTGATGGCGATCCAGAGGGAGCGGGTGCCGCAGAGATCGAGGTAGTAGCGCACTTCGCGGAGCCGGAGCTGGCGGGGGTAGCGCAGAAGCGGCAGGGCGGAAGCCACCCTCCCGATAAAGACGACCGGGTCGGTCACCTTCCGCAGGAACGCTTCGGCGACGGCTTTGAGCGGCGCGAACGTAGCTCCACCTCCCCCATGTTTCCGGCCGGATCAGCGGGCGCGCTGAACCTGCCGCTGCTGTTTGATTTTCGGCTCCTCCAGGTACAGCGAATACCACTGATCCTGGAAATTGGCGTTGCTGAAATGTTTGACCTTTCCGTTTACCAGCCGCTCGTGGTTTTCGACCAGCGTCGGGTTGTCGGAGAGCTTGCGCGCTTCGACCAGCGCCTTCACCGCCTTATCCGGCTGCTCCATCTTCAGCTTCATCCAGGCGTAGGCGCAGGCGAAAAGGGCGCGCTCGTCGTTCTTCATGCGCTTGCTCTTCTTCTCGAAGAACGTATCGAGCTTGGCATCCTGGCGCTTGTACATCCGGGCCATTTTGACGAGCAGGGAGCGCGGGTCGAGCATCAGGGCGCTCTTCATCAACGCGTCTACCTTGTCGAACTCTTTCAACTGGTAGTAGTACTGCACCTTCATGGTGTTGACCTGACGCTTCAGCAGCATGTTCCACTTGAAATACGGCGTATAGGCGTCCATCGCCCGGAGCGATTCGCGGAAGGCGTCAGCCTGCATTTTTTCGAGCGTCTGCTGCATCATCCGGACGTCGCCCGAAGGACGCTGCTGGAAGATCTGCAGCTGCCGGTTGACCTTGGCCTGCGTCTGCTGCATGATCTCCTGAAGGTGAAGCTGAATGCCCCGCACCTTGCGGCGGATCAGGAGGCCGACCGCCACCTGAATGAGCACCATGGTCAGCACCATGAGAAAAATACCCATCCCGGTACCGAGTCCCGGAATCGCGAAAACTCCGACCACGAAGGCCAGAAGCAATGAAATCACCAGTGAAAGCATCGACTGACCTCCTTTATTTACGTTTTTTGCGCTGTTTCTGACGGTCTTTACGGGCGAGCTTGGCCAAGCGCTTCTTGTGGTCCTGTTCCTTGCGCGACACGGGGGCGGGCCCGCCGAGGAGTCCGCCGAAGGAGCCGGGGACGCCGTTGTCGGCCACCGGGGCACCCGAAGCCAACCGCCCCAGAACACCGGTCGACTTCATCATCTTACGCATGGAGTCGAAGGTTTTCACCAGGTTGCTCACCTGTTCTACCGGGACGCCTGCGCCCTTGGCGATCCGTTTTTTGCGCGAGAAGTTGAGAAGGTCCGGGTTCTCCCGCTCCTTTTTGGTCATCGAGAGGATCACCGCCTCCATGCGGGTGAAGTGCTTGGGGTCCACCCCCGAAAGCGCCCCGGCCATCTGGCGGCCGCCGGGCAGGAACTTCAGGATGCCCTGCATGCCGCCCAGCTTGGAAATCTGTTTGAGCTGGGTCAAAAAGTCGTTGTAGTCAAACTTGTTGGCCCGCATCTTCTCCTGGAGCTTCTTCGCCTCCTCCTCGTCGATTTCGGCGGCGGCCTTTTCGACCAGGGAGACCACGTCGCCCATGCCGAGGATCCGCCCGGCCATACGCTCGGGGTGGAAGACTTCGAGGTTGTCCAGCTTTTCGCCGAGACCGACGTATTTGACCGGGCAGCCGGTCACCTTGCGGATCGACAGCGCCGCACCGCCGCGGGCGTCGCCGTCGAGCTTGGTGAGGATGAAGCCCGAAAGATCGAGCGATTTGTGGAAGTGTTCGGCGACCGAAACCGCCTCCTGACCGAGCGCGGCGTCGACCACCAGCAGCATTTCGTCGGGATGAACCGCCTGGCGGATGCGCACCAGCTCCTGAACCATCTGCTCGTCGATCTGGAGGCGGCCCGCGGTATCGATGATGACGACGTCGTAGCCCTCTTTGCGGCCGACCTGTTCGACGGCGTTGACGGCGATGGCGGCGACGTTGACGCTGGTGCGTTCGGCGTACACCGGGACGCGGATCTCTTTGCCGATGATCTCCAGCTGGTCGATGGCGGCGGGGCGGTAGACGTCGCCGGCCACCAGCAAGACCTTCTTGCCTTCGCGGCGAAGGTTCAGCGCCAGTTTACCGGCGGTGGTGGTTTTGCCGCTGCCGTGAAGACCGACCAGCATGATGACGGTCGGTTTGCCGCCGAGGTTCAGCTGGGCAGCCCCTCCCCCGAGGAGTTCGACCAGTTTGTCGTGGACGATCTTGACCACCTGCTGGCCGGGGGTGACGCTTTTAATCACCTCCTGGCCGACGCAGGAAGCCTGAACTTCACGCACGAACTCGGTCGCTACCTGAATGTTGACGTCGGCCTCCAGCAGCGCGAGGCGGATTTCGCGCATGGCCTCGGCGATATTCGCCTCCGTAAGGGTACTCTGCCCCCGCAGCTTCCGAAAGACATCGTGAAGCTTGTCGCTCAATGAATCGAACATAATCCCTGCCTGATCCTGATTGTTAATTAACCAAACACAATATCGCCTTAATATATCGTACGGGAGGCGCGAGGTCAAGGATGTTTTGAAAAAATCCGAATTCTTTCGGTTGCTTTTCCTCACCCTTTATGGTATATTGGGTTATTTTACCAGGAGATACGACTATGCGCAGCGACATCATGAAGAAAGGGATCGAACGCACGCCGCACCGCGGCCTGATGCGGGCGACCGGCCTCACCGACGAAGATTTCAACAAGCCGTTCATCGGCATCTGCAACTCCTATACCAACATCGTACCCGGCCACTGCCACCTGGCAAAGGTCGGGGAGATCATCGCCGATGCGATCCGCGAAGCGGGCGGCGTCCCCTACGAATTCAACACCATCGCGGTCTGCGACGGCATCGCCATGGGCCACGCGGGGATGAAGTATTCGCTGCCCAGCCGCGAAATCATCGCCGACAGCGTCGAGACCATGGGTTCGGCGCATCCCTTCGACGCGATGATCTGCATTCCGAACTGCGACAAGGTGGTTCCGGGAATGCTGATGGGCGCGATGCGGCTCAACATCCCGACCGTCTTCGCCTCGGGCGGGCCGATGCGCGCCGGGCTGCCGACCGAAGAAGGCGGCAAACGCAGCGATCTCATCACCATGTTCGAAGGCGTCGCCGCCAATCGGGTCGGCAAACTTTCCGAAGAGAAGCTCCATGAGCTCGAATGCACCGCCTGCCCCGGTCCCGGCTCCTGCTCCGGCATGTTCACCGCCAACAGCATGAACTGCCTCTGCGAAGCCCTCGGCATCGCCCTCCCCGGCAACGGCACCATCGCCGCCGATTCGCCCGAACGGGTCGAACTCTGGAAGCACGCCGCACGCCGCGCCGTGGAACTGGCGAAGATGGAGAATCCCCCCCGGGCCAAGGATTTCGCCACCGCCACCGCCTTCCACAACGCGCTGGCGCTCGACATGGCGATGGGCGGTTCCTCGAACACCGTGCTGCATACCCTCGCGGTGGCGAGCGAAGCGGGGACGCCGCTCAACCTTCACAAGCTCGACGAGATTTCGGCGAAGACGCCGAACATCTGCAAGCTGTCGCCGTCGATCGGCTACCACATCGTCGAAGACTGCAACCGGGTCGGCGGCATTATGGCGATTTTGAAAGAGATCGCCAAGATTCCGGGCTTGATCGACGGCAGCGCGCCGACGGTCTCCGGGGAGACGCTGGCCGAACAGTACAACCGCGCCCCCTCCCCCGACGGGACGATCATCCATACGCTTGCGAACGCCTACAGCCAATCGGGCGGCCTCGCCATCCTTCACGGCAACCTGGCCGAAAAGGGCTGCGTGGTGAAGGCGGCGGGGGTGGCCCCGGCGATGCTGACCCACAAGGGCCCGGCGGTGATCTTCGAGAGCCAGGAGGAGGCCTGCGACGGCATCCTCGGCGGCAAGGTCCAGGCGGGCGACGTGGTGGTGATCCGCTACGAGGGCCCCAAGGGCGGCCCCGGGATGCAGGAGATGCTGGCCCCAACCAGCTACATCATGGGCCGCGGACTCGGCGAAAGCGTGGCGCTGGTGACCGACGGACGCTTTTCGGGCGGAACCCGCGGCGCCTGTATCGGCCACGTCAGCCCCGAAGCGGCGTCGGGCGGCCTGATCGCGCTGGTGGAAGAGGGGGATCTGATCGAGATCGACATTCCGAAGCGCTCGATCAAGCTCAACGTCCCCGAAGCCGTGCTGGCGGAGCGCCGTTCGAAGTGGACGCCCCCGCCCTCCAAGGCGACCACCGGCTACCTCGCGCGCTACGCGGCGGCGGCAACCAGCGCCGACACCGGCGGCGTGCTGAAGATCAACTGAGCAAGTATAACTCCTTAAGCGCCCGGAACTACCTTCCGGGCGTTTTTATTTCCTGGAAAGACCGCTCCAAGTGCTTGCAATCCAGGTAGCGCCACGGTATATTGGATACGACATCTATTGCGAAACTTATCGCGAAAGGGTATGACCATGAGCATGTTGTTTGAAGTCATCCGACTCTCCGACGAAGTCCGTCAGGAGCTTCTGCGCGATCCGCGCGGCATCTGCAAAATTCTCGATCTCCTGCCCGAAACGGCGGCTACCCGGGCCGCGGCGCCCCGCCGGAATCTGCTCCAGTCATTCCTGTCCCTGTTCCGGGGAACGAAAAACGCTCCCCCGCCCCCGCCTCCTCCGGAACCCGTGGAGTACTCCGAACTGATCCAAAACACTGAAATCGATCCATCCGACCGTTTCGACCTCGACAAAACCTGGCACATCCTCCATTACCTGATAGGGCGCGGAGACGGATATAGCGATATCGTTTTCCCGCGCGGAGTCATCCTCTCCCCGGAAGCGGAAAGCGTCGGCGACATCGACGTCGGCTATGGCCCCGCCCAACTCTACTCTCCGCAGCAGGTCAAAGAGATTGCCATGTTTCTGGAAACGCTTGACCCGGCGGAAATGAAACAGCGCCTCGTCCCCGCCCGCCTCGATGAAGATGACATATACCCGCCCATGTGGAAAGACTCCGATCTCGACACGGAGTTGCTGTGGCGGGATATTTATGAGAATTATTTTCTCAGCCTCAAAACCTTTCTCCGGGAAGCCGCAGACCGCGATCTGGCGATCCTCGAAATGATTGCGTAGAGAGCCGATGACAAAACTCGGACCGGACGGAATGAAAATCAAATACCTGCTGTTGACTGTTTTTGCCTTCATTGCGGCATTGATGGTTTGCTACACATACTTTTTCGATCATCCGGATCCGGCAAGCGACTTTGCATTATACACGTCATGCAGAAACAACCTGAAGAATATTTATATGGCTTTACAGGAGTATAAGGTCGACAACGGCAGCAATTATCCTGCTTCCGACAAGGCGTTTGAAGCGCTTGTCCCCAAATATCTGCCCGATATACGTTATCTGAGATGCCCGGTGAGAGAAAGATATGCGGAATCCGCACTTCAGGGGGATTACGTATTCGACTTGAAGCATCACTTTGATTCTCCGGGGGAAAATATCATGGTGACGGATGCCCCCGATAATCACAAATATGCCAAGGATAAAAGAGTTCGGGGAACAATCCTGAATCTGTATGACGCCGGAATAGTCAAAGCGGAGTGAATCGACATTCTGATTTCTCATACTAATTCGCTCACATTCATAGATCATCGCCTGTGCTTTGAGCTATGAATGATCGCTCATTCGCAGCGGACCGTTATTCGCTCCATCCGGCGCCGTTTCGGTCATTTTTTTTCGATTTCTTTTTCTTCGCGCTTGACAAAAGAGAGAAAATGATCCATAATATATAGCACGAGCTATGTTATGTTATTTTTCAAGATTGAAATCATGAAGCAAGAACCTCAAATCACAGTGGCCATGCTGGCCAAGCACGCGGGCGTCTCGCGAGTGGCGGTGTATGCCGCGTTGAATCCGGAGAAGAAGACGACCGTCGGCATCAGCGATAAGACACGGGCGAAAATCCTGAAGGCGGCGGCGGAGTTGAATTATATTCCGAACGACCAGGCGCGCACCCTCGTCTCGGGCCGGAGTAAGACAATCGGGCTGCTGTTGAAGTCCAACACGACGCCCCTGATGCATAAGCTGGTGAGTGCCTGCAGCCGGCTCTTCGTCGATCACGGCTACCTCCTGATCGCGGAGTCGTCGGAGGGGGATGCGGCGCGGGAGCGGGAGCTCCTGAACCGTCTTCTCCTGAAGCGCGTCGACTGCGTGATCGTCGGCTGGTTCGATTATAAAAGCAACAAAGACATCGCCGCCCAATTCAACCGTTTCGGCATCCCCGTCATCAACATCATGGGGGAAGCCGTGGAGCTGCCCAATTCGGCCACCGTCTGCTTCGATGAAATCCAAGTCATGCGATTGATCGCGAACCACCTTCACCGGAACGGCATCCGGCGCGTCTGCTATGCCGGAATCGAAGCCCGTCCGGAAAGCTCCAGCGTGCAACGCGGCCGGTATCTCGCCGAAGCGCTCCGCGCCCTCCCCGGCATGGAACTTTCAGACGAAGTTGCTTTCTCCGGCACGGAGGAATGCCGCGCCTTTGTTTCGCAATTGAAAACCTCCCTCACTCCTCCGGAAGCAATTGTCTGTTACAACGACCGGCTCGCGCAAGTCATGACGGTTGAACTCAAAATTGCCGGGTTCCAGATTCCGGCGGAAATCGGCGTAACCGGGGTGGATGGATGTTTCGATCCATATGACCCGGTGAGGCTGACCACTGTACAGCTGCCGGTGGAGAAACTTGCCGGGGCGATTTTTCAAATTTTCCGCGATTCGGACTTCAACGGAAAGCTGACCCGCATCCCTCCGATATTGATCGAAAATGAAACCACCACTCAAACCAAGTAAGGCACATCATGAAAAGGAATCAATTCACGCTGATCGAACTCTTGGTTGTAATAGCCATCATCGCCATTCTGGCGGCCATACTGCTCCCCGCGCTGAGCAAAGCTCGCGGCAAAGCGCGCGAAACCACCTGCGTCAATAATCTGAAGCAACTCGGTTTAATAACCGGGCTTTATCGAACCGACTTCGATGAAACCATCGGCAAACTCAATAATAACTGGTGCTGGGGAGGCGTAATGCCGCCGAACCGAACCAGCGTCAGCGGTTGGACGATCGAAGAACGCTACCTCAGCTCCTACCTGACCGAGGGGAAACTGGTAACCTGCCCCGCAGATCAAGCCGGTGGAGCCGTCGATGTAAATGCCGGACGCGATTCCATCTTTGACCAAGCCGGGACCAGTTACGCAGTCAACGTCTCCATCGATAAACAGAAAAGCGATGATTGGGATTACAAAACCCGCCCGATCAAATTGAGTAAATTGAGAAATCCCAGTCGCGCCATCTGGCTGGGCGACACCACCATTTACTGCAAACAGCAGTCCTGGGCCGGATCAATCGGCCGCTTTACCTGGCACCGGCTCGGACGGATCAACCCTATTCTGTTCCTCGACGGCCACGCGGCCATGATCGATCTTGGGGAAAATGGCGAGACCAGCAACACCGACACCTTTATGTGGTGTCCCAACCTGCAATAAGGAGTCCTCCCATGAAATCACAACTGACCGCCCTGCTCTCTCTGTTCGTTGCCGGCTTGCTTTACGCTGAAAATGCCAGCTGGTTCTGGCACGAAGCAACCCCTCTCGATCACACAACCCGCTATTTCCGGATGAAGTTCACCTTGCCCGCCAAGCCGATGCAGAGCGCAGTGGCCTTTGCCGTCGACGACATCGGCGCCATCCATGTCAACGGGGAACGCCAGAAGCAGCGGCAGTCGCTGGAGACAACGGTACGCGATCTTTCCCCCGACCTGATCGCGGGTGAAAATGTAATCGCGATAGAAGCAACCAACATGACCGGAGCTGCGGGAATTATCGTACGCGCCGTATTTACCTTTGCGGACGGGAAAGTACTTGCCGTCAACGGCAAATTCAAAAGCAGCGACCAGGCTTCCGAAGGCTGGTCGCTCCCCAGCTTCGACGACTCCTCCTGGCGTGAAGCGGCCCTGATCGGCCCCTGCAACATGGCCCCTTGGACAAAGCGGGTCAACCATGTTCCATTCCTCGATCAACCGCGTTCCCGCGGAAAATAGCGATACCGATCTTCCATAATACCGGAGTTCCCTTTTGATGAAGACACTTCTGATTACCCTGTTCTGCCTGTTCATTTTCGGTCTGCTCTCCGCGGAGAACGCAGACTGGTTCTGGCATGAAGCAACACCGCTGGACCACACAACCCGCTATTTCCGGATGAAGTTCACCCTGCCCGTCAAGCCGGAACGAAGCGCGGTGGCCTTTGCCGTCGACGACATCGGCGTCATCCATGTCAACGGGAAACGACAGACGCAGCGACAGTCGCTGGAGACAACAGTACGCAATCTCGCCTCCGATCTGGTTGCGGGTGAAAATGTGATCGCGGTGGAAGCGGCCAACATGACCGGAGCCGCGGGAATTATCATGCGCGCCGTATTTACCTTCGCTGACGGGGAAATGCTCGCCCTCAACGGTCGATTCAAGAGCAACGATCAAGCGCCGGAAGGGTGGCAATCCCCGGGATTCGATGACTCCGCCTGGCAGAAGGCGATTCGGCTCGGCTCCTGCAATATGGCCCCCTGGACGAAACTGGTCAACCATATTCCCTTTCTCGATCTGCCGCTTGTTCCGGCGCCGAAGCCGGAACTGCTCGGGAAGGTCATGGTCGAGGATTTCAGCACCATTTCCTCATGGCGCGGCGCACCGATTCGGGGAGGACGCCCCGGAGCTCATCCGCCCTTCGATTTCAACTTCGGTTCCGTTCCGGACGCACGGCGCGACGACGGGTGGGCCGGTATTCTTCGCTTCGATTTCTCCGAACCGAACGGCGAGGTGAGTTTTGAAAAGAATGCGGTCTTTCTGCGGGAAGTCGTCCCGATGGAAATCGAATTTTCCGCAGATACCCGAGGTCATGCGGGCGAAATTTTCTTCACTTTCAGCGACCGAATGAAACAGACCGTAAAATCCAAACCGATTCGTCTCAGCGGCGAGGGCTGGAATAATTACCGGATGAAACTCGATTCCGAAACCGTTCCCGGTTTTGAAATGCTGCGCCTGCCGCTCTCGATCCGGCGGCTTCATTTCCGGGCGTACAAAGCGGGCAAGGGAGAAATCATGCTCGATGATATTGCCTTCCGCGCCGACGTGTCCGCTCCGGAATTCCAGACCATGATTCTGCCGGTCTATGAAAAACTGGCGGCGGAGCCGGGCAAACCGGTTGCCATCCGCTTTCAACTGCGGAACGGCCTGCCGGAAGCGGCCGGACTCCGCCTGCTCCTGACGGTTTCGGGTGTCGATGGTGAAATTATCGCCCGCCGCGAAGGCGAAACGATAATTGCGCCGGAGGGAATGGCTTTCCAGGAATTCCGCCTTTCCCCTTTTGACCGCAAAGGGGCTTATCGCCTGGAGCTGACCGTGAACAACGGAAAAAGCGTCAGCCGTTTCACCGGCTGGATCGGCGTCTTTACCCCCAACAATGGGCGGCTCAACCACACGCCGATGTACTTCGGCGTGGAGGATCAGGAGATTCAAACCGCGCCGTATGAAGCCGAACTCCATGCCGGCTGGATGAAACAATTGGGTACCGACATCGTCCGGGCCGGAGTCATCGGCACCCGGCTGGAAGAAATCCGCGATGATCGCTCCGGTTATGACGCCCTGTTGCGGCTCTGGAAACCGTACCTCGACGCCGGAATGTTGTTGATTTTCGAATACGGCGAACTGGTTCCCCGCTGGACCCTGACTGAAGCGGGGCAAAAAAAGTGGAACGTCCTCGAAGTCTCCCCTTCCCTCTTTCAGGAGCATATCGCAAGGGTGGGAGATTTCATTCGCACCAATCCGCAAATCCGTTATTTCGAATGGTTCAACGAACCGGATCTGCACGGCTACAGCGGCTCGGTCGAAGATTACATGGCCAGCCTCCGGCTTCTCTACCCGGTACTGAAAAAACACGCGCCGGACCTCCAGGTCATGACCGGTGGAATCATCGTCGGATATCACCCGCGCACCAAGGCGAATTTCCTCCGCACGCTTTACCTCGATAATCATAACTTCTACGACATCGCCGCATTTCACGGCCATGACGACTACGGAACCTATAAGAACTACATTCCCAGAATTAAAGCACTCCTCGGCTCCAAAGGAATTACAAAAGGAATTGCCAACACGGAAGCCGGTTTCCGTTCCCAATACGATTCGCCGGAACTCTTTTACGTACAGGCCCGGACACTGGTACAGAAAATCGCCCACAGCAAACACCAGGGGGCGGAATTCTACATCTGGTTTATGCTGCAGGATTATTGGGATAAGTTCCTGAACGGCGACGACTCCTTCGGTCTCGTTACCGTTGAAAACCAACCAAAGCCCTCCTTCCTGGCCTACAACGAACTGATCCGCCAACTTGCCGATACGGTTCCCGGCGAAAGCGCGGAGCTGGATCCCCGGCTGGAAACGCTTGCATTCGACGCGAAGCAGGGAAAAGTCCTCGTCAACTGGCCCCGGGGAAACGCAAAGAAATTCCCGTTTGCACTGCGCAGCCGCGAATCGATCCGAATGGTCGACCTGTACGGCAATGAAGAACTTCTCGTCCCCGCAAACGGTGTCATTTTTCTGAACGCCCCCGAAGAACCGTTCTACCTCCGCGTCACAGGGCCTGTCGAACCGGCGGGAACACCGCTTTCGGCTGCCGGGAATCCAGTTCTCCTGCCCGGAGAACGCAAAGAACTCACCCTGGTCATCCGGAACCCTTATTCGGAACCGGTTCACTATGTCTTCAAAACCGATAGAGAATCCCGACGGGGCTCTCTGAAAGCCGGGGGCGCAGCCAACATCGCCCTCGCCGTGTCCGTGTCCCCGAATGAGAAGCGGGGCGTCACGATTCCATGCTCACTCGAACTGAAGCAAAGCTCTGGAACCGTTCTCTACCGGGGCAAAACCGCCCTCTCCTGTCCAATTGCCCTGCCGATCGCCCAGACGGGAGTTTCTATTCGCTTAAACAGGGCCGAACAAGTACGGGAACTGATGTTCGACACCAAAACCCCGAAGTGGGCGGGGCCTGAAGACCTCAGTGCCGCGATCGATATCCGCCGCCGGGGAAACCAGCTCCTCTTCGATGCCGAAGTGACCGACAATGACCACAGCACGCCCGGCGACGGAGCCTATATCTGGAGCAATGACTGCATCCAGATCGCTGTCTCCAAGCCCGACGGCAGCGCGCATCATGAATTCACCGTGTCCGGAAACAGCAAAGGAGCGGCCACGGTCTGGTGTCACATCTCCCCCGGCGACCGGAAAAACGGCAACTGGCCGATTCCCGCAACCGTGACGCGAACCAGCGGGAAGACCGTCTACCACTTCGAGGTACCGCTCGAACGCCTGGAACTGTCGGGCAACCCCGGTGAACTCTTCCGGCTCTCCCTGCTGGTGAATGACAATGACGGAGGGCGCAATCTACGTCACATGGAATTCAACGGCGGAATCCAGCCCCGCAAGAATCCGGAACTCTTCGGTTGGGCGCAATTCCAATAACCGCATTCGAGTCATGTTTCCGACGGGGTTCGACCCGGGCAAGGTGGAGCAGCTCCGCTTCGGGCTCAACCCCGAACGTGACGAGATCACCTACTGGCTCCGCAACATCCGGATCTATTACGGGCGCTGACGGAACTTCTCCGGCGTTTTGCCGTAGATGCGGCGGAAGACCTTGCAGAAGTTGCTGGGGTCGGTGAAGCCGCAGGCGAAGGCGACGGATTTGACCGATTCCCCCTCGTCCTCCAATAGCCGGGCGGCGTAGGCGAAGCGCAGCTTGACGATGTAATCGTACGGCGATTCGCCGGTCTCCTCGCGGAAGCGGTGCGAGAAATGCCAGTAGCTGAGGTGCGCCTGCCGCGCCAGTTCGGCGACCGTCACCGGGCGGTCGAGCCGGGCGAGGCAGTAGCGGTTCACCAGGGGCAGCAGCTTCTCCCCGCCGGAAGCGCTCCCCCCGGGAACGGATTGCAAGAGCGTCATCAGGAAGTCATAGGCCAACCGGCTGGCCGCCTCCGGGTCGGCGACCTCGCGGTTGCGAAGGCGCTCCAGAATCCGCTCCAGACATTTGACGACCTCCGCTTCCGGCGGGAATTTCAGCAGAAAACCGTGACGGCGGCGGAATTCGCGGAAGAGGCGCATCGCCTCGGAGCCGTCGATGCTGATGTAGTAATACTCCCAGTGCCGGGAGTGCTTCGGCAGCCGGTAGCAGTGATCCTCGGGAATCGTCAGCAGCATGGCGTCGCCGGGACGCAACGGGTGACGTTCGCCGCCGAACTCCAGCTCCCCCTCCCCCGCCAGCGTGTACTGAAAAATCGCCAGCTCCTCGTCGCCGCGGCGGCGGCCGTGAAACTCGTAGGGGCGGTCATGCTCCCGATCCTCATGGCCCGCGTTGAAGAGCCTTGCCGGGAGCAGCCACTCCTGCTCCGGGAAAAACGGATGGTACCGTTCGCTGCCGCTGAAATCACTCAAATCTACCTCGCTAACTTTTTCCTAACATACAGGCAAATCCGGACTTTGCAAGAGAAAAAAATACAAGAACAGCAAAAATCTACCATACATAGCCAATTTTTACTCTTTTCATTCTTCCCCTTTTCGTGTATACTATACACCATAAGGAGACGACGACATGAAAATCACCATCCTGGGTGCCGGCAGCACGGTGTTCGTGCGGAAAATCGTCGGCGACAGCCTGCTCCACGAGGAGCTGAAAGACGCGGAGTTCGCCCTGTACGATATCGACGGCGAACGGCTCCGGGAGTCGGCGACGATCCTCACCGCCTTCTCCGGCGCGCTTTCGGGCGGACGGGCGAAAATCTCCACCTGGCTCGGCGTCGAAAACCGCCGCCCGGCCCTCTGCGGCGCCGAAGTCGTCGTCAACTGCATCCAGGCGGGCGGCTACGAACCCTCGACCGTCATCGACTTCGAAATTCCCCGGCGCTTCGGACTCCGCCAGACCATTGCGGACACGCTCGGCATCGGCGGCATTTTCCGGGGACTTCGCACCATTCCCATCATGCTCGACTTCGCCCGCGACATCGAGGAGGTCGCGCCGGACGCCTGGTTCATCAACTACACCAACCCGATGGCGATCCTGACCCTCGCCATGCTGAAGGCCACCGGAGTCAAGACCGTCGGGCTCTGCCACTCGGTGCAAGTCTGCGTCAAGACGCTCTATGAAACCCTCGGCCTGCCGCATGAACCGGAAGACCTGAGGGGAATCCGCTGGCACGTCGCCGGCATCAACCACATGGCCTGGCTGCTGGAGCTGCGGCGGGGAAACCGCGATCTGTACCCCGAAATCCGCGAGCTCGCCGACCGCAAAATGGCCGAATGGCTCGCCCTGCCCCCGGCGGAGCGCCCGGGAAACATGATCCGCATCGAATTGATGCGCAAGTTCGGGTTGTACGTCACCGAATCGAGCGAGCACAACGCCGAATACACCCCCTACTGGATCAAGAGCCAATACCCCGAACTCATCGGGGAATGGAATATTCCGCTTGACGAATACCCCCGCCGCTGCGTCCGCCAGATCGCGGGCTGGAAGGAGGAGTACGCGCGTCTCAAAGAGAATCCGCGCCTGGAGCACACCTTATCCCGCGAATATATCTCGGGGATCCTCCGCGGGCTCCTGACCGGCGAAGCCTTCCACTTCTACGGGAACGTGCGGAATACCGGCCTCATCCCCAACCTCCCCGCCGAGGCGGTGGTCGAGGTTCCCTGCGTGGCCAACGGCGGCGGCATCCGGGGGTACTACGCGGGCCCCCTGCCGACCCAGTGCGCCGCCCTCAACCAGACCAACATCAACGTCCATCTCCTCACCGTCGAAGCGGCCCTCACCCGGAAGCGCGACAAGATCTACCAGGCGGCGATGCTCGACCCCCACACCGCCGCGGAACTCCCCCTCGACCGAATCGTTGAACTCTGCGATGCAATGATCGAAGCCCACGCAGCCATGCTTCCCAAATACCAGTAAGGAGGATACCATGAAACGAAATTTTACTCTCATCGAACTCCTGGTCGTAATCGCCATCATCGCGATTCTCGCGGCCATTCTGCTGCCCGCGCTGAACAAGGCGCGCGCCAGAGCGAAAGCGATCCAATGCACCAGCAACCTGAAACAATGCATGGCCGCTTCGCTTCTTTACATGGGCGACAACAAAGAGTGGATGCTCGGCGTCATGAGCAGCGGTTCCGAGCTTCCGCGGGGCGGCAACAACAACTGGGCAACGGTTTTAACCCGCGACCGGAACCTGGCGGCGGAAGCGAACGCGGAACAACGGGCGGCGACGGCCTATCTCCCCAACTGGTCCATCGTCAACTGTCCGGACAGCAAACAGACCGTCAAAACGCCGAAAACCGGAAGCGCCAGTTCCGCCGACACCGGAGCGGCGTATGTCTACGGCGTTCCCTACAGCCTGCCCAAAGGCGGGCTCTGCGGGGAATTCATCTATAGTCCGAACTCCGACGGCAGCAGCTCCAATCCCCGCTGGCTGAAGAGCAGCAACAAAACCCACTCCTCTTCCGCTTACTATTACTTCAGCAAGCTGAAGAACCCCTCCTCCATGCCGATGCTCGGCGATGCCGGCGTAAGCAACTCGGATACCGCCTCAAGAACCTTTTTCCATGTCTACTATACGCCGGCCGGAACCAATTACCTGAAAGCGCAACACCTGAACCGCACCAACATCGCTTTCGCCGACGGTCATGCGGCAAGCATGAGCGCAAATGAGATCTTTGCAGCAAAGCAAGGTTTCTCCAACTTCCTGAACGCCATGAACCGGTTGCTGAAATGATGAAGAAACGGTTCGTTTGCCTGCTGGCGGTTCTCGCTTCGGGATTTCTCCCGGCGGCGGAGAGCTTTCCGGTCGATTTCGCCGCCGCCGCCAACATGGGCTTCGCCGACCCGGTCGCCGACGACAAGCAAGGCGGCTGGAGCGACCAGGGACCCGAAAACGATCTGGCGGAATTCCCCACGGGCGAACAGACCTTCGCCGGTCTTCCCTTCCGAATCAGCGGCTGCATCGCGCTGCGGGGGCCGAAGCGGCCGTACTTCCCCGAAGAGGTCACGGTCGAACTCCCCGCGCCGCGAACCGGCAAGTACCTCTATATTCTGAACGCCACCGCCTGGAGCTCCGAACGCAAGGCCGGCGAGGTGATCGTCGAGTACGACCGCGGCGACCTGGTGGCGACCGAAACCAATACCTTCACCGTCAACGGCGGCCGGGAGACCGGGAATTTCTGGGGTGCAATGCCGCTCCCGAACGCCGAAATCGGCTGGAAAGGACGCAACCAATCCTCCGTCGTCGGGCTCTATCTCACCGCCTTCGAATTGTCGGGGCGGCCGATCCGCCGAATCACCTTCCGCAGCGCGGGCAACATGGTCTGGCTGATCGCCGGGGCAACCCTTTCGAATCGGCAACCGCGTATCGCCGAACCGAAAGCCACGCAGGAAATCACGGCGGGGAAGAATTGGATTCCCATGCCCGCGAGCTTCGGCGTCAAGCCGGGGAGCGTCCTCGATTTCTCCCATCTTCAGGATGCGCCGGCGGGGAAGCACGGCTTCGTCACCACGGCAAACGGCCACTTCGAATTCACCGGGCGCCCCGGCAAACCGATTCGCTTTTACGGCCTCAATCTCGTCGGCGACGTTCATTTCATGGAAAAGAGTGAGATTGATGAAATCGCCGACGAGCTCGCCGCCTCCGGCTACAACCTGATCCGCTTCCACCACTTCGACAACCGGATGCGCGTCAAAGGCAAGCCGTCAACCGTCATCGACGACGCCCGCCGGGATCATCTCGATTACTGGGTCGCGGCGCTGAAAAAACGCGGCATTTATGTCAGTTTGGATCTCTTCACCAGCCGCCGTCCCGGCAAAGGAGAAATTGCGGACTACCCGGATAAAGCGCTGAACGTCGACGAATACAAGGCTCTCTATCCCCTCAGTCCGGGCGTGCGGAAAAATCTGGAAGAGTTCGCCGCCGATCTCCTCGGTCACGTCAACCCCTACACGAATCTCGCCTGGAAAGATGAACCGGCGATCGCGCACCTCAGCTTGCTAAACGAAAATTCGATCTACGCCGTCTTCGACCGCACTCCGTTTCTGCGAGAACAGTACGACCGGGCGTTCGAACGCTGGGTCAAACCCGGCGACACCCGTGACCGCAATACGCTTTACGACGCCTTTTTGCTCGAAACCTATGAAGGAGCTTACCGCGAGATGCGCGCCATGACCCAACGGCTCGGCGTCAAAATTCCGGTCAGCGACCAGAATTTCTGGATGAAGGTGCCGCTCACCATTCTGCGCGACCGGTACGACTATGTGGATAATCACCTGTACTGGAGCCACCCCTCCTACCGCAATCCGAAGCAGCGGTTCCTGCCGCCTTTCATCGTGGAGAATTCCAATGCGGTGCGCCTCTCCGGCGGGACGCTGCCCCGCCGCTTCCCGACGAAAATCTACGGCAAACCCTTCTCGATGAGCGAGTGGAATCACTGTCTGCCGAGTGCATTCAATATGCAGGGAGTGTTCCTGATCGGCGCGTATGCGGGCTATCAGGATTGGGATTCGCTCTGCCGCTTCGCCTACTCCCACTCCGCCGGGAATATTCGCCAGCGGCGGCCGCTGCAAAAGGCGTTCGACCTGGCCTGCGACCCGGTCGCCATGCTCTCAGACCGCATCGGCGTCTGTTTCTTTCTGCGCGGCGACGTCCGCCCGGCCGTGACGCAATATCCGGTTCTGGTGGAAGCGGATCCGCTCAAAAACGGCGCCCCGGACTATCCGGTCGCGACGGAGCGGATCGGATTGGTCGGCGGCACCGGCTCCATCATCCTCCACGCCGGGGAAACTCCGGCCATCCCCAGGGGAACGGCCGCCTTCCTGGGGTTGACCCCGGGGCGAAACCAATTCCAGGGGAAACCGGTCTTCCAAGCCCGCGAAAATTCACTGCTCCGCGACCTTCAACGGCGAAACCGTTTGCCCGCGCCCGCATTTGAACCGGATCAGCTTTCGTACCGCTCTGACACCGGTGAACTCCTGTTGGAAGGCCGCCGGAACCGGTTCTCGGCCGTCACTCCCCACAGCGAAGGCTTTCTGCTGGACAAGAACGACAATATCAGCGGCAACTTTATGGCCATCAATAACAAGTACACTTATGCCGGAGTTTTCGCGACGGCAGTGGACAATCGGCCGCTGGCGACCAGCAAACGTATTCTATTGCTGCATCTTCCCGATCACAAAGGCACTGGTATGCGCTTTCGCGACAGCGAGTTGAGCTTTCTCGAAGATTGGGGGGCGACGCCAATTCTCCTGGCGCGCGGCGAAGTGGAGGCAACCGTCAACCGGGAACTCGCCGGCTTCCGTCTCTACGTGCTCGAGGGCGACGGCAGCCGTCTGGGGGAGCTCCCCATTCGCAATTCCGGCGGCAAGAGCGTATTCACGCTTTGCTCCGAATGGCAGGGGCGCGGCGTGATTGCCTACGAGTTGGTCCGCGAATAAACTGTACTGCTTCAGCTCCCCCCGGGTAGGGCTGCCTGTCTCAGGCAGCCGTTCTCGTTGCAAGCTCTACGGGGACTGAATTCGGGTAAAACGTGGTAGGTTCTTCCTTCACCGAAATAAGTTGAGGCCGCGATTTTGCCCTGAAGACCATACAACGAGAACGGCGCTCTGGGACAGAGCGCCCTACCCGACAAAAGCTCCGCCAGATTATTGAACTGAATTTTTCACTCCGCTTTCCGGCGGGAGGCGCGGCGATATTGGGCGGGGGTCCGGTTTTCGAGCTTTTTGAATTGCCGGTGAAAGTTGGCGAGATCGGGGTAGCCGGAGCTCAGGGCGATCTCCGCGACCGGGCGGTCGGTGTGCTCCAGGAGGATCCGGGCGCGCTGCATACGCTGCTCCCGAACCAGTTCGCCGAGGGTCTTCCCCGTGGTTTCACGGATGGCCGCCGCCGCCCGTTTATCGCTCAAGTGCAGAATTTTCGCCATATCTTCCAGAGTCAGCCCCTTCAGGGCCCGCTCCTGAACCGTATATTTGATCAGGCTGGCGCGCGGCATTTTCTCGCCCCGAAACAGCTCGCCGCCTTTGGCTTCGTACCAGCATTTCAGGCGGGCGGCCAGCTGGCGGAGCCCTTCCAGCTTCAGCTCGATCTCCTCCGGCGAGATTTCCGGCAGCTGGGAGAGTTCCGGGTACGGGCCGGCCGTATCCTCGCGCGACACGGGGATTCCGGGCGGAAGCAGCTTCGGGGGGCGGCAGAGCCCCGCCGTTGCAATCGCCAGAAAACGGTTGCCGGAAAAAATGGAGATCACCAGCTCCAGCGCCCCCGCGTGGCAGATCTTGACGGCCCCCTCCCGCAAGATCCAGGCCTTCCGCCGCGGCAGATGATAGTCGAATTCAAAGCAGGCAGCGTACCGGAAGCATTTTTTCACCCGGCAGAGATCATGCTCATGCCGCCGCCGCTCCAGAGCGAAGCAATGGGTGAAACTATCCGACCAGTCGTAAAAGGTGATTTTAAGACCGCTCCATTGCTCAAAGCACCGCAAGGCTTTTTCCGGAATCTCATGCATATTGTCAGCTCCGTTTTCTATTTAAAATAACCTGGTGGCTGTAAAATGCAATGTTTTCAATACCCCAGTCTATTGTTTTATGTGACGTTTTACAGTATAATAATTCATGCAAATCATAGATTCGGCGGCTAAAAGCGATACACCTGAAAAATGTTACGAAAAATGCAATTGACGTTATGGGAATTGGGCGGGGCCTTACTCCCCGCCCAACCCCACCCCCGCCCCTGGGCAGAGACGCGCAATCTAAGGGCGACCCCGATCTCGGATCGTAACGGTCGCTTTCGCGACCTCACTTTCGCTGCTATGCAGCGACTCTCAGACGGCGAGGCCTTCGCTCGACTACGTTCGGCTTCGGCACTCTTGTGCCTTCGCTCGTTTGCTGCCGCAAACGAGTTCCCTCACATTCGCTCGCGGCGCTTGCCGCGCTAGTTTGCCTGAGCCAGAAGCGTGATCATACAATCCATTTAATCGCCATAACAATACTTCAACTCAAGGAACAGTACGATATGAAAAGTTATGATTTCTCCGGGAAAATCGCGTTGTCCGCCGGCTGGGACGTGATCGTGGTCGGCGGCGGTCCGGCCGGATGCGCCGCCGCGGCCGCCGCCGCGCGGATGGGGCCGAAGACGCTGGTGATCGAGCAGACCGGGTCCCTCGGCGGCATGGGGACGCAGGGGCTGGTTCCCGCCTGGTGCCCCTTTTCAGACGGCGAGAAGATGATCTATCGCGGCCTCGCCGAAACGGTGTTCAACCGCGCCCTCCCCTCGGTTCCGCAGAATGAACCGGGGCGGCTCGACTGGGTTCCGGTCGACCCGGAGGGGCTGAAGCGGGTCTATGACGAACTGGTGCTGGAACACGGGGCGGAGGTGCTCTTTCACTCCTTCGTCTGCGGCGTGGAGAAAAAATCCGACCGCGAAATCGACGCGCTCATCGTCGGCAACAAACGCGGCATGACCGCCTACCGGGCGAAGGTCTATGTGGACGCCACCGGCGACGGCGACATCGCCGCCTGGGCCGGGGCGGATTTCCAGCTCGGCGACCCGGGCACGGGGAAGATCCAGCTCTCCACCTTGTGCTTTCAGCTTGACAACGTCGACCCTTTCCACTACCGGACGGTGCGGCGCAACAGCACCCACGGCGGGGACAAGGCTTCCGTGATCCACGACATCGTCGCCGACCCCGCCTTCCCCGAGATCGATCACCCCCATCTCTGCAACAACTTCGCGGGCCCCTCCACGATCGGCTACAACGCCGGCCATCTCGACCTCGAAGCGCTCTCCCCGGAAAGCGTCTCCCGGGGAATGATCGAAGGGCGCAAGCTCGCCTCCAAATACCGTGAAGCCCTGGCGAAACACGCCCCCGACGCCTTCGGCGGCGCCCACCTGGCGCTCACCGCCAACCTGATGGGAACGCGGGAGGGACGGCGGATCGAGGGCGACTACATCCTCACCTGGCGGGATTACGTCGAACGCCGCTCCTTCGACGACGAAATCGGGCGCAACAGCTACTACATCGACATCCACGGCGGCGACTCCTCGATCACCGGCGAGACCCAGGCGCTGCTGAAAGAGAAAGGGCATTGCGGCCGGGGGGAATCGCACGGCATCCCCTACCGTTCGCTGGTTCCGGCGAAGCTGGATAACCTGCTGCTCTCCGGGCGCTGCATCTCCGCCGACCGGATCGTTTACGGCAGCGTCCGGGTCATGCCGGTCTGCCTGGTCACCGGGGAAGCCGCCGGAGCCGCCGCCGCCATGGCCGCCGGGAGCGACCGGCAAAACACGCACGCCGTCGACACGGAAGCGCTTCGCCGCGAACTCCGGGAAAACGGCGCGCTCTTCCAATAATCGGGGATCACCCCAGGGCGACGACCGCGAGTCCGCCCAGAATCAGGCACATACCGATGAGCTTGCGCCTCGTCGCCTTCTCTTTGAGAATCCAAATGCCGAGAAGCATACCGACGGGCAGGCTCAACTGGCGGAATACCTGAACATAACAGACGTTCGAAACAAATCCCATCGCGGCCAGGACCAGCATATAGGCCAGCCCGGCGAAAACCCCGGCAAGGTAGGGATGCGGGGAGCGGAATATCTCCACCGTAAAGAACTTGTACTTCCGGTTCCCGCCGACGGCGATCACCAGCATGGCGGTACATGACATCGCTTCCCGAATGCAGGCATAGGTCCCCGCCCCGGCGAGCCGTCCGGAATCCGGAGCGTACTCCACCATGGCGCGAATGCCGTAACTATCCACAATCGTATAGCCGGTGGTGGCGAAGGCGGCCAGGAGAACGCCGGACATGCCCTTATTCAGATAATCCGACAGGTGAATACGTTTCCGGGCCGCGAGCGGCATCAGCAGGCATCCCGAGAAGATGACCGCCATTCCGGCGACCGTGACCGGTCCCAGGCGGCTGCCCAGCCCGAAAACCGTCGTCACGGTCACCGTGAAAAGCACCGGCAGCGCGCGCGTCAGCGGGTACACCAGCGAGATTTCCGCATTCCGGTAGGCGTGGGCGATCCCCAGGTTGCAGAGCGCGGCGAAAAACGCACCCCCCGCCGCGCATCCCCACAAATGCGGCGGGAACCCGGAAATCCGGATTCCGGAGGTCAGCAGAAAAGGCAGCATCGTCAGAAAAAGCGAAAACGAAAATACCACAAAAAAGCCGAGTCCGGCCTTTCGCGACTTGCCGATAAAGTGCCACGTCGCATGAAACAGAATCGAGCAGAAGATGAGAACGAAAGCAGTCAGGGTCATAGCCACTCCAGATTTGAAATCTCCTGCGTATAATATGCCGCACTCTCCCCGGGAAGCAATCGAAAAAGAGGGTGAAACAATCACAAATGCGCATAAATGCAAATATCATGATCGAATTTTATTCAATCGATCATTGATATTGACTGATTTCGTGCTATCTTCAAAATAAGGAGACCGGCAAAATGAAAACAGAGCGCGCGCAGCGAATATTGGACAAGCTTCAGGAGGTGCATTTCCTGTCGACGGCGGAGGCGGGGAGGATTTTCGAGGCCAGCGAGGCGACCATCCGGCGCGACTTCAACGCGCTGACCGCTTCCGGGCTGGCGCTCCGCACCCACGGGGGGCTTCAGGTGCTGGAGGACGACAAGACCCCCTCCGTCCCCTACGGGCTCCGGGAAGCCCGGAACAGTGAGGAAAAGCGCCTGCTGGCCGGCGAAGCGGTCAAATACATTCAAGGCGATCACAGCGTGATGCTCTACGGGGGGTCGACGGCCGGTTATCTCGGCTTTTACCTGACCCAGGGGCGAATCGTCACCAATCTGCCCGATTTATGCCGCCACGTGCGGGAGCGCTTCCCGACCGGCGACGGTCCGCGGGTCATCCTGACCGGCGGCGAGCTGAACTTCCGGACCGGCTTTCTCGGCGGCCCGGCTTTCCGGCGCTCGCTGGAGAATTACGAGGCCGACATCGGCATCTGTTCCTCCTACGGACTGGATGAAAACGGCTTGGTCGAGATCGACGACGAATGCGCCGAACAGTGCTCGGCCATGCTCGAAAAATCCAAATTGCGGATTGTTCTCGCCGATCACACCAAATTCAACCGGAAAAGCTTCTGCCGCGGCCTGCCGTGGGAAAAGATCAACATTCTGATCACGACCTTCAATCCGCAGAATCATGAAATCCTGCAGTCGGTGCGCCAGAAAGGCGTTAAGGTCGTCTTCGCCGAGGCCCGGAACCGGTGATTTATAATATTACTTCACGCCGAAGATGCGCCGGAGGATGGGGATCTTGCCGGCGACCCAGGTGATGCCGAGGCTGAAGCCGAAGGTCAGCACCACAGTGGTGAAGTAGTGAATCCAGGTGGGCTTGAAGAGATGCAAGGGCTTATCCTGAAAGAAGAGGATGAAGGGGTGCAAAAGGTAGGCCCCGAAGACCAGCGAGGCCAGGAGCTCGACCCGGCTCCGGTTCGGCGAGTTAGGCCGCCAATCCCGAAACTGGAGGCAGAAGGCGAAGACCGAAACACTTCCCGCGGCGGCAATGGGGCCGGTATTGGTCAGCGACGCCTGGAACACCTCCCCCGTCGTGATGTAGAGATACAAATTGAGGGGCCCGATCAGGAGGAAATAGAGCACCGTCAGAATCCCGAAGACGAGCTTCGAACTCCGGTTCACCGGCATCCGGCGCATCAGCATCCCGGTATAATACAGCCCGAGATACGGGATGAAGTGAAGAAAGAAAACGTGAAAGAGCGGTTTCTCCCACCACGAGGGGAAACACCAGACGATCAGATAAAATCCGAGAAGAAGCAGCAGGCTTTTCTCGCGCAGCTTCTCCCGTAGCCACCAGCAGAGCGGCGTCACACAGTAAAGCCCGGTAATCATGTAGAGGAACCAGAGGTGATAGTAGGGAGCGCCGAACAGCATGTCATGGCTGAGCGAACGGAGCGTAAGCCCGGTGGCGGTAAAGAAGCGCATCCCCAGATAAAAGACGGTCCAGGCGACCATCGGGACGAGAATGCGGGAACCGCGGCGTTTGTAAAAATCCGCCAGCGCTCCCTTCCGATCGGCCAGGCAATAGCCGCTGACCAGAACGAAAACCGGAACCGACCAGAAACAGACCAGCTTACAGAAGACGTTCCAATACTCAAGCGGGGTGCCGGCAGTCACGAAGATCCCCCAGCCGGAGCTGATGTGGAGCAGGATCACCGCGCAGATGGCGGTAAAACGCAAAATGGAAATCTGCCTGGAATTGATCGGCGGAATCTTCGCCGCGTAGTTATTGAAGTATTCGATTTGCCCGTCCCCCGTGTAAGCATTTTTTTCCCTGGGGTTGAAGATATCACGGCAATGTGAACTTTTCCACGGGGAGTTACAACAAATCGCATATTTTTTCCTGCCGGCGAAAGAATATCGGGCGCCGTCATTGAAATTCTCTTGAAACGGGCTATATTAGACAGTATGTTTGTTTGATTTTGCCATCCGACCATCAACGTTGTGGTTAACTGGAGTAAAGAACTTTTATGTCACTATTCAGCAGCGGTAAATACTCGACCCTGAAGATGCCGGCCGGCACCGCCGAGCGCAAGATGGTTATTCCCGAAGGCTCCTGTGTCAAATGCAAGAACTGCGGCCAGACCCTCTACACCGACCGGCTGGCCGACAATCTCCTGGTCTGCTGGTACTGCAACTGCCACCTGTCGATGAACGCCCAGGCGCGAATCGCCTCCCTCACCGACGCCGGCAGCTTCGTCGAGATGGATTCGGACCTGAAATCGATGGATCCCCTGGCCTTCGTCGACTCGAAGCCCTACCCCTCGCGCCTCGCCGAAAGCGAACGTAAAACCGGGCTCTCCGACGCGATCGTCTGCGGCTCGGCCACTCTCAACGAACGGCCTTACATGCTGGGCGTGATGGACTTCCGCTTTATGGGGGCCTCCATGGGTTCGGTGGTGGGCGAAAAGATCGCCCGGCTGGTGGAAGCGGCGACCGAGGCGAAGGTCCCGGTGGTTCTCGTGACCGCTTCCGGCGGCGCCCGCATGCAGGAGGGGATT
>JAVBRV010000010.1:0-5891 GCA_031547585.1 Victivallaceae bacterium
GTGGAGGAGCTGCTGGCGGATCCGGAGATCGCCATCATCCTCAACCTCACCAATCCCGAACACCACGCCGCAATCAATACCCTGGTCCTCGAAGCCGGCAAACACGCCTATACCGAAAAACCCTTCGCCCTCGACCGCGAATCCGGGCAAAAGGTGCTGGAACTGGCGGCTGCCAAAGGACTTCAAACGGGCGGCGCGCCCGACACCTTCCTCGGCGGCGCGCACCAGACCTGCCGCAAGCTGATCGACGACGGCAGCATCGGCCGGGTGGTGGCCGGAACCGCCTTCATGATGTGTCACGGCCACGAGAGCTGGCACCCGAACCCCGGTTTCTACTACCAGCCGGGCGGCGGCCCTTTGTTCGACATGGGCCCCTATTACCTGACGGCGCTGATCAACCTTCTGGGCCCGGTGAACCGGGTCGCCGCCTTTACCGGGCGCGCCTTCGACGAGCGGGTGGCGACCACGCCCGCCATCGCGGGGAGAGTCCTGCCGGTGGCGGTGGAGACCCATATCGCCGGACTCCTCGAATTCATCGGCGGCGCCGTCGTCACCCTGATCACCAGCTTTGACGTCTGGAAGCACACCAACCCCTGCATCGAACTTCACGGCACCATGGGTTCATTGCGGGTTCCCGACCCGAACGGCTTCGGCGGCGAGGTGCAGCTGTTCCAGCCCTGGATGATCGGCTGGACGGGGGTGAAGCTGACGCACGGCCACACCGACAACATGCGGAGCATCGGCGTCTCCGACCTGGCGCGTTCGCTGGAGGGGGGCGCTCCGGCGCGCTGCGGTGGTGCACTGGCCTTCCACGTGCTCGACGTAATGTGCTCCTTGCTGGAATCGGGGGAGACTGGGGAACGGATCGAAGTCAAAAGCCGCTGCGAACGCCCGGCGGCATTGGTATAAAGGACTATCATCATGACCAAACGCGCATTCATCACCTGGGGCGGCTGGAACGGCCACCAGCCGGAAGAAACCTCTCAGCTCTTCGCCGGTCTGCTGTGTGAACAAGGCTTCGAAGTCGACCGGGTCGACTCCCTCGCCCCTCTCGCCGACGCCAAAGCCCTTGCCCGCTACGACCTTATCGTCCCCGTCTGGACCATGGCAAAAATCGCCAAGGAAGAGCTCGCCGGGCTCCTCAATGCCGTGCAGAACGGCGTCGGCCTCGGCGGCTGGCACGGCGGCATGGGGGACTCCTTCCGCGAAGCCACCGAATACCAATGGATGGTCGGCGGCCAGTGGGTCGCCCACCCCGGCAACATTATCGACTACACCGTCGAAATCACCGAGGGCGACCCCATCACCCAAAACCTCCCCGCCGTCATCCCCATGCATTCCGAGCAGTACTATATGCACACCGACCCCGGCAATGAAGTCATTGCCGTCACCCGCATCGGCGGCGAACACGCCCCCTGGTGCGCCGGAACCGTCATGCCCGTCGCCTGGAAGCGCCGCTACGGCCAGGGGCGCGTCTTCTACTCCTCGCTCGGCCATACGCTCAGCGACTTCGACTCCCCGGCCGTCCGCGCCCTCACCCTTCGCGGACTCCTCTGGGCCGCCGGAGCGCTTTAGCGCTTGTATTTCTTCATGACTTGCGTTATTGTACTGCAAGGAGAAAAAGTCATGAAGAAATCAATTCGGGCTGTCGTCAGCCTGCTTTTTGTGGGGTATTCCGCCGCCGCCGCGACTTTGAACGTCGATCAGACGGGCGGGGTTCCGGGGTCCTACCGAACCATCGGTGAAGCGGCGGCCAAGGCGCAGCCGGGCGATACGGTGTTGGTTCATCGCGGCGTCTACCGCGAGCATGTCGCCCCGGAGCGTGGCGGCACCGCCGAAGCTCCCCTCACCTTCCGCGCCGCCCATCCGGGCGAGGTCTTCGTCAAGGGGAGCGACGTCTGGAAGCCGGAGCTGACACAGGAAGGCGAAAATGTTTATTCCGCGCCGGTTCCGGCGGATGGGGCGGAGTTCCCGAATCCCTTCAAGCGCCGCCTCAACGCCGCCGGGAGCGACAAGAATCTGCCGGCGCGTCCGGCCGACGGCGAACTCCTCCCCTACTCCCTCGGGCAGATCTTCTCTGACGGCGTCGAGCTCCGCCAGTCGCAGACCGTGAGCGAAGTCCGCCGCGTCCCCGGCAGCTGGATCATCAGCGCCGACGGTTCGCGGCTCCTCCTCCACTTCCCCGCCGGAACCGACCCCAAGCAGTCTCTGCTCGAAATCACCCTCCGCGACCGGGTGTTCGCCCCGGCGCGGCGCGGTTTGGGGTACATCCACCTCGAAGGCTTCGTCTTCGAACACTGCGCCAACCAGGCGCCCTTCCCCCAGCTCGGCATGGTCTCCACCCGGAGCGGCCATCACTGGACGATCAAAAACAATCTCATCCGCCACGCCAAGACCGTCGGCCTCGACGTCGGCAGCGAATACTGGCAAGGGGGGAAGATCCCCAAGACCACCGTTGAAGATCAGAAACTCATGCGGAAGGGCGGCCATCATCTGGTAACCGAAAACCGCGTCACTGGCAACGGCCTCTCCGGCATCGCCGGTTGGAGCTGTACCGGAACGGTGATCTCCGGGAATATCGTCGAAGGCAACAACCATCTCTCCCTCAGCACCTACGAATGCAACTGGGAGGAGTGGGGCGGCATCAAGCTCCATGAAGCCGCCGGGGCGCGGATCGAAGGCAACCTCGTCCGCTTCAACGGCGCGCACGGCATCTGGATCGACAACGGCTACGACCAGGCGCGGATCACCCGGAATGTGGTCTTCGGCAATCTCGCTTCGGGCGTCTTCATCGAGCTCGGCGCGGGGTCCGTATTGATCGACAACAACATCATCGCCAATACCACACCTTATTCGAGCACCTACCCCGGGCACGGCGTCTACGCGCACGATGCTTCCGGCGTCCGGGTCATTCACAACCTCATCCTGGCCAACGCCGGGGACGGGGTCTACATGCACCGGGTGACCGACCGGAAGTACCACGGCAAACCGGTCGAAACCTCCGATGAAGTGATTCTCAACAACATCTTCTATCGGAACGGCGGCGGCGTATCGCTGCCCTACCCCGGCGCGGACTCGCGGAACTGCGTTTCCGACCGGAACCTCTTCATCGGCAAGGTGGATTTCCGCTACAACGGCAAGACGCCTTGGGAGACAATCCGCGCCGCTGCGGCCGAGCGGCTGACCGCCGGGGAGCTGGCCGCCGCCGAAGTCACCCGGCGCTTCCTCCCGGCGGTGTGGCCGAAGGTTTCCGGCCGCGAGGCTGCTTCCCTCTTCCGCGAAGAGCGCGACCTCGAAATCCGGGTGAAGCCCTTCGAGCCGTCGTTTTACGTGTACAACCGCGCCAACCTGAAGCCGCTGTTCGAAGCGGTCCCCGGAATCGACCGCGATTACGAAGGCAGTCCTTACGGCGAAAAGGTCTTCCCCGGCCCCTTCCAGCGCCTGGAGCCCGGAACCAATTACCGCCTCCTCTTCCCCGTCATGAGCCCGGGGACATTGGTGCCTGAGAATAGGTTTTAATTACAATAAATCAGTTAGGCCTCCAAGGTCAAAGGATAACTCTTTATGAGAAAAAAATCACAGAAAATGGTTTGGGGAATGCCGCTCTATCATATCGCATTGGGGCCTGATCCCGAAAACGACGAACGTATTGGACGGGCAAAAGGCGTTATTGCAATCGGCAATATTGCCACAGGAATAATTGCGATTGGCGGAGTCGCCAGAGGGGGAGTGGCAATTGGAGGGGTCGCCGTGGGCGGGCTGGCTCTGGGAGGACTTGCCATCGGCGGGATTGGTCTGGGAGGAGTGGTTCTGGGACTGCTCGCATTAGGCGGATTTGCCATCGGATTGCTGGCTGCACTTGGGGGAGTGGCAATTGGGTTAGCGGCCTATGGCGCGGTTGCCATTGGCTGGCATGCGGAAGGAGTTATTGCAATTGGCGTACAAGTAAAAGGTGTAATTGAAATTGCAATGAACAGTAAAACGAGTTAACATCATCTATTATACCGGCCAAGCCATGCAGATAAACCGGGGCTTCGTCCAGCATAATCCGCATTACTTGCAATAAGTATACTACATTCGCAAAAGATCGTCAATAACAGAACAAACAAATATTTAACATTTAACTTTACTCCAAATATATTAAGTATTTGAAAAACACGCAATACGAATTCGTATTACAGAATAGCGCCGGGATGGGTCGCGAGGCCGATGTACTCGCGGTTGGCCGTGCGTCCGTTGTACCAGAGCATCCAGCGGTCGTTTTCGCGATCGTAGAGGGCTGAGGGCTTGTAGCAAGCGGCCGAATCCCAGGAATCCAGCGACGGGGAGAGCAAGGGGTTCGCTTGCAGCCGCGTCCAGCGGGTCACTCCATCCGGGGAGGTCGCCGCGCAGATCCGCGCGGTATGGATGTCCTCATAGCCGATGTAGAACATGGTGTAGCTGCCATCCGGATTCTCCACCACCTCGCAGCCGCCGACCCGCTCTTTGTCGTATTGCTCCGTACCATGGATGAAAATCGGGTTGCACGGGGATTTCCGCCAATGAATTCCGTCTTCGCTCTCGGCAAACCCGAGCGCGTTCGGTTCGTAGGTCTCCCCGGCGGCGTACCACATGCGGAAACCGCCCTTCCCTCCCCCGGGGAGAACAAATGGATTCATCACCGACTGCTTTTCCCACGGGAATTCGGGAATCATCACCGGCTCATCGCCAACGCGCCGGAAGTTCACGCCATCGGAACTCTTCGCGTAGCCGATCCGGCTGAAGCCGCGCGCCTGGCCGGTATACCACAGGTGCCAGAGGCCGTCACGCACGACGACGCAGTTGCGGTTGATATCGTCCTCCCAACCGGATTCGGGCCGGGGCGAAACGAGGAGGCGCGGTTCCCCCCAGTGAATGCCGTCGGCGCTTTCGACGAAAGCGACGGATTTCTTCGGCCGCCACGAGAAATACATCCGGTATCCCCCGGCGATCCGGTGGACGTGGACGTCGAAACAGGTTCCCATTTCGGGGCCTCCGAGAATCGGATTCCCCTCGAACTTCCGCCAATTGCCGCGTTCCGGCTCGTAATCGTATTCCATAACCCTTGCTCTCCCTTGGTTGACAATGCTTTTATTATACCCGAAAAAACGTCGGAGAGCAAGGTGATGGTTCAATAGAAAATAGAGACAATTCCGACCTAGAGGTAATTGTAAAAATCAATAGCTTATGTAGTTTAACCGCGGTTCTCTCTGGGGCGGCCCGCCCCAAACCCTCCGGCGGGCTCCGCCCTGCACCCGCAAGGGGCGGTGGCCCCTGGATCCTCGGCAGGACGGGGGTCCTGCACCCAGACCGACTTAGTCGGGCGACCCTCGCAGGCGGTAGAAATGCCATGAAAAAAGCCGAATGTCACTGAGCTGGCAACGCCATCGGCAGTCGGACCAGTCCGACAGGTCCGACCCGTCCGACTGAGTCGGCCGCCGCAACAGCTATTGAATTTTGCAATTACCTCTCGTGAAGAAGCGGCTTTAAAAAATTGGAAAACTTTTTGAAAAGAATATTGACATTGCTTTGGGTTTATGGTATAATTGGTAGTGGATGATGATAGAACTGAATTTTGCGCTTAAATCATCGGCCAATTTCGGTGAAAGTGTGCGGCGCAAATTGTATTTGAGGAGATTTCTCGAAAACGATTGTTGACCACTGCGATAGTTATTAAAGCGTTACGACTTTTTCAATAAGAGGAGTGTACCATGCCTGAGCAGACCACCTACCTGAAGAGTGTTCCCACGACGCGCAACGGCAGCAGTGGAGTTCTTACCGCGACGCGGTATGAGTTGATGGGGGTTTTCGGTTTCGGCGAGAAGGTGGTTGAGAAGTACCTCCATTACGGGACTCCCGAGCAGCGGGTGGAA
>JAVBRV010000174.1:0-3637 GCA_031547585.1 Victivallaceae bacterium
TGGAGGGCGGTATCGGCGATGCGCCAGGCGAAATCGGCTTGGTTGTCGCCGAGGGCGGCTTTCCAGAAGAACCACTGGTGGGGCATCCATACGGCGCCGTTCCAATAGCCGTCGGTGCGGTAATAGGCGGCGGTACGGTCGACGGTGGAGAGCCCGGCGCGGGTCATGAAGTCGTCGGAGGAGAGGCGTTTCCAGAGTCGTTCGCGCTGGGCGGCGGAGCCGATACCGGCGACCAGCGGGGATGCGCCGTCGAGACCGCGGTTGAAGTTTTCGCCGCTGTCGTGACGGAGAAGTCCGAGCGGGCGGCCGGATTGGTCATGGCGGACATAACCGTAGAAGCCGGATTCGGGGTCGTAGCTGTTTTGCTCAAGCGCATCGGAGAAGAACGCGATATCGGCGGCGTAACCTGCGAGGTCTTCTTCGATCCCGAGTTCAGCTGCCGCCATGGCGAGGAATTTCGCCGAACGGATGGCGTTGGCGGTGGTGATCACGGGGGTGACGCCGGGGAGTTTGACCGTATGCATATGATGCTGCGGCGGATAATCATCCCAGCCGCCGGAGTTGTAGAAGTAATCCCAGGTCTGGAGCAGTCCGGCGGCGGAACTTTTCCGCGTGGTCGAGCCGGGGGTGTGCCCGGCGAGGAAGCGGTAATACTGCCGGAGCCGGGGGTAGTATTCGGCCAGCATGGCGCGGTCCTGCGTCCGGTTCCAAAGTTCGAAGAAGAGATATTGCTGGACGGGGACCGGGGAGCCGTGGTGGACGAAGGCCATTTCGTCGTCGCCAGGGGCGGTGACGTAGCTGTGGAGATTTTCGCGCGCTTTTTCGGGGGCGACTTCGAGTAAGCCGAGGCCGATGAAGCCGGAATCCCAGGTGTAGAGGCTGTTCCAACAGCGGCCGGGCGGAGAGTGGCGGATATAGCCGCGCTTGATGTAGACGGGATAAACCAGATTGGTCAGCGTCACGGCGGTCATCAGCTTTTGCCCGAAGGGGAGCTGCTCGACGGCGCGGCGGGCGCGGGCGGCGGCGTCTTCATAAATCGTCTCCAGCGCCGCCGGAGTGCGGTCAAGCGCGGCGAGTTCCGCGCGGAGGGCGTCGGCGTCGGAGCCGTTGCCGACGAGGAAGTAGACGACCGCTTCATTGTGCGCCGCCACCGGAACCGGCTGCATCAGGATATCGGTGTAGCGGTCATTTCCGCCCCAGTCGAAGAAGTCGAAGAAGGGCTGGTGCACCGCGTCGTTGTAGGTCAATGTTTCCTTGATATTTCCGACGATCAACCGGCGCTTCAATGCTCCGGAGAAGCTCCAGTGCATCAGGTACTTCTGTTCGGTCATGCCGAAAGAAACGAGAGCGCTGCGGTCGTCGATGCCGGGAAGCAGCGTCGGCGTATTGTCGTCATCGGCGGGGACGAAATCGACTTCGCCGGAAACCGGAGCGGCGACGAAACAATCGAGCGTCAGCTCCGCGCCGCCTTCGGAAACGAGTTCCAATTTTCCCGCCGGGAATTTTCCGGCAAAGAGTTCAACAACCGTCCAGTCGGCGGCAATGGGGAGCTCCGCAACGCCTTCGATGACGCCGGACATCCGCAATTTTGTCTGCGCTGTTGATCGGCAACGCATCAGAAGGCGTTCTCCGGCGGGGACTTGAATCATCAGCGTGTCGCCCGCGTCGCGGCCGAAGCCGGAACCGATGGCGGAGCCGTCAACCGTGCCGGAGCGCCGGACTTCGCCGCGCCGGAGCCCGTCCGGCATCAATCCGTCCTGCGGGCGGGATTTGGCGAAAGCGAGCCCGATGTGGTCGGCGGCGTGAATCAACGTCGCGCCCGGCGGCATCACCGGACGGACGAGGCCGCGCATATGGAGTTCAAGCCCGCCGATCCAGTGGAGCGCGGCGGCGTTGTCAAGATCGGTGTCGTTGACCAGGTGGCAGCGGACCATCCGCCAGTTGGCGGAGACGGCGGTGTAGCTGAAATCGCAGTAGATGCGGTCCTTCCACTCCAATTGTTGACGGCAGGCGTAGAACGAGAGGTCGGGGGCGCAGAGCGTCGGCGTGTAGCCGGACTCCTTGAGCGCGTCGGGGATCGCCAGGTCGCGGCGGTAGAGCCCGGCCATCGGCGTCAGGTCGAAACGAAGGCCGCGCGACGGATTCGCCACGTGCGAAATACCGAAAAACTTCTTGGAATAAGGTCCCCACGCCGGAAGATCGAGGTCGTGTTCGTGCAATTTCATAAAGTTCCCCCCCGCCTGAAAATTTATTGGAATTCGGCGCGGAGCGCCGCGAATGTGCCGTCTTCGATCGCACGCCGGATGCGGGCGGCCAGACGCAGATAATAGTGGATATTGTGCCAGGTCACCAGCCGGACGCCGAGGATTTCGCCGACGTTGAAGAGGTGCCGGATGTAGGCTTTGGTGAAATTCCGGCAGGCGTAGCATTCGCAGCCGGGCTCGATCGGGGTGAAGTCTTCGGCGTAGCGGGCGGCCTTCACCGGAATCGTTTTGCCGTTGCCGACGAAGGCGCTGCCGTGGCGGCCGAGCCGGGTCGGCATCACGCAGTCAAACATATCGATGCCGCGGGCGACGCCCTCGACGATCTGCTTCGGCGTGCCGACGCCCATCAGATAGCGCGGTTTTTCACGCGGCAGCTCGGGGGCGACCCAGTCGAGGCACTCAAACATCTGGGGTTCATCTTCGCCGACCGAGAGACCGCCGATGGCGAAGCCGTCGAAGTCGATTTTGCCCAATTCCCGGGCGGAGTGGACGCGGAGATCCTGAAAAGTCGAGCCCTGGACGATCCCGAAACGGAGCTGGCCGGGATTGAGCGGCTGCTCGAAGGACATTCTTTCCCAACGGTGGGTGACCGCCAATGAGTTCTCGGCCTGTTCATAGGTCGCGGGATACGGGGTGCATTCGTCGAAGGCCATCACCACGTCGGAGTCGAGCGTGCGCTGGATCGCCATCGACTCGACGGGACCGAGGAAGAAGCGGGTACCGTCGATGTGCGAGGCGAATTTCACCCCGTCCGGCGTGATTTTGCGCAAGCCGGAGAGGCTGAAGACCTGAAAACCGCCGCTGTCGGTGAGGATCGAACGGTTCCAGTTGCTGAAGCGGTGAAGCCCGCCCGCCTTGGCCATGATGTCCATGCCGGGGCGCAAAAAGAGGTGATAGGTGTTGCCGAGAATGATCTCCGCGCCGAGTTCTTCGAGTTCGCGCGGCGACATCGCCTTGACCGTGGCGCGGGTGCCGACCGGCATGAAAACCGGCGTCTCGACCGTCCCGTGACGGGTGGTCAGCCGTCCCCGCCGCGCGGCGGTGTCGGGACACTCCTTCAGGAGCTCGTAGCAGCCCATGGCGCTCAATTCGTCGCTCCGGCGAGCCAGTCGCGGATGACGGCGAGGAGTTCGCCGGTCTGTTCGTCGGTGCCGATCGAGATGCGGATGTATTTGCCGGTTTCCGCGCCGGGGAAATAACGGACGATGATCGCGCGGTCGCGGAGCGCCTTGAACAGCCCTCCGCCGTCGCCGTTGGCGGGCGCCGCGAAGAGGAAGTTGGTCTCCGACGGGACCACTTTGAATCCGAGCGAAAGCAGTTCCGCACAGAGTTTCGCCCGGGTCGCCTAGACCTTGCCGGAGCTTTCGGCGAGG
>JAVBRV010000160.1:0-4225 GCA_031547585.1 Victivallaceae bacterium
AATCCCAGTTTTGCGGAGGGGGGAATAAAAATGAAGGGTGATTTGGAATCAGGGTTCGGGGAAGCCGTTTCCTTCTTCCAGCTCTTCGAGGTCCTCGACCAGCTCATTGGGCGGATTGAGGAGGGTGATGTTTTCGCTGAGGCGGAAGGTGGTATTCTGCAGGATGCTGTGCTTGATTTCGGGCAGAATTTTGAGCGGCACATTGGAGTCGAGGGTGACGTCGAGCGAACCGTCGGTCAATTTCTCCCACTTCACTTTGAGGCGGCCCTGAACCATCGGGACGCTGCCTTCGGCCCAATCCACATGATTGAAGGCGGGGTTGAAGTAGATGGCCGAGTGGCCCGGTTCGGCGATCCGGATGCCGAGGACCTCGCGCAAGAGGAAGATGTTCGGCGTCAGGCAGTTGCCGTCCGAAAAGCGGGTCCTCGCCGGCTCATCCGAATCGGGCCGGGTGCGCCAGGACCCGGCGTCCTCGCAATAGCGCCGCTGCCAGTAGCTGCGGAAGTAGCGGAAGGCCCACTCCCGCTGACCGATCGAAAACATCATTTCCATGAAGAGGAAGTGGAAGTAGGGATGCGCCGCTTCTTCGCTGTTGTCGAAGGGCGGGTCATAGTTGAAGAAGGCGAAGAAGAAGTGTTCGAAGCTGTCGAGGCTGAGCGCCCCTCCGAGCAGCGCGTAGAAGTTGTCGAGCAGCGAAAAGAGCGGAACTTCTGTTTCTTCGGCGCACTCGCTGGCGAAAAGACCGTTGACCGTGTCGAAATTGGCCCCGCGCAGCCGGAGCACGATCTGCTGGGCAAGCTGTCCGCAACGGGCGGCCTTGGTGGTCTGCCCGACCGAACGGTAAACTTCGGCCGAGGAGAGGAGAAAGCGGCAGAAGAGCGTATTCAGCGTGGTCGACGCTTCCCCCTCGTCGCTGCCGTGCTTCAGGTCTACACTGAAACCGAAGCGGCGGATGATGTCGGTGAGGAGCCCGGTTTCGTCGTCGATCATCGACTCGAAGTATTCGCGGACGTGGTCGAGGCAGGGAACCGCTCGCTCCAGTTCGACCTGATTGGCGCTGAACCGGTAGTTGTAATAGATCCAGGTCGGCAGGAAGAAGAGGTGAAAGAGCTGCGTCTCATGCCGGGGCCCGTAGGTGATCGCCGGAATCTCTCCGTTCTCGAGCTGGGCTTCGATGAACTGGCGGAGCCGGGCGGCGATGTATTCGAAGTCGCCGAAGACCACCGCCATGCTGACCGAGTCGAGATAGGCGTCGAACATATAACAATCGTAATCGGCGCGCGACTCCGGCGGCGGCAGGAAGGCGGCGGAGCGGCGGAGCGTCCGCCGCCCCGTCTCCCAGAAGCGGTTCAGCAGCTCATCCGAACAGCGGAAGGTGCATTCGTGACGCTCCAGGCGCTGCAATTCGAAGAAGGTGATATTCTGCACCTTGACGCCCTGGGCGGCCTTGCGGACCGCCACCATCACATACAGGCAGTCGGCGGGCAGAAAGTCGAGGTAGGTGGTCTTGCCCCGGCGCAGGATGAGCGTGGCGGTGCGGCGGATTCCGCGCCCCATGGAGATGCTGCCGTTGGCCTTGCGGCGCAGGCCGATGGAGATGTCGACGATATCGCCCGCGTTGCCTTCGAGAACCAGGCGGACGAAGCCGTAGCACATGTGCTTGAGCTTCCAGAGCAGATAATCGCCGGTGGTGAGCGGGCGGATGAACGCCGTCCCCGGCTCCTCCACGAACTGGGATTCGGCGATAAGGTCGGCGGGGTCGGTCAGGTTCTGGAGCGTCGGCCGCCAGGGTTGCAGCTTCAGCCGCCGGAAATGGATCGACGGCGACGACTCCACCAGCGACAGGCGCAGGGGGCTGGTGACGTTCCAGACCGCCGGAGCGGTTTCGACCATGTCGTGATAGATCCGAACCGACAGCCCCTCCTTGGCGCGGGGGAAGGTGATGAGGAGCCCCATCGAATTGCGTCCCGGCGTCTGGACGACCAGCAGACGGTTCCAGCCGGCCTTCAGCTTCAGCGCATCGCCCTTTTCGCCCCGGCGGCAGCGCCCGGAATAGACCAGCTGATTGTTGCAGAATAATTTAAATGGATCATCGGCGTACAGGCGAACCGGAATTTCCGTCGCCTCTTCCCGGAAAACGTAGCAGTCGGCGGCAAAGGTTTCGCCGCTCCTTCCGGTCGCCTCGGTGAAGACCACCTGGGTCCATTCGGCCTGTTCGACGATCTTGCCGCGGCAGACCGGAGCAAACTCCGGGCGCTCGTCGCTGATGACCGCCGGAATCAACGGATGCAGCTCCAGCCGCGTGCCGAAATCCCCCACCGGCGTCAGGCTGTCCGGATGACGCCACTTGTCGTCGCGGACAAAATCGATGTTTTCCCACCCGTCCGGGCATTCCACGGCGTTGAAATAGTAGGACAACCCCTGCTCCGGACTGATCCGCGCCCGGTTCGCCCCCAGGCAGTTCACTTCGCGGATAAACCAGCTCTCGTCGCTGGCCAGAATCTCCTGCTGCGCATTGGCCGCCTGGCACCACAATCCCGGCGTCAACCGCTGGTCGCTGTTCAGAAACTCCGAATTGTAATAGACCTGGACGGCAATCGCGTTCATTCCGGATTCCAGATAGAAGGTAATGTCGTGCTGGTCGATGTAACTCGTCCCGTAACAATGGTGCGCGCGCGGACCGTACCCCACCAGGCGGCCGTTGACGAACAGCTGATAGGCGCTGTTGGCGCTGATCCAGAGATCCGTCTCCAGCCCGATGCTGTCGCAGACGAACTCCCGGCGCATAAGCAGAAAACTGTCGGTGCGGCGGAGAAGCGATTGTTTCCAGATCCATTTCCCATGAATCCGGCTCGGCAGTTTGACGTTCAGCATGGCAATCCCCTTTCTCCAACCGAAAAAAACGGCCGGCTGGCATTCCGCAATCGGACATCACTACACTATGCCGCCGGAATTATGAAATTTCAACCCGGAATCCACGGAAAAAGAGTATTTTTAGCGCTTTGACTTTCTTTCGGGCTGTTTTCATGCTGATCCATCTATGGCTCTCCCCGGATTTCCCCCAAAATACCTTTCTCCGTCTCTTGACAGGAAAAGCGTTTTTCGGTACATTATACGATATACAAAAATCTAGCGGGAGAAATCATCATGCCGAAGCCTGTTTCCATCATGCCTTGCCTCGATATGCGCGAGGGGCGTGTCGTCAAGGGGGTTCATTTCGTCGATATCGCCGATGCGGGCGATCCGGCGGAGTGCGCCGCCGCTTATTGCGCCGCCGGAGCCGACGAGCTGGCCATGCTCGACATCACGGCTACGGTGGAGAACCGTCCGACGCTGGCGAAGGTGGTTCGCGAGGTGGCGAAGGTCTGCACGGTCCCCTTTACGGTGGGGGGCGGGATCAACGAAGTCCGGGCGGCGGCGAATGTGCTGGAAGCGGGGGCGAACCGGGTTTCGGTCAGCAGCGCCGCCTTCCGCAAGCCGGAATTGATCGCTGAAATTATCCGCGAATTCGGTCCGGAGGCGTTGACCGTCGCCATTGACGTCGACATCAACCCGGCGCTTCCTTCCGGTTACGAGGTCTATATCGACGGCGGACGCACCGCCACCGGCTGTGACGCCCTCGAATGGGCGAAGCGGGTGGATGGTTTCGGGGTTCCGGTGATTCTGCCGACCAGCAAGGCGGGGGATGGGGCGCGTACCGGCTATGATCTGCCGGTGATCCGGGCGATGGCGGCGGCTTGCCGGGCGAAGATCGTCGCTTCCGGCGGCGCGGGGAAGCTGGAGCACTTTCTGGAAGCGGCCGAGGCGGGGGCGGAAGTTCTGCTGGCGGCTTCGGTGTTTCACTTCAAGCTGATCGAGATTCCGGCGCTCAAAGCCTACCTTGTCGAGCACGGCGTACCGGTCCGGTAAATACGTCCAATTCATTTATGTCTGCCGCCCCCGAACCGCCCGCGAGACGCGGACGGTTCGGGGAAGGGTTTGTATGCCGGTAAAACCGGCAGGCTCCCTTTCTCCTCTTTGTAGGGTACTCCCATACCCTGAAGGTCTGTGCTTATAATATATAACTTTATACTGAAAAAGCAAACGTTTTTGCTCGTCATCTCGATTGATTGCAGAAAAGCAGAGGAAAATGGTGGAGACTTTAGAGACTTTAGAGACTTTAGAGACTTTAGAGACTTTAGAGACTTTAGAGACTTTAGAGACTTTAGAGACTTTAGAGACTTTA
>JAVBRV010000408.1:0-3328 GCA_031547585.1 Victivallaceae bacterium
CTCAAGATCATCAAGAGGCCGTAAAATGGTATCGCAAAGCCGCGGAGCAAGGCTACAAAGAGGCGCAGTTCAATTTAGGAATTTGCTATTATCATGGCCGGGGCGTTGCCCAGGACTACCGGGAGGCGGTAAAATGGTGTCGCAAAGCCGCCGAGCAAGGTAATGCAGAGGCTCAATACCGTTTCGTGTTATATCTTCTCGATGCTTATGACAGCCTTGATATCGAGGAAGTCGAAACATGGTTGAATCTGGCGGAAAAACAAGGTAAAAAGGTTATCGGAAGCACGCTTGCCCAGAGAATCAGAAAGGACATTGCATTATACAAAGAATGCCGGACCGACACTCCGGAAGCTGAAAAATACATTGCCATCGTCAAGGGAGGATTTTTCGAGCATTGGTCATCCGCTACGGCCGGGAAAGCGTTTGACGGCTATTTTAAATCGCCGTATTGGAGATATTATTCAGACCGTAACGGAAGCCGGTATATTCTCTTCGAGGGAACATTGCCTCGCCCCATAAAAACATCAGCAAGAGACTGGTCGGCAAACGATAAGGTTAGAATATTCATTGAAATTCAGGGGGATGATTCAACCTTCGGAATCGCAAAAATGGAGATTGAAGAACAGGAAATTCCCAAACTCGAATATAACGATTGGCTGAAACGTATCTTTGCGCCGGAACAATAGTACCGCGCGGTGGCTGGAGAGAACGGATAGAAACGGAGGGAACAGCGGCGCTGACGCGCTGGGCCGTGAAGAGTTGCAGCACAGCCATTTCTCCGTTCCCTCCGTTCTTCCCCCCGGGGGAAATCAGAGCAGCGCGCGGATCTTCGCCACCGAGGCGGCGGTGTTCTCCACCGGCTCCGGGCCTTCGAATTCGACCACCGCCGAACCGTTGAAATCCAAGCCCTTCAGTCGTTCGAGGAAAGCCGGGAGGTCGAGCGCGCCTTCGCCCACCACCACGTCTTTACGCTTGCCCTTGCGGTCAAATTCAAAATCCTTGAAGTGAAGGCCGTACAGCCGGCGGCCGAAAAGCTCCAGCCAGTTACAGGGGTCCTCAGCCGCCTGGAGGCACCAGGCGGTATCCATGCAGAGCCCGATCGACCTCGAGCAGCGGTTGAAGACATATCCCAGGATGGTCCGGTTGCCCAGCCAGTTGTAGCCGCCGTGGTTGTGGATGGCGGTGCGGATGCCGTACTCATCCGACAGCCGCTCCATGATCCGCATGGTCACTTCGTGCTCGGCGGGATCAAAAGTGAACGACACGAGGCCGCTCCCGGCCATCCGGGCGAAGTCGAAGAAACGGCGGTTCCACTTCTCATCGGGCTTCGCCATCACCACCCCGATGCCGCACAGACGGACGCCGGCCGCCCGGTAGCTCTCGATGATGCCCGCCCAGGCGGCGGGCGCGTCGTAGTCGATGTGACTGCCCGAAAGATCCACGGCGGAGACGCCGCAACGCTTCGCAATAGACGCCACTTCGGCGTTCTCCGGGAAGCTCCGGAAGGAATAACTCTTGACCCCGATTTCGTTCTTCAGATCGTACATGATGAAAACTCCCATTGTTCAGGAAACTGACAGAATATACCCTCGAAGGAGCAATAATACGTTCAGATTCTGTTCTATCTTGTACAGTTTTTCATCACACGGGAAGGAGATTCCCGAAAGTAGCGCCGGAAGAGCGTCGCCAGATGCTGCGACGAAGAGAAGCCGGCGGCAAAGGCCGCCTCGGTGACGGAACGGCCGCTTTGCAGCAGTTCCCGGGCTTTCGCCAGCCGGAGGCGGCGATACCGCTCCATCGGCGGCTGCCCGAGATGACGGCGGAAAGCGCGGCCGACTGCCGCGGGCGAGTGATGAATCAACCGGCAGAGCGTCTCAAAGGGGAGCGGATTGCCGAGATTGGCCGCCATCAGCCGCTCCACCGCCGTCACCAGCTGCCCGTCGCGCTCCCCCGAACCGGAGGCTGCCGCTTTCGGGGATGAAATCAATTCCGGCGCCAGGGCCAGGCAGAGCCGGGCAAAGAGCAGCTGCACGATGCCGCCGTCGGTGTTTTCGCACATGGCTTCGCGATAGGCTTCCGCATGGGGACGGCTCGCTGCATCGAGCTTCACCCGCAGGAAACCGCGCGGCAGAAAGTCGGGGCGCGAAGCGTTGAAGGAGACGACGCAATATTCCCCCGAACCGCCGCCGGAACGCGGATTCCGGAGGCAGCCGGGAGCGAGGAAGAGCCCCTCCCCTCTTTCCAGGGTAAGATGCTCCCCATCCGCCTCGTAGAGAACCTGCCCCGCGAATACCAGATAAAACTGATGCACCCTTTGGTAATGCGGGGGGTAAGCGTAATCCGGTCCGAAACGGGCAACGCGGCCGCTGCCCATCCAGACCGGATAACTCCGGGGGTAATCCACGCCCTCAGTACTTCCGCAAGAGCCCGACCACCTTGCCCTGGAGCGTCACCTCGTCGGCGGCATACACCTGCGTGGTGAAATTCGGGTTGGCGGCCCGCAGCTCCACCTTGCCGCCGGGACGCGAAAAGTAGCTCTTGACCGTGGTTTCGCTGCCGCGTACCAGAGCGACGACAATGTCGCCCGCGCGCGGGGCCGCCTCACTCCGGCAGACCACGACGATGTCATCCTCGTAGATGCCGAGATCGCGCATGCTTTCGCCCTGCACCCGGAGGGCGTAGAGCTGATCGGCCGAGCAATTGTCGAGGAAGGTGGTGGGGACGCTGATATCGCCCTCTTTGTCTTCCTGGCTGTCGAGCGGCAGCCCGGCGTTGATTCGCCCAAGCAACGGAACCATGATCGCCCCCCCGGGGATCGGTTTGCGCCCGCGAAGACGGGCCGTAAGACTGATGCTGCGCGCCTTCGAGCTGCGAGAAAGCTGCTTTTTGCGTTGAAGTGCGCGCAAGTGAGCAAACACGGTGGAGGTCTTGATGCCGAAGCGTTCGGCGATCTCATAGACCGTCGGCGCCATGCCCTCTTTCTCCACGAACTCCTCGATGAAGTCGAGAATGTCTTTTTGCTTTTCCGTCAATCCTTTCATGCCGAATTCCTCCTGATACGGATTCGAATGCTTCGCCACGAAATACCTCCCCCTTGGAATATTCTGTGATCCTTTTACTTACATGAACCCGGTACCCACCTGCACAAATTTGCCCTCAAGCTGGCCCATGCGAACCAGATAAAGAACTTCATGGCGCTGGTATCCCGGCGACTCCTCCCCTTTTCCCGTAGGGGGAATCACCTTGTGAAAGGTAAACTTCCAATAATAATCACGCACCAGGGTGTTATCCAATTCCCCCAGATACGTGACCTTGGCCAGTTCTCCAT
>JAVBRV010000493.1:0-9878 GCA_031547585.1 Victivallaceae bacterium
GAGCCCCCTGGCGCCAAACGGTTTCAGTCGCTTGCCCTCTCCCCGCAAAAAAGCGGGGAGAGTGGCCGACTGAGGCCGTTTGGAGGTTCCCCCAAGTACGTCGGGTCAAGGGGCCACCGCCCCTTGCGGGTCCAGGGCAGCGCCCTGGTCGGGGGTCTGGGGCAGATTGCCCCAGAGAGAACCGTATGAAAAGTTATATAACCATAGGAGGAACTATGACGAACAACATTGTAAACATCATTAACTTTATTCGGGCGGTAGAACCAAGGCCGGGAAGGAACATTGATTTGTTTGAGCCGGTGGTGGAGCAGATGCGATTGGCGCGACGACATGGTTTACCGACGACGTGGTTGCTGCAATACGATGCATTGACGCAGGGACCGTTTGTGGATTTCTTGAAACGGGAGATGCCGGAGGACCATGAGATTGGAATTTGGTTTGAGGTGGTGAAGCCGTTGGCGGAGCGGGCGGGGATTGAGTGGCGGGGGCGGTACGAGTGGGACTGGCATACGGACGTGGGTTTTTCGGTGGGTTACACGCCGGGGGAGCGGGAGCGATTGGCGGATGTGTTTGTGGGGGAGTTCCGGAGAATTTTCGGACGGGGACCGCGTTCGATGGGGAGCTGGTTGTTTGACGCGCATGTGCTGGAGTACTTGCACCGGGAGCACGGGGTGGAGACGGCGTGCAACTGTAAGGATCAATATGGGACGGATGGATATACGCTGTGGGGGGGATACTGGGCGAATGCGTATTATCCGTCGAAACGGAATGCGTATTTGCCGGCGCGGGGGGTGGAGGGGCAGATTCCGGTGCCGGTGTTTCGGATGCTGGGGAGTGACCCCTTGTACCAGTACGAGGCGGCGATTGACGGGAACGGGCAGACGGTGATCACGCTGGAGGCGATTTCGCCGGGGGGCGGGGAGCCGAAGTGGATCGACTGGTTTCTGGAGGAGAACTTCCGGGGGCCGGGACTGGCCATGGCGTATGCGCAGACCGGGCAGGAGAATTCGTTCGGCTGGCCGCGGATGGAGCGGGGGTTGACCTACCAGTTCGAGCGACTGGAGAAATTGCGCGATACGGGGAAGCTGCGGGTCGAGACGCTGGAAGCGAGCGGCCGGTGGTTCCGCGAAACGTTCAAAGAGACGCCGGTGAGCGCGGTGGTGACCCGGAGCGACTGGAAGGACGAGGGGCGGGCCGGTGTGTGGTACTTGTCGAAAAAGGGGCGGATCAATCTCTTTCGCACGCCGGAGGGGGAGCTGACTTTGCGCGACTGGCAGCTTTTCGACCCCGGGTATGCCGAGCCGTTTCTGACCGGGGTTTGCCGGACTCCGGCTTGCCGGTACGATGCGCTGCCGGTGTTTGACGGGATGTTGTGGGCTCCGGCGTCGTTCCGTTTCAGCGGGGGGCCGGGGGAATTCGGGGCGATCGAGGCTCCGGATGCGGAGACGCTGACGGCAGAGTGGCGGCAGGAATCCGGGGGGACGATCCGGTTTCAACTGACGCCGGCGGGGTTGGCGGCGCACTTCACCGATCCGGCGGGAATGCTGGAGTTCCGGGGGGAGGCGCGGGGGACCTTGTCGCCCGGGGGAATCGCCTTCAGCCACGGCGGGCGCGATTACCGGCTGCGGCTCCGGCGGGGGCGCCTGGAGGAGACAAAGGGGGGCTTCCAACTCCATGCCGATGCGGGAATATTGGAACTTGAAGGCTTGATTTCGGAGGAAAATCAAACTACATTATAGTATAAAAGGGGAGACGCGACCATGAAATACGCGATTGTCGGCGGCGGCGTGGCCGCGTTCGAGGCGGCGCAGGCCATTCGGAACAGCGGTGACGGCGGGGAAATCACTCTTTACAGCCGGGAAGCGGTGCTGCCGTATCGCCGCCCGGCGCTGACCGGAATGGTCGCCGAAGCGCTCCCGGATGCGCAATTCTACCTGAAAACCGCGGCCTTTTTCGAAGAGAAAGAGATCAAGGTCGAGCTCAAAACCGCGGTAACCGCCGTCGACCCGATCCGCAAGGAGCTGACGCTGGCGGATGGTTCCCGGCGCAAGTTCGACCGGCTGCTGCTGGCGACGGGTGGACGCTCCTTCCGGCCCCCGGTCCCCGGGATCAACGGGCCGAACGTGTTGTCGCTGCGCGAACTCTCCGACCTCGAAGAGCTGCGCCGCCGCCTCGATCGGGGACTCCGGCGCGCAGTGGTCATCGGCGGCGGACTCCTCGGCCTCGAACTTGCCGAAAGCCTCCTTGCCCGGGGATGCGAAGTCGCCGTCGTCGAGGGCTGCCCCAACCTGTTGCCGCGCAACCTCGATGCCGAGGCCGCCAATATCGTGCTCGGCGAACTCGCGCGGGTTCCCGGCCTCACCCTTCATTTCGGCGCAATGGTCGAAGCGATCACGCCCGAAGGCGTCTCTTTCGGGGGGAAAACCGTGGCCGCCGACCTCGTTATGATCTCCACCGGCCTCGTCGCCGACACCACGCTCGCCAAGGCCGCCGGGCTCAAATCCTGCCGGGGCATTCTGGTCGACGGGAAAATGCGCACCAATTTCCCCGACATCTACGCCGCCGGCGACTGCGCCGAATATCAGGGGCGGGTCTTCGGCCTCTACACCGCCGCCCGCGATATGGGTCGCACCGCCGGAGCCAACCTCGCCGGGGGAGCGGTGGAGCTCCGCCTCGAAGCCTATCCGGCCCGGCTGGCGGTGTTCAAGCTGAAGATCTTCTCCGCCGGCATCCTCGAAGGGGAGAACGCCAAAACCACCTTCGACCCCGAAACCAACCAGTTTGAAAAGCTCTTCTACAATGCTTCGAACCAGCTGGTGGGGGCGATTCTGATCGGCGATCTCAAGAAGGCCGCCCAGCTGCAAGCCGAAATCGTCTCGCTCCCCTGCTGATGGAACCACCGCGAACCACCCTTCGCCGCCTCGCGCGGGAGACCGGCTACTCCATCGCCACCATCTCGCGCGCCCTCAACCGCCGGGATGGGGTCCGGTCGGAGGTCGCCCGCGCCATCATCGACGCCGCCCGCCGCAGCGGCTACCGCGAATGCGGCGAAACCATCGCCGTCGTCACCCCCTCGCTCGGCTTCCGCAACTACGCCGACCGGCTGCTGCCCGAACTTCAGAAGGCGTTCCGCGACACGGGGTACTTTCTCGAAGTCCTCCCCCTCGACAGCCTGCCCCTGATCGAAGAGCAGCGTTTGGCCGGAGCCATCTCCCTCATGGTCGAAAACGGGCTCGAACGCTACTGGGGCGAACGCGAAATCATCCCCCTCGTCTGCGTCAACTCCCGCCCCCGGCACCTGGAAGGAATCTACTCCGTCGTCTCCCACGAAGCGGGCGGCATGCGCCTCGCCTGGGAGACGCTGTACCGCGCCGGGCATCGCAAAATCGCCCTTTTCGGTCAGCGCGCCGCCTACGAAACCGCCGAAAACTGGTGCGTCAGCCAGCGCGTCGAAGCCTTCCGAAACCTCGCCGCCGCCGCCGGTGAGGATAGCTCCCTTGTCGTCCTCATGGGCGAAGCCCTCCCCGACGCCGTCCTCCCGGTCCGCCGCGCCCTCGAAGGGGGAGTGACCGCCTTCATCGCTTTCGGCGAAGCCTATGCGCCGGTCCTGCTCTACGCGCTCCGGGTCCTCGGCGTCCGGGTCCCGGAAGAGGTTTCCGTGGTCAGCTGGGAAACCCCCGGCGTCTCCCCCTATCTTTCCCCCGCCGTCACCTCCGTCGAACAGGATCTCGAAAGCGTCGCCCGCCGCAGCGCCGCCCTCCTCCTCGGCCTCCTGGCCGGGAAATCCCCCGAAGGAGACATCGAAGTCGAATATCGCTTCCTTCCCCGCGAAAGCGTTGCGCCTCCTCCCCCTTCACGCTAATTGGTTTACGACCCATACCCGTTTTGGCTTAACCACATAAGTTATTGAATAAAGAAGTTATCTCGAACGCCCTGAATTCCGCCAATTGCGGGGGGAGACGCCGGTGTACGCTTTGAAGACCCGGCTCATAATTTTCAACTTGCTGCCGTACTTCATCGCCATGATCTACGCCGGTATTCAACGAGATGCAAGCGTCATACGGCATTTCGGAATCATTCTCAATATTGCATACATTTGCAATATAATCGAAAATCAATGCAAAAAATTGCGAAAAAAATTGCAAATGTTCTTGCAAAGAGAAGTTCGTTGTGGTATAATTAATGCAAGGGAAGAGAACTACGAACTATTCAGGAGAGAACGTCCGATGAGCGAAAAAATGCCGGCGGTAAAATTGGCGGATGTGGCAAAGCACGCCGGGATATCGACTTCCACCGTATCACGGGTACTGAACGGTCAGCCCGGCATCAGTGCCGTCACCCGCAGGAACGTACTTGACGCTTTGCGCACGCTCGGCTACAAATCGGAAACCGTCGATGTACTTTCCCCCGTGCGCGATATGCGAAAACGGATCAATGTAATCATTTGTCCGCTTGAAGAGCAAAAAAACCCGCTCGGGCTGGCGTACTACGGAGTCGCCCTGGAAGGCATCCGCTCCATCATCGACCCGGAAGTGGTAAATCTTAATCTTCATATCCTTTCGGACGACGTGTCGAATATCGACATCGACGGCGCCGTCCTGGTCGGAACGCCACCCGCCGAACTGATCCTGACGTTGGACGAGGCAGAGGTTCCCCATGTGACGATGTCGGGCAATCCCAAGGGGTTCGAAGGCGACCTGGTGACCTTCGACAAATTCGCCGAAAGCATCCGGGTCTGCAACTACCTGGTCGAGCTCGGAGTGCGGCGGATCGGCCTGCTGATGCCGGCGATCGACCAGCCTTATTGCGACGGGCTCTGCTGCGGCATGGCGCGACACGGGTTGAAAATCGCGCCTTCCGATATCCACCTGACGGTAAATACCGACCTCGGCAGTTTCCTGGGGCCGATTCACCGCATGCTGGAATCCGGCGATCTGCCCGAAGCCCTGGTGGTGGCGACCTACAGCGCCGCCGATTTCTGCGCGGAGATGATGCAGTTGAAAGCGTTGAAGATTCCGGAACGGATGCGGCTGGTCGCCTTCGCCGACGATGGCAGCGACAATAACCCCGCCTATATCACCATGCGTTACGATACCCGCGAAATGGGCCGTCTCGCCATGGAGTTCCTGTTGCGGAGAATCACCGCGCCTTCCGCGCGCAGTTACCGGATCGTAGTCCCGGCGCTCGTGTACCCCGACCTTCTCGACCGTCGAAAAAGTAAGTAAAATCGGTATATACCGAATATTCTCACCATGGAATAACCCAACCCGACAAGGAGTATCCGCATGAAACAGCAGATGGTTTCCTACAAAAAACAATCGGTTCCCCGTTTTACACTTATTGAACTATTAGTCGTTATTGCCATCATCGCCATTCTGGCGGCGCTCTTGCTGCCGGCGCTGAACAAAGCACGCGCCACTGCACGAAAGTCCGCCTGCATCAACAATCTCGCGCAGGTATGGAAAGGGCAGAACGCCTACGGTCAGGACAACCGGGGCTACATGATCAAGTACAGCAACGGGGGCGGTCCCTGGGGCGGCTACATGACTGGAACGGGGTACAACGATACCGCCAAAACCGCTTACGTGCCGACCAAAATGATGAATTGCCCGGAGAGCAGCCCGGAAACCGCGTTCAACGTCTGGCGCAGTTACGGCGCCTTCAACATCGACGGCTGGAGCGACGCCGACTGGAAGAGCATCGTCGTACCGGTAACCGGAGCCTTCTATCACCAGGGGCCCGCCAACTACCAGGTCTATATTCCCACGCTGATGAAATCGCCTTCCCGGCTGCCTCTGATCGCCGACACCGCCTATGCCGTCACCGATGCGGCCAACGTCGGCCGCGGCTTTACCGAGTTCAAGCGCAACCGGGCGGAAAGCGGCAAGACCGGCGTCAGCGTCCACCACAACAATACCGCCAACGTCGCTTACGGCGACGGCCATGTGAGCAGTCGCCGCGATCAGGAGTTAAAGGCTTCTCCACTCAAAATCGTCGGTTTCATCAACGGATCCCGCATCGCTTACGATATTTAAAACGTCCAAAATAATCGGGGTCATGGCTTTGCCGCGCCCCGAAAGTCCCAAAATGAGGAATAAAACCATGATTTTTACCCACAGGGCAGCCTCCCTTCAAATCGCGATATTCACTCTTTTCTGCGGTCTCCTGCCAATGGCGGCGGAGGAGGCGTTCCGCCCCGTCGACGGCTTCCTGAAAGCGGGCGGTGCGCGGGTCTGGAACGGCCGCGACGCCGGGCAGGAACTGCTCTTCACCAAAGCTCCCGATGGGAAATCAGCCTGGCAGCTGAGCTGGAACCGCCAGCGCAAGGCGTATGCCGAAATCGGTTTCGACCGCGCCATCCCCCTCAATTCATTCGACGTGTTGGAGGTGCGGCTGACCTACTACTCCGCGGGACGCAATGAATTGCAGGGTTGCGGCATTCGCATTACCGACGCCAACGGCGAAACCTTCCAATATTCCGGCAACGCCAATGATGCCGCACCGGGCTGGAAAACCATCTCGTACCGAATCACCCCCGAAAACTTCAGCGAATGCTGGGGTGGCGATAAGAATAAGAAAATGGAATTCCCCGCCGCGATCATCGGTTTCGGCGCCGGTTTCCAGGCCGACAGCATCGGCCCGGTCTACCTGGGCGACGTCGAATACCGCTTGAAACAGGAAGTAAAGGGTGTTCCCGCAACCGCCCGGCTCTGGTCGTTCGACCCTGAAAAAGAGCGCTGGTGGGTCGGTGGCTACGATTCTCCCGCCGGGAAGGACGGACTCCGGGTCGCCGCGCGCGGCGCCCAGGAGATCCGGCTCGATGAATGCATGAATATCAACCGTTACTATGAAAACCTTTGTAACGTGCGCTTCTCGGCCGAATTGCGCAAGGGTAAATCGGCGACCGTCACGGTGCTCTTTTACGACGCCAAAGGAAAGGAGTTCCGCAGCGCGCCCCTGACGTTCACCGGTGGACCGGAGGAGCTGGAAGCCGCGATCCCGGCCGTTCCCGGCCCGATTCGGGTCAAAGCCGCCTACGCCCAATTCGCCGACGCACCCGAGACCGAACTCCTGCTGCGCCGCGCCGACGTCGTCTCTTCGAAGGCATTGCTCGACGCCATCGATATCACGCTGGAGACCGGCAATCCGCTGCACATCGTCACCCCGGCGAAACGAAATTCTTTCGCGATCCGCCTCTGCAACACCGCCGGAAAAACGATCGACTGCAACGGCTCTTTCACCTTTACCGATCTTGTCGGAGACACCTTCTCCGTTGAGCGCAAGCTGTCACTCTCCCCCGGCTTGCCGCAGGATTTGCGGATTTCCTTGCCGGAAAAGCTGAAATTCGGCATCTGGTATGTCGACGCCCGCTTCACCCTGCCCGGAGCGGAACCGGTTCGGAAACAGCGCTCCTTCGCCTATATGATCCCCGCCGGCCCCACCCCCGGGAAACCCGACTTGAACAATTCGGCCGATTTTCTCTACGGCATCTGCAACGCCACCGAACGCTGGGGCTATTTCGCCGAAAAGATGGATGCGCTCGCCGCCGGAATGGTCGGGGCGAAGGTGTTCCGCACCGGTACGCCGTGGGGCTACATCCAGCGCTCCGGCTCCAGCCAGTGGGATTTCGCGCTCATGGACCGCATCGTCGGTACCTTCGCCGAACAAGGCGTCGAATTGCAGGGCCTGTTCGGCGGCACCCCCCGCTGGGCGATCGACCTCGACAGCCCGAAACGGGACGACAGCTCCGACACCCGCGGCGGTAAAATGCCCCGCCTGGAACCTTACCGCGCCGCCGTGCGCCGGACCGCCGAGCGGTACAAGGGGCAAATCCGCCTCTGGGAGGTCGGCAACGAACCCGATCACCCCGGCTTCGCCTCCTACGGCCCCGAAAGCCAGGCGCAGCTTCAGGCGATCGCCTTCGAAGAAGCGCGCAAAGTCGATCCGTCGATTCGGGTGATGACCGCCGGTTTCGCCGGAGTGACCGGCGACAGCTTCCGCTATCAATTGCGCACCTTGACCGCCTCCAAGGGGGAGTTCGATATTCACACGGTGCATCTGCATGGGCCTTTCAGCTCCTTTGCCCGGCATATCGACGAGGATTTCCGGCAGCTCCGCGCCCGGCTCGGCATTTCCGAGTTGCCGTGGTATCCCAATGAAACGGCGATCCACTCCACCGGCGGCACCCAAAAAATCCAGGCGGAAACCCTCTATACCAAGCTCCTCTTCGCCCGGGCTCGCGGCGCCATCGGCTACACCTGGTACAATATGCGCGACGTCGGCTTCAACGCGATGGATAATGAACACAACTATGGAATGCTGACCGCCGATTTCTACCCCAAAGCGGTATTTCCGGCCTACGCCGCGCTGGTCAACACCTACCGCGGCTTTGCGTTCGAACGCCAGCTGAAAACCTCCGAGGGCGAATACGCCTTCCTGTTCCGGAACGGCTCCACGCTGGCCATCGCCGGCTGGCGGGGGCCAAGCACCGTCAACAGCGGCGGCACCTACGCGCTCATCACCGACGCCGCCCGCGCCGAAACCATCGATATCATGGGCAACGTCGAACCGCTCGCCGTCGAAAGCGGCCAGATTTTCTGGAACATCACCCACACGCCGGTGACGATTAAACTGTACGACGCCACCCGGGTCGAGACTGCGCCGGTCATTTCGGCCTCGGTCTCGGGCTGCGCCGTCCCCGGGCGGGAGGTTGAAGTCAACTTGTCGTTGGTCAATCCCCTGACTGAACCGCTGCCGCTGACCTTGCATATCCATATTCCCGGCCAGTTCAAGGCAAGGCAGCGCGAGTTGAAGGTGGAGCTGCCGCCCTCCGGCAAGCTCACCCGCACCTTTACCCTGCTCTGCTCAACTAATGCGGGCGGCGTCTTCGGCAGCGATTACCTGGTTCAGGTCGGGGCTGATTTTGGCAAATATGGCGCGACTACCCTGGCGCTGGCGGTTCATTCGGCGGCCTGTCTGTCGGCGGATGTGAATAAGGCGAAACCGGATTTCATACTCGACAAACGCCGTCAGGTCCGGGTTCTCTTTGACAACGTCCCCAACAAACCTTTCTGGACCGGTCCCTCGGACCTCAGCGCCAAAATCACCTTGGGCCTCGATCGCGATGAACTGGTGGTCCGGGCGGCGGTCGAAGACGACATCCACCTTCAACGCCAGACAGAGGGTCCGGAGTGCTGGCGCGACGACAGCATTCAATTCGCAATTCAGCTTCCCGGCCGGGGTTGCTGGGAGCTCGGCGGCGGCCACGTCGACGGCGGCACACCGCACAAGGCGATCTGGATCAGTCCGAAAGGCGCCGACACCAAGAAGGCGCTGCAGGCGTTGAAGCTGACCACTTCGCGACAGGGAACCGTAACCGGCTATGAATTCCGGCTGCCGTTCAACGCTTTCGGTCTGACGGCGCGGGAATTGCGACGGGGCTTCCGCTTCAACCTGGTCGTCAACGACGCCGACCTGCCGGAAATCGGCCGCGAAGGCTGGGCCGAAATCGCCCCCGGCATCGCCGACGGCAATAAGGACGTCGACCGTTATCCCTTCGTCGTCTTTATCGATTGACGCCAATTGCGGGGGGAGACGCCGGTGTGCGCTTTGAAGACCCGGCTCAGGTGAAATTCATCGTGGAAGCCGGTGCGTTGGGCGATGCTCCGCAGGTTCCACTCGCTGGCGGCGAGGAAGTGCTTGACCCGGCCGACCCGTTCGAGGGCGAGGAGTTCGCTGAAGGTCCGGCCGAAATGCGCCTTCACCAGAAAACTGGTGCGCGAGACGGAGAGGGAGAGTTCGGCGGCGAGTTCGGGGAGGCCGGTCCTTTCGGCGGCGTTCCGGCGCAGGAAGTCGAGAATCGCCGCGCTCCGCGCATC
>JAVBRV010000514.1:0-5237 GCA_031547585.1 Victivallaceae bacterium
GGTGGCCTTCATCCCCCTCCACACCGGCAAACGGGTTCGTCCGGGGATGAACGCCTTCTTTTCGCCCGCGTCGACCCGGGCGCAGGAGCATGGCTACATCCGGGGCGTGGTGCTGCGGGCGAGCCCGTACCCCGTGACCGCCGAATCGATCCGGGCCGAGCTGAAAAACGATGATTTCGTGCGCATCCTCGACCGCCAGGGGAGCCTGATCCGCCTGGAGGTCGAGCTCCTGCCCGATCGCAATACCCGCAGCAAGCTCCAATGGACCAGCCGCTCCGGCGCCGACATCGCCGTCGACGCGGGGAGCCGGGGCGTAGTGGTGGTCAATACCGAATACCGGCGTCCGGTCTCCTACCTCATCCCTTTCCTGCGGGAGCGGATTTTCGGGATCGGCCGAACGGATGAGGATGCCCCATGACCACTTCGGGCGGCGGACACCGCTGGAAAAACCGGCGTTTCCGGACCCCGACCGTCTTCCAGATGGAGGCGACCGAGTGCGGCGCCGCCTGTCTCGGCATGATTCTTGCCTTTCACCGCTATTTTGAACCCCTCGAGAAGCTGCGCGTCGCCTGCGGCGTCTCCCGCAACGGCAGCCGTGCTTCGCTCCTGGTCAAGGCGGCGGAGCGCTACGGATTCCACTCCAAAGGCTTCAAAGCGCCGGTGGAGAAGCTCCAGGAGCTGCCGCTGCCGATGATCCTCTTCTGGAACTTCGAGCACTTCGTGGTGCTCGAGGGGAAGGTCGGCAAATATTACTACATCAACGACCCGGCGCTGGGGCCGCTCCGACGCACCGCCGAGGAGTTCGAACGCAGCTACACCGGGGTGGCGCTGACCTTCGAGCCGGGGCCGGATTTCCAGCCGAAGGGGCGTCCTTCGGGGATTCTCCACGCCTTCCGCCCGGCGGTGGCCCGGGTCCGGCCGATCGCCGCCCTGATCCTCTGGACGGGGCTCCTTCTGGTGCTTCCCGGCATGATGCTGCCGACGCTGCTCCGGGTCTTCATCGACGAGGTGCTGCGCGGACGAGCGGACTGGCTGAACCCCCTTCTCATCGGCTTCGGCTGCACGGTGGTGGTTCAGGCGGCGCTGGTGGGCCTGCAGCACGCCGCCTTCCGGCGCGGCGAGCTCAAGATTTCCGTCGACAACACGCTGGCGATGCTGCGGCACATGCTGGCGCTGCCGTTGGAGTTCTTCGCCCGGCGCTCCACCGGCGACCTTCAGAACCGGGTCTCCCTGAACGCCTCCGTCGCCCGGAACCTCTTCGGCCAGATCGCTTCCAACGCCATCAAGCTCTTTACCGCGCTCTTCTTTTTCGCGCTGATGATCCAATACAGCCTCGCGCTGTCGCTGGCGGCGCTGGCGGCGGCGCTGATCAACTTCTACGTGCTGACCCTGCTGAACCGGAGCCGCCGCCACCTCAACCAGGCGCTGGTGACCGCCGAAACCCGGCTGGTCAACCTGTCGATGACCGGCGTCGGCATGATGGAGAGCCTGCGGGCGGGCGGGCGCGAAGAGGGATTCTTCGGCGAATGGGGCAACGCGCTGGCCGAATACAGCAATAAAAGGCGCGAGATGCAGCAGTCGAGCACGATGTTTTCGATTCTCCCGGCGCTGCTGTTCGGCGTCAACAACATCATCATTCTCTGCCTTGGCGCCTGGCTGATCATCGACGGCCGGATGACGCTGGGCGAACTGATGGCCTTCACCGCCCTGGCGGCGGGTTTCGTGGAGCCGGTCCACTTTCTGGTGTCGGCGGGGGCCCAGCTCCAGGAGATCAAAGGCGAGCTCGACCGCATCGACGACGTCTTCAACCACCCTGAGGAGCACTACTTCGCCGACATCGCCATCCGCCCGGGGATCATCCGCGGCAAGCTGGAATTGCGCAACATCACCTTCGGCTACAGCCGCCTCGAACCGCCGCTCCTGGAGAACTTTTCGCTGGTCGTCCAGCCGGGAACCCGGGTGGCGCTGGTAGGCATTTCCGGCTCCGGCAAAAGCACTGTGGCGCGGATCGCCGGGGGGCTGCATCCGCCCTGGTCGGGCGAGGTGCTGATCGACGACCGGCCGGTCCGCGAGCTGTCGCGCGAGGAGTTCAACCGGGCGGTGGCCACGGTCGACCAGAGCATCACCCTCTTTTCGGGGAGCGTGGCCGACAACCTCACCTTGTTCCAGAAACGGCGCGACCAGTGGGTGCTTCACCGGGCGCTCGACGACGCCGCCATCGCCCGCGAACTCGCCCAGCGCGGCACCGAGCTCGAGATCGAAGTCGGCGAAATGGGCAACAACTTCTCCGGCGGCCAGCGGCAGCGCCTCGAAATCGCCCGTGCCTTCGCCCGCAATACGCCGATCCTGATCCTGGATGAAGCGACCAGCGCGCTCGACCCCCTGACCGAACTGGCGATCGACCGGGCGCTCCGGCGGCGCGGTTCAGCCTGCCTGGTGATCGCCCACCGGCTCAGCACCATCCGCGACTGCGACCATATCGTTCTTCTCGAAGCCGGCAAGATCGTCGAAGAGGGAACCCACGATGAACTGATGGCCCTTGACGGTCGGTACGCCCGGCTGATGGGCATGGAAGCGGCGGTGAACGTATGAATACCCCCCTCCGGAATTTCTTTGAAGAGCAGGGGAAGCCCGGCATACTGCCGTCGGGCCGTCCGGCGCCGCCGGGCGGAGTCCGGCTGCTGACGGCGGGGGAGGTGCATCTCTTTTTCACCCCGCGGAATCCCGGGGGAGCCGGGCGGCGGCACTATCTCGGCACCTTGCGTCCGGGGCGGCTGCTTTTCTCCTTCGTCGAGGGCGACGGGTCGCGGCTGCTGCTGGCGGTTCCCGCCGGGCGGGCGGAGTGTCTGGAGGTCTCCGCCGACCTCTTTTTCGCCGCGGCGGAAACCGACCCCCTGGCGTTCGGCAAGGAGGTCGGCCGGTCGCTGGCGCCGTTCCAGTCGGCCCGGTTCCAGGAGGAGGAGGGCGCCGGGCTCTTCGACCCGGCGACGGTGCTGGCCCTTCCCGGCGCGGCGGCGGCGCTGACCGGTTTCATCGCCAAAGCGATCCGCTTTTCGGCGCTGCTCGAAATGGAGTCCCGCATCGAAGCCGAGGCCGACGCCGAGCTCGACGCCGTCCGCAACGACCGGCTGCTGCGCGAAAAGGTCGACCGCTTCAACCTGATTCTGGGGCGTCCGACCCTCGCCGACCGTCCGGCGGAGGGGGATATGCTTGACCCCGTGCTGCGCAAGTTTGCCCGGAAGTACCGGCTCCCCTTTGAAATTCCACCCGACGAAATCGGCATCGACGGCGGCTATGAGGATCGCTTCAAACGCTGCGTCGAAATGAACCGCTGGCGGGTGCGGCGGATCCGTTTCGGCTCCGAGCTGCCCCGCCTCGACGCGGCGAGCGTGCTGACTTTCTCCAAGGCCGACGGGGACCCCCTGCTGCTCAATCTGCGGGGGCGCGACTCCACCGTGTTCGACCCCGCCTCCGGCCGCGAGCGCCGCTTTGCCGGCCGCGAACTTACGGAAACCGTCGGCTACGGCTACGGCGTCTATGAGTCGCTGCCCGCCCGGCGGCTGAAAACCGTCGACCTCCTCCGCTTTGCGACGGCCGATTCGCGGCGGTTTCTCTGGGGAATTTTGCTGATCGGGGCGGTCGGGGGGCTGATGGGGCTGATTCCGCCGGTGGCGATGGAGTACATCGCGGGAAAGATTATCCCCACCTCGAACCGGATGGAATTGAACCAGCTCTTCCTCCTCCTCATCTTTCTGGTGGCCAGCCAGGTGATGCTGGGGGTGGTTCCGAAATTGCAGCTGATCTCCTTCGGGACCAGCCAGCTCGAGCGCTTCATGGGCGCCCTCTTCGACCGCATGTTCCGGGTTCCGGTGGAGTTGTTCCGCAAGTTCAACGCAGGGGACGTCTGCTCGCGGCTCCTCGCGGCGACGCAGATTCAGGAGCTGTTGTTCCAGGAGCTGTCGCAGCAGTTCCTCGCTTCGATCTTTTCGATTTTCAGCCTGGCCGTCCTCTTCTACTACAGCTGGCAGCTGACGCTGGCGGGGCTGGCGGTGACCGCGGTCTACGCGGCGGTGCTGCTCTTCCTCCTGAAGCGCAACCACCGGGTGCTCACCGAGGCGGTGGAAGCGCAGGGCCGCCAGGCGGGCTTCCTCAAACAATGTTTCGACGGCATCGTCAAAATCCACGGGGCGGGGGCGGAGGAGCGGATCATCTCGCGCTTCCTCGACGACTTCGTGCCGGGGGTGGCGGCCAACTACCGGACCAGCCGCAACGCGGCCCGGATCGCGGTGATCGGGGTGCTCTTCCCGGCGCTGGCGACCTTGTGTTTTTACGCGCTGGCGGGGAACGCCCAGGCGGGCTTCCTGGAGGTTCCGGCGTTTCTCGCCTTCATTACCGCCTTCGCGGCCTTCCAGCAGGGGATGCTGGGGCTGTTCAACGGCATCTGGCGGCTTTGGGCGATCGGTCCGGAGCTGAAGCGGATCGAACCCTTCCTCGCCTCGCCGCTGGAGGATGACGCCGGGCAGTTTTCGCCGGGCCGGCTGGATGGGCGGGTGGAGTTCGCCGACGTGACCTTCCGCTACGCGCCGGACCGTCCTCCGGCGGTGAAAGATCTCTCCTTCACGATCGAACCGGGTGAATTTGTGGCCTTCGTGGGGGCGTCGGGGGCGGGCAAGAGTACTCTGGTCCGGCTGCTGCTGGGCTTCGAGCGCCCGGAGAAGGGGAGCATCTTCTATAGCGGCCGCGATCTCGCGAACCTGAACCGCCGGGCGGTGCGCCGCCAGCTCGGGGTGATTTTGCAGGAGAGCCGGGTGATGCCGGGGTCGATCCTCGAAAACATCATCTCCGGGACCGATTGCGCGCTGCCGGAGGCGGAGGCGGCGATCCGCCTGGCCGCGCTGGAGAAGGATATCGCCGAGATGCCGATGGGCCTCTTCACCATGGTGGATGACGGCCTCATTTCCGGCGGCCAGCAGCAGCGGATTCTGATTGCGCGGGCGCTGGTGGGCCGTCCGGCGATCGTGGTGATGGATGAATCGACCAGCGCGCTCGACAACCGCACCCAGGAGGAGATCCGCCGGAACATCGAGGAGCTGAAGACCACCCGCATCGTCATCGCCCACCGCCTGTCGACGGTGATCAACGCCGACCGGATCTACGTGATAGACCAGGGCGAAATCCGTGAAAGCGGCACTTACCGCGAGCTGATGGAGCAGGATGGAATCTTCCGCCGCCTGGCC
>JAVBRV010000042.1:0-4066 GCA_031547585.1 Victivallaceae bacterium
CTGAAAAACATCCGTCTCCTCTACACCGGCTCGCCCGAGTGATCAAACGATATCATTGCGGCAGACGTGCCACGGGCAGGCAGTAGTTTTTCCGGTAATCGCGCGGGGGGAAGCCGTATTTCCGCCGGAAAACCCGGGAGAAGTAGGCGAGGTCGGAAAAGCCGCAGTGGAAGGCGATCTCCGTGATCGAACGCTCCGGATTTCTCCACAGCATCTCCGCGGCCCGCTCCAGCCGCAGGGTCAGGAGGTAGGCCATGGGCGGAACGCCGGCATGCTTTTTGAACAGCCGCTCCATCGTTTTGACCGTCAAGTTGTAGCGGGCGGCGACTCCGGCGATTTGCAGCGCCGGATCCGGATAGTTCGCCCCGAAGAAGCCGATGATCCGATTCAGGCACGGCTCACCGGTTTCCGGAACCTGCTTCGCGCCGAGGAGGATGCGGGAGAGACTCTGCAGGAGGTGTATGAAATTCGCGTTCATCGCCAATTCGTAATCGGCCTTTTTCTCCCGCCGCTCCCGCGTCATCGCCTGGAGGAACGGTTGAATGGAGTCGAACTCCCCGGCGCTCAGGCAAGGCGGCTCGCGCCCCCCGGATTTCCCATCGGCAGCGGGCTGGAAATCGAACAGGCGATCGACTCCGGCCTCGCACGCCTTCTCCCAGGAAAACAGCAGCTGATCCGGGAAGAAGAGCACGTTGGCGAGTTCGAAGTTCCGACACTCCACGTAGCCGTGCGGAACTCCCGGCCGGATCATGAAGAACTTCCCTTTGCGGAGCGGATACGAACCGTCCCGCAGGATATGCCGCCCCGTCCCCTCCCGCACGATGACCAGTTCGTGAAAATCATGGACATGCATCGGCACCGAATCCGGATTCTTCCGGTACCGCGTCGCCGAGATGGAGACGCCGCACTTCCCGTAAAAATGCCAATGCGCTTCCACTTTAAAGTATGGCGGAGGGGGTTTTGTCATGTTTTGTCCAAAAAATCCAAGTTTATGTCGAAAAAGGCAAAGTTATTCGATTTTTTTCGGATATAATATATAATAACACCGACGTATGGCAAAAGCAAACCTCAACGCCAATCAACTCCGAAAGGAAGAGTGAAATATGAAAAAGTCCGCACGTGCTGAATCTTCGCTATTCCACTTTTTTACCTTAATTGAACTCCTCGTCGTTATCGCGATCATCGCCATTCTGGCCGGACTGCTGTTGCCCGCGCTCAATCAGGCACGCAGCATGGCGCGAACGAGCAATTGCGTTTCCAACCAGAAGCAGGTCGGCACCGCCTTTGCCATGTATACGAATGACTCGAAGGATTATCTGATTCTATATTATTCGAACGGAGCCGTCGGCTGGTCATCGCTCTACTCCGACGGAACCGCAACCAAGATGTACGCCATCAACTACGCCCAGCAGCTCGCCGCTTTCGGCTACCTCCCCCTGACGGACAACAAACTCCTGCGTTGCACGGAACAGAGAATCGCCACGGACGCCAGTTACAAATATTACGGTTATGTTTACGGCGTCAACGCCGACGGCTATTATAAAAAAGTAGGAGCGGCCAGTGAATACGGCAGCGGGACCCCGAAAGGGTGGTACTTCCGGGGAGACAAGATCGGATTGACCACCGATACGAAAATTCTTCGGCCGAGCAGGGCTCCATCCGACTTCATCATGCTGGCCGACAGCCGCGGGGCGACCAGGAGTACAGGCAAAGAGATCGGATTCGGCGGCGCCGCGGTAGTATACAAAAGCAACACCGCAACCGGCGCCAAGTACTGGGCGGTTCACCGGGGACGAATCAATGTACTCTACCCCGACCTCCGTGTCGTAACAACGATGCAGGACACTTTCCGCCAGCAAATTGCTACCGACATCCTGTTCTATTACGGGGACGAAGAATAGACCGTCCCGAGCGATATGGTAAACCTTACGGAATCAAGGTATTTTGATGAATGCTTTTCTCAAACTGATTTGTCTCTCCGCCCTCGTCTGCAACGCCGCCGGAGCGGCGGAGTTGGATGCGAAGGGGATCCTGACGGTGAATGGCTTCTCCTTCCGGCTCCAGCTCTTCGACGCCAAATGGCGGGGCGCGCTTCAGGGCAGCTCGTTTTACCGGCCCGGAGAAGTCAACAAACTGCCGGGGGGCGACAACCATGAATCGACCTTCCGCTTCGGCGATTTCCCGGAAGGCACGTTCCGGGCGAACCTGAAAAAGGATAAGGAGGAGTGCTTCCGGTATCACGGTGAAATTGCCTTCCCCTCCCCCGTGACACTCTATGAAGCGGCGCTGACGATCCGGCTCCCCATACCGGTCTACCGGGGAACGGAAGTGCTGATCGACGGCAAACCGCTGACGCTCCCGGCGGATTTCAACCGGGAGAAGACCATCTTCTTCAACCGGCCGGACTGCCGGGAAGTCCGGCTGAACAGTCCAGGCGGGGAAATCATCCTCCGGGGCAGCTTCGGATTCCAGGTTCAGGACGGACGGCGCTTCGGCGGGGACAACTACGACGCCCGCATCCGCTTCGCGAAGCATCACGGTGAGATCGCCGCCACCACGCTCGACCTCGCGATCGAAGAGAAGCCCTATGCGTCGGTTCCGCTCGATCTCCGGGCGGCCGTCAACCAGGGTTTCGTCGACGAAACCGCCGGAGACGGCAAAGGCGGCTGGACCGACCAGGGGCCGGAGAACGATCTACGGGAGCTTCCAGCCGGACGGCGCAAGCTCGGCGGCATCGAATTCGACATCATCGACCCGGCGAAGAACGACGGCCGTTCCTGCCTGATGCTGGCGGGCCGAGAGCGGCCCGGCTTCGCCCGCTCCGCCGCCTGCGAGGTTCCGGCCGGAAGCCGCGCAAAATACCTCTATCTCCTTCATGCAACGGCATGGGCGGACAATATGCCGGCCGGAACCATCCGTATTTTTTACGCCGACGGCGATCGCTCGGAGATCACGGTAAAAGGGAATTCCGACGTGGGCAACTGGTGGACGCCGACCAACCGCGAAAACAATGCCGACGTCGTCTGGCAAAGCGAAAACAAAAGCGCTTACATCGGGCTTTACCGGAGCCGTTTCCCGCTGAAGGAAAAGCCGCTCGCCCGAGTCGAATTTCACTCCGGCGGCTCCTCGGTCTGGGGAATCGTGGCGGCTTCGCTTTCCGACGCGACACCGCCCCGCGAAGCGGCGATTCCACACTACGTCACCGCCGGGAAGGATTGGCGGAAAATCGTCTCCTCGCCCAACGTCCAGCCCGGTTCGGCGCTGGATTTCTCGGCGCGGCTGGATGCTCCGGCGGGCAAATACGGTCCGGCGGCGATCCGTGACGGCCGGATCGTCTTCCGCGACCGCCCGGAACAGCCGGTACGCTTCTACGGCACCAACCTCATCGGCTCGGCCACGGTGATGAGCCATGACATTTCGGATAAAGTCGCCGACCGCATCGCCATGATGGGCTTCAACATCGTCCGGATCCACCACCACGACAACCTGATCTCCAACCGGGAAAAGACCACCGAACTCGCCCCCGCCAGGATGGAGAATCTGGACTACCTGATCCACTGCCTTAAAAAGCGCGGAATCTACATTACCACCGACTTGCATTGTTCGCGCCGCACCGCGGAGGGGGAGATTCCGGAGCACCCGGGCCCGATCACCGGCGGCGGGATCTACCGGTCGCTGTTCTGGATTCTCGACTCCGTCTTCGAGAACTGGAAGGGCTTCAGCCGCAGCTGGATCAACCACGTCAACCCCCATACCGGGCTCGCCCCTAAAAATGACCCCGTCTACATTTCCATCGGTCTCGTCAACGAAGGAAACATCGCCATCCACTGGAACCATAACGAGTTCACCCGCAATCTTTACGAGACCCGCTTCCGGGAGTATCTGGCGAAACATCATCCCGGCGTGCAAGCGCGGGCCGACAACAGCGATCCCCACTTCTCGCGCTTCCTGCTCGAGCTCTATCAACGCCGCTATAAGCAGATGGTCGAATTCATCCGGGGCGAAGGGATGACGACCATGCTCTCCGACCAGAGCCGGGAGACGACGCCGCACCTCGTGACGATGC
>JAVBRV010000437.1:0-5829 GCA_031547585.1 Victivallaceae bacterium
ATCAGCCACTTCGCCCGCGGGACCTTCCCGTGCAACCGCCGTTCGACCTATCCGTGGAACCGGCTGCTGCTGATTCTGGGAAATCCGGAAGAGCGCGGCTTCTTCGCCGATGAAGCGGTGAAACTCCTGGTCGCGCCCGGCTCCGTCTATCTCCTGCCCGCCTTCCGCACCACCGACACGCTGCTGGATGAAGGGACCACCTTCCTCTCGATCCACTTCAACCTGGAGCTCTACCGGGGGGGCGATCTCTTCGCGGAGCTGCCCGGCATCCGCGCCCTGGAGAGGCCGGAGTTTATCCGCGAGGCCGACCGGCTGTTTGACGAAACCAACGAGTTCCTGCAAGCGCTTTCCCTCAAGGACCTGATCTATCGCCTCATCCTCGAATTCGCGCCGCAGCTGCCGTTCTACGTGACGGAGATGGTGGAGAAGTGGCGAGACTACCGGCCGCTGCTGAACCTTCTGCGGTCGGGCAAGATCGCGACGCTGGCCGTGGGCGAAATCGCGGACGCCATGGGAATGCGCCACGACGTCTTCACCCGGCAATTTACCCGGGATATCGGCATCGCGCCGAAAGCGTTCCTGAACCGCCAGCTGTTGTCGCGCGCTTCGGAGCTGCTCTCGACTTCCGATGAGCCGCTACGGGAAATCGCCGAAAAACTCGGCTTCAACAACGAATTTTACTTCTCCCGTTTTTTCCGCAAGCATACGGGGATCGCCCCGGGGAAGTACCGCAACGGGGGAGCGGGGTGAGTTGGCGGGGCGGCGAGAAGCAAGTGTGCCGTGGCGGTCGGCCCATACGGAGAAACACGGAGTTGCACGGAGGGACACGGAGACCGAGATGCGGCACACCACATAGCAGCGGTTTCGGCCTCCGTGTTTCTTCGTGTGGGCCGGCCGCCACAATCGTCCGGCCCTTGTCAGGTCTACGGGGTGACGTCGAATTCGTAGCGGATGGTCATCACGGGTTCGACGTTTTTCTCCCAGGGGCGGCGGCATTCGCCGATCAGCGTGGCGCGGCCGGGACGCGCCCCTTCGATCATCACCTCTTTCATGCCGGGGGCGCCGACCAGCTCCGTGTCGGGCAGGGTGAAACGCTCGCCCGCGACTTTGATTGGACCGTCTTCGCCGAGGGGTTTCCCCTCCAGCCCGCCGGAAGTGACGTGGAAGAACCAGCTGTAGCCGGTGGTGGGGTTCTCTTTCAGCGAAATCTGGGCGAACTCGCCCTTCTTCAGCTTGTGCACCTGGTTGACGTCGCCGGAAGTCAGGATTTTCGCGGGCGGCGGCAGCACCACCTCTTCCTTCTCCTTGGTGGAGCCGCAGCCGGCGGCCAGCGCCAGGGTCAGGATCCCGGCCAGTAGAGTGACGGTTTTCTTCATTGCAGTTCCTCCTCCAGTTTCTGGTGAATATCCAGCATGGCGCCGTTCAGCGCCCGGCGCATCAGCTCCGCATAGAGATCCGTATCCCGGCCGATGCGGGCGTAGATCCAGTGGAAGAGGTAATCCTCGTCGTGGAAGCTGTAGTTCCAGACCACCTTCCCGGTGGAGCGCTCCCGCAGGACGAAGGAGACCGCCAGTTCGTTATGGGAGATTCCCTCGGGAAAGCCCACCAGCCACAGCGCCGGACAGAGGAAGTAGGTGATTCCGTAAGTGATGAGCCGCCCGGTGTAATGACTGCTCGCGAGCGTGCCCTCGAAGAGGTAGTCCGCCTCGGTGTCGCCGGGAGAGGCCGCGCTCTCCACTTCGCGGAAGAGGTGCGAACTCCGCAGCGAAACCGCCGCCGCCGCCGCGAGATCGTTGGCGGGCGAGAACTGGAAGCGCCCGAGAGAGACGAAGTCTCCGCTCGCTTCCGGGAACTCCTTGTTCACCCAGCCGAAGGGGGCCAGCGGCAGCAGTCCCCAGTAGAAGGAGCCGCTGTCGCAGGAAGCCTGGAGGCGGATGGCGCGCTGGTCGAGGAAGGGCAGTACCGCCACGCTTTTGCCCTCTCCCGCCGCACGCGGGGCGAAGGCGAGGGGCGGCGGCTGGGCGCAGTCGGCATTGAAGGTGCTGACGTTGGTGCAGCCGCTGACGAGACCGACGAGCATGGCGGCGAGGAAGATGGATAGAAGGGCGACTTTTTTCATGTTTTCTCTGAAACTTTCTGACAGATGAGGGTGATGTTATCTTCTCCGCCGGCCCCCAGCGCCCGGTGGAGAAGTTTTTGAACGCAATCTTCCGGCTGCCCCCCGGCTTGGCTGAAGACCGCTTCGATTTGTTCGTCCGTGATCATGGTGGTGAGTCCGTCGGAGGTGAGGAGGAGGAGGTCCCCCGGCTCCAGCAGCAGCTCCCGCCAGTCGGTGCGCGTCGCCTGGCCTACGCCGATCGCCCGGGTCAGCACGTGCGACAGCCGGCCGCCGGAGAGGTCGATGCTCCCCATTCTCTGCGCCTGCGACAGCTCGAAACCGACCGTGTGGTCGTCGGTCAGCCGAAACAACCCGCCGCGGCGGTAGCAGTACATCCGGCTGTCGCCGATGTGGCCGATCCAGCCGCGATAAGGGTCGGCCGGATCCAGCAGGAACAGCACCACCGTGCTGCCCATCAGTGCAAACCCCCGCTCCCGGGCGTAGTCGGCGATTTCGCCGTTGACCCGGTTCAAGGCCTGTTCGACCGCGTCGATCCGCCCCGGCATATCCAGTTCGCCCGGCCCGGAGAGCGCTTCCCGGAGGGCGTCTACCACCATTTGCGAGGCGACGTCGCCCGCCCGGCCGCCGCCCATGCCGTCGGCGACGGCGCAGCAGCCGAACTCCGGCAGCACCAGGTGCGCGTCCTCGTTGCGGGGGCGCAATAGGCCGGGATCGGTGACTTCGGCGGTTTCGAAGCGGGGGTAATTCATCCTTTTACCAACCGAATCCGCTCTGGGTGCTTTGACGTTTCAGCTCTTTGGTGTAGGTCCAGACGCCTTCGCCGGTTCGGTTGTCGGTGAGGGTGAGGCTGAAGGTGTAGGAGACCTCGCGTTCACGTCCCTCCTGGGCGCGCTGCTTGACGATCGAACCCGACATCGAGAGGTCGGGCGCGCTGACGGTTCCCCGCTCGGTCACGCCGGATTTCTTCACGTTGGGGTCGTTGCGCAGTTCGCGGATCTGGCCGGTGGCTTCATCCACCGTCTGGCCGGTTCCGGCGGCGTAGGTGGTGAAGCGGACCCGGTTGCTGTTGAAGAGCTGCTCGCGCAGCCGGTCGGTCAGGAGCCGGGTGTCGATGTGTTCGCCGGTATTGTTCTTGATCGAGGAGAGCATGAGGAGCGGCTGCCGCAAGCGGCGCGGAAACTCTTCCCCGGGATTGCTCTTCTCGAAGCTCTTCTTCGCTCCGGCGGCGTAGTCGGCGAGGTAGTCTTCGAAGCGCGGACTGGTGTTCAGAGCCTGCCCGGCCTGGTCGACGGCGATGACCCAGTCGGAGGAGCTCATGGCGTTCTCGTTGAGCACGGCGCGGGTGGTGTCGGTGGCGTCGACGTAGTGTGATTTTTCGGCGCATCCCGCGAAGAGGAGGGCGAGCATCGGCGCGGCAAGGAAGAATGTACGGTTCATATGAAGCTCCTTAGTGGTTGGATTCTTTCAGGTTCAGCACGAAATCACGGCAGTCGCGGGTCGGCGCGACCGAGCGGAAGTAGACCGGTTCGCCGGGGTAGACCGTCACCTGCCGCCACAGGGTCTGGGCGTTGTCGAGGGCCATGCCGTGGGCGTCCAGCCAGGTGAATTTGTAGTCGACGGGGTAGGGGTTCTCGCTGGTCAGCCCGCTCCAGATCTGCGCGAAGAAGCCGGTCCGGACGTTGGTCGCGCTCACCTGAACCTGGAGGAAGCCGTTGACCTCGGCCGTGTTCACCCCCTGGAGCCGGAGCCGGTCGGCGAGAAAGCCGTCGGTGACGAATCGCCGGTCGCGGATGACGGTGGGCGCGGCGGCCTTCTCTTCATTCTCCACCTGGTTGACGGTATTCTGGCAGCCGGCGGCGAAGGCGAGTGCGAGGAGAAGGAGAGGGATGTACATGCGTTTCATGAGGATACTCCTGTTACATGGGGAAAACCCGATGCTCCCAGCCCTGGCGGCCGGGGGCGTGAATGAAAACCATAGCCGAATCGCAACCGGCGGGCAGTTGCACGTCGCGCCGCCCGGCGGCGGCGCCGTCGGGCGACAGGGTGAGCTTCCGGTCGGCGGGCATCGGCAGCTGAACCACCTGGAACTCTTTCGGCAGCATCTCCCAGCTGCGGGTGTCGGCGGTGTTGAAGGTGGCGCGGTAGGCGATCGAGGCCAGGAGGACGAGGATTCCGGCGGTGGTGTCCTCCCGCGAAGCGAAGTAGGCGGCGGTGTAGCTGCCCCCCTCTTTAATCAAGGTCGAGATGGTGATTCGTATAATCATCGCGGTCAGCCGCTCCTCGTACTCCTGCGAGAGGATGCCGTCCATATCGGCGACGGTGCCGGTCTGGTAGGTCTTCCCCCCGGCGGTGCATTCGAAGCGCTGGTAGGGAGCCGGGTAGTACTCGCAGACCGGCCAGGCCGTCATCACCGGGAAGTAGACCGCAATCTGCCGGAAAGCCGCGCTCCGGCCGTTGGCGAAGACGAGGTAGACCGAATCGCGTTCGAGCGGAAATTCGAAGGCCGGCGTCTTGGCGAGCGTCGCCGGAACCTCCCGCCCGGTCCGGTCGAGAATGGTCCGGTAGCCGCGCCGCGCCAGGGGATTCCCCGGCATGGCCCGGTAGAGCCGTTCGAAGTCGACGTGAGCGTTCTCGAGGTCGCCGTCGCGCAGGTACGTCAGCGCCGACAGCCAGATGGCGAAGGGGTTGAGGAAGTTCCCGTAGCCGCGCCGGGCGACGGCCTGGACCTCGCGGTTGCTGTTCCGGAAGTCATCGTTTCCCTTCGCGACCGTATTGGCGTTGGTCACGCCGTACTGGCTTTTCGCTTCGGCGAGGGCTTTCTCTTCGGCTTCGATGCTTTTGCGGAAGTCGTTCAGCACTTGATCCTGAACCTCCCGCAGGCGGAACACTTCGGTGCGGAAAGCCTCGCGGTTCCCTTTGCCGAGGTAGGCCAGCGCCTTGTACACCGGCAGCATCACTCGATCGCGGCAGAAACCGCGATAAGCGAGAAGGTTGGGGTTGGTGAGGGCGGCTGCCCCCTCGCTCCCGGCGTCGCGCAGGCTGACGAGGGCGCGGTGGTCGTAGTCGGCGATCAGCCGTTCCGCTTCCGTGAAATGGCGCAGGCTTTCGTCGTAGTTCCCGAGCTGGAAGTGGAGCCCCCCGGCTTCCAGGAGCCACATCACCCGGTCGCCGGAGTCGCTCCACTTGAGCTTCTCGTCGACCTCTTTCAGGGCGAGGGGGGCGTTCCCGGCCTCCCAGGCCTTGACGATGGACTCCTTCTGCCGGTGGGAGTTGACCACGCTGGAGCAGCCCGCCGCAAAAAGCAGCAGCGCCGTTCCGCCCATGGCAACCCACCGGAGGCGTTTCATTTTTTAGTCAGTTCCTGCATGGTTTTCGCCAGCTTCGCGGCGACCGGCATGGCGGCCTGGTCGATGAGGTAGCGAAGGTAATCTTCGGGCGTCCAGTCGTCGGTGTTGATGTCGGCGGGAATGTCGCTGAAATCGACCCGGGTCTGAAAGGCTTCGGAGGAGAGGAGTTCGCCGGTCGCCGAGGCGATGATCCGCACCTCCCCCTCGATGGCGCCGATGTGGCGGGTGACGGTCTGGCGGGTGATGGCGATGGTTTCGCTCTTCCGGGTGATCGAGCAGCGGTTGATGGTCGGCTGAATGAGGAAGGGGACCTCGAGCAGCTTCCCGACCCGGGCGTAGAGGGCGGGTTCGATTTCGTCGAGG
>JAVBRV010000132.1:0-8590 GCA_031547585.1 Victivallaceae bacterium
GCGCAGCGACTCTCAGACGGCGAGGCCTTCGCTCGACTACGTTCGGCTTCGGCACTCTTGTGCCTTCGCTCGTTTGCTGCCGCAAACGAGTTCCCTCACCTCCGCGCGCGGCGCGGGCCCGCGCGTAATTAGTGGAGCAACGTGGTTGGGCCGGGGAAATCGGCACGCAACATGGTTTGGTACACGCCGCCGCCGAGCCGAGCGACGAGAATAGCGGCGTACCCCGCGGCAGACGTCGTGTCAGTCCGTACTACTATCGGTAAAAATCTTGTTTTTTGCGATGATTTTTGAGTGATTTCTTTGTGATTCAAGCATTTCGGCAGTCCGACCAGTCCGACTTGTCCGACCCGTCCGACAGAGCCGGCCGCCAATACGGGTTAAACCTTTCTCACATAACCAAAAACATTATTTGCAAATTGCCCCGTGCCGGGTTGCGGGCAAAGCCAGCGCCGTGCCAGTCCGTGTGAGGCCACAGTGTCCAAGGGGCAATCGGCTAAAACTCGCGCCGCACGGCGTGGAGCTTGCGGTAGGCGGCGGGTGGGAGCCCGTAGCTGCGCTTGAAAAGGTGATAGAAGCGGCTGACGCTCTGGAAGCGGAGGCGATCGGCGATGGCGACGATATCCTCACGGGTATCCGCGAGGAGGCGCGCGGCGTGCTTGATGCGCAATTCGTTGATGAAATCAGTCGGAGTTTTCCCCAGGTGCTTCCGGAAATATTTGCAGAGGTGCCCCGGAGTGCGGCAGGCGAGCTCCTGCATCCGGGGGAGTCCGGCGATCAGGTTCTCCTCGCGGCGCATGACGGCGCAGAGGTTTTCCAGCCAGTCCGGCACCCGCGCCTCTTTGAGAAGATTCCGCTCGTCGATAAAGAAGCGCGAAAAGAGGTCGCCGAGCAGGATTTTCAGCTTGATCTTCCGCAACTGAGGGGAATCCGAAGGGGTGTTCAGCTTGAGGAGCCGGGCGTACAGCGCCCCGGATTCCGCCGGGTCCAGCGGGAAGCACGGAGGCAGCACGGAGGCGGTCATCTGCTGCAAAAAGGCGTCGTTTTCCAGATAGATGCTGAGGCTGAGAAAGAGTTCCAGATCGAAATCGAGCAGAACCACCTCCGCCTGTCCGAACCCCGGCTCCGGGGCGAAAAAGTGAACGTCGTCCGGACGCATAAAGACGAGATTCCCGGACCGCAGCGCCTGCCGGTCGCCGTTGACCCGGTGCTGCAATCCCCCGGAATTGACCAGAATCACCTCCGGGAAGTCATGGCAGTGCGGCGTCGTCCCCGACTGCGGAATCGTATGGAAAAAGAGATCGCCCCCGGTCTGGAGAAAGTCGAAGCTCTTTCCCTTCGTCCAAGTGATATCGTGGCAGCTGATCCGCGCCTGAAGGGCCGGATCCAGCCACCCCTCCCCTCTCTGCCGTGCCGTATCCATAAGACCTCCGTCTTTTTTGAATAATGATAATGTAGAGCAATAGAATGCCGTTTTCAAGGAAGATTTACGCATTGATCGGGATATATTACAGTAAAAGAAAGGAGGACGCCATGCCGTTCGACAAACCTGGATTCCTGACCGAGCTCCTTCACTCCCCCGGGAGGAAGGCCATTCCCCTGATGACCTCCCCGGGCGCGGAATTGATTGGGGCCAGCCCCCGCGAGCTCTTCCAGAACGGCGAGCTGCAGTTCCGCTGCATCCGGGCGCTGGCCGAGGCCGTGCCCGCCGCCGCCCACGTCACCTTCATGGACCTCTCCGTCGAAGCGGAGGCCTTCGGCAGCGAGATCGCCTTCCGCGACGCCGAAGCCCCGACCGTCGCCCGGCCCCTCGCCGGAACCCCGGAGGCGATCGAAGCGCTGCCCATTCCGAAGCCGGGAGCCGCCCGCACCGCCGAGGCCCTCCGCTCGGCCGAGCTTTGCGCCCGCCATCTCGAACGCCCCACCTTCTGCGGCATCATCGGCCCCTATTCGCTGGCCGGGCGTCTCGCCGACCTCAGCGAAATGATGATCCTCACCGCCGCCGAGCCGGAGACCGCCCACACCCTCCTCCGGAAAACCACCGCCTTTCTGAAGGAGTACCTCCTCGCCCTCAAAGCGACCGGCGTGGCGGGGGTGGTGATCGCCGAACCGGCCGCCGGCTTGCTTTCGCCGGAGATGTGCGGGGAGTTCTCCGCCGCCTATCTGAAGGAGATCATCGCGGCGGTGAAGGACGAACACTTCTTCGTCATCCTCCACAACTGCGGAAAGACGGAGAAGCAGGTGGAGCACCTGCTCTCGACCGGCGCGGACGCCCTCCACGTCGGCAACGCCGTGGACATCCGCGACATCCTGCGCCAGGTGCCGGAATCCACGCCGGTGCTCGGCAACCTCGACCCGGCGGGCGTCTTCCGGGCCATGACCTCCAAACAGGTGTTCGAAAAGACCCTGGAACTGCTGCGGGCGACCGCCCCCTACCCTCACCACGTCCTCTCCAGCGGCTGCGACCTGCCGCCGGGAGTCCCCATGAGCAACGTCAAAGCCTTCTTCGAAGCGCAAAAACAATATAACCGGGAGATGGGAAAATGACCGATTTCGAAGCCCTGAAAAACGCCGTCATCAAAGGGAAAAGGAACGAGGTGACCGCCATCGTCCAGGCGGCCATCGACGCCGGCGAAGGAGTCGACGGCTTGCTCGACCGGGGAATGATCCCCGCCATGCGCGAGATCGGCGACCGGTTCAGCCGGGGCGACGCCTACGTGCCGGAGCTCCTGATCGCCGCCCGCGCCATGCAGTCCGGGCTGACCCTGATCGAACCCCTGCTCGTCACCGGCGGACGCAAGCCGCTCGGCAAGGTCGCCATCGGCACCGTCAAGGGCGACCTTCACGATATCGGCAAAAACCTCGTCGCCATCATGCTGAAGAGCGCCGGTTACGAAGTGATCGACCTCGGCGTCAACTGCGATCTCGAGCGCTTCGAAGAGGGCGTGGCCCAGGGCGCCGAAATCATCGGCTGCAGTTCGCTTCTCACCACCACCATGCCCTACATGAAAGAGGTGGTCGCCCGCTTCAAAGGCCGGGTGAAGGTGGTCATCGGCGGCGCGCCCATCACGCAGGCCTACTGCGACGAAATCGGCGCCGACGGTTACAGCGTGGACGCCAACGACGCGGTCCGGCTGCTCGACTCCCTCTTCAAAAGCATGGGAGGAAACCGGTAATGATCACCCCCATCCTCCCCCCCTGGCCCGGCACCATGACCGCCCGCGAACGCTTCCGCCGCCAGCTCCACTGGCAGAGCGTGGACCGCTGCTTCAATATGGAATTCGGCTACTGGGATGAAAACTTCACCACCTGGAAGATGTTCCGGGAAAACAATATCCGCAACAATGCGGAAGCCGACCTCTTCTTCAACTTCGACCGCATCAAGGAGGTGGGCGGCCGCAACTGGATCCACCCCCGTTTCACGGAGGAGATCATTGAGAAGCGGGCTGAAAGCAACCTGATCCTGAATGAGGACGGCGTGGTCTGCGAGGTGCAGAATACCGGTCACGCCACCATTCCGCACTACCTTCACTCGAGCATCCAGACCCCCGACGATTGGAAGCGGGTCAAGGAGGAGCGCTTCCGCCTCGACGACCCGGCCCGCAAAATCGACATCGCCGCCATTCAGGCCAAGCATCCGGCCGACCGCGACTATCCGCTCGGCGTCACCACCGGCTCCATGATCGGCAAGGTCCGCGATATGCTGACCTTCGAGGGGCTGACCTACGCCGTCTACGACTACCCCGAAATGGTCGAAGACATGGTGGAGACCTGCTGTCAATTGGTCGAACAGAATCTCGATCAGCTGCTGCCGCACTTCGAATTCGACTACGCGGCGGGGTGGGAGGACATCTGCTTCAAGAGCGGCCCCCTCGTGACGCTCGACTTCTTCCGCGAAGTCGTCCTGCCGCGCTATAAGCGCATCCACCGGAAGCTGATGCGTTACGGCGTCGACCTCTGGTACGTCGATTGCGACGGCGACGTGCGCCCCCTGATGGAGAGCTTCCTCGAAGGCGGCATCAACTGCCTCTTCCCCTTCGAAGTCATGGGTTGCGCGCACCCCGGTGAACTGCTCGACCGCTATCAGGGGCAGCTCCGCATCATGGGCGGCGTCGACAAGATCCAGATGGCGAAGGGTCCGGAGGCGATCCGGGCCTATCTCGACAGCCTCCTGCCCTACGTCGAACGCGGCGGCTACATTCCCTTCTGCGACCACCGCTGCCCGCCGGACGTCTCCGAAGAGAACTACCTTTACTACCTCGACCTCAAGCAGCGGATGTTCGGCATGAAATAACCAAGGAGCGGCGATGAAGGCAATCGAAGAATTCGACTGGCCGGGGGCGAAAGCCCGCTGGGAGGCCTTTCACCGGGGGGAGAACCGGAATCCGATGGTCTGTTGCGTGGTGCATCCCCCGGCGGGGAGCGTAAAGCGGCCGAAGCCTTATTGGTCGCATTATGATTTCCCGCTTCCGGCGGAGACGGTCCTGGCGGAGATGGAAGAGTACCTGGCGCACTGCCGGTTCTTCGGTGACGGCTATCCGTCGCAGTGGCTGAACTTCGGCCCCGGGGTGCTGGCCGCGATGACCGGCGGCGAAGGGCACAACGGCGACGATACCGTCTGGTTTTCGCCGGGCCGGTTCGAGGGCGTGCCGATTGCGGATATCCACATCGAGTTCGACGGAAGCTCGCGCTGGCTGGCGCGGATCGAGGAGCTCTGTCGGGCGGCGGCCAAACGCTGGGGCGGGGCGATTCAGCTCGGAATGACCGACCTCGGCGGCACGCTGGACGTCCTCAGTTCCCTGCTGCCGAGCGAGGGGCTGCTTTACGCCTTGTACGATTCCCCGGAAGAGGTCAAGCGGCTGACCGGGGAGATACACCGTTGCTGGTTCGAGGCGTTTGCCCGGATCAACCGGCTGCTGCCGGAGAATCCGGGGTATTCGGCCTGGGACGGAACCTTTTCGCCGGACCCGTATTACATTTTCCAGTGCGACTTCAGCTATATGATTTCGCCCGGGATGTTCGGTGAATTCGTACTGCCGGAGCTGACCGCAAGCTGCCGCCGGATGCCGCGGAGCTTCTACCACCTGGACGGCAAGGGCGAACTCCCCCATCTGCCGCAGCTTCTGGCGATTCCGGAACTCGGCGGCGTGCAGTGGGTCCCGGGCTCCGGGGCGGCCCCCTTTACCGAATGGCGCGAGGTGTACCGCGCCATCGCCGAAGCGGGCAAGAAGATCTGGCTGTCGCCGGACGGCGATTTCGACGGCGCCACCCGGCTGATCAAAGAAACCGGCCGCCCCGAGCTCTTTATGATCAACTGCCAATGCAAGGCGGAAGATGAGGCGAAGGCGCGCGCCTTTATCGAGCGATTCCGGTAAAATGCCCAAACACATGAAATCGTATAAAATCATCGCCTGCCGGGTGTTCGAGGCCGAGTTCGCGGTTGTGGCGAAGGATTCCCCACATCGGCTCGACTTCGAATACCTCGACGTGGGCGAGCACGAACAGCCGGAAGGACTGCATAAAAAGCTGCAGCGGCTGCTCGATTCGGCCGCCGGATTCGACGCCGTGCTGCTCGCCTACGGCCTGTGCGGCGGGGCGACGGCGGGACTGTCGGCCCCCGTGCCGCTCGTCATTCCCCGCAGCCACGACTGCTGCGGCATCCTCCTCGGCTGCCGGAAGCGCTTCGAGGAGCTGTTCCGGCCGATGCCGAGCGCCCCCTTCGCCTCGGCCGGTTTCGACGGCCACGAGGGGGTGCTGACGGGGACGGGGGTTTACGCAGCCTGGGTTCTGGAATACGGCGAAGAGACCGCCGAATACCTCCGGGAGGCGCTGACCCCGAAGCTGAATGGACGCCCCCAGCCGCTCCACTTCATCCACACCGTTCCGGTTCCGGGCCTGGTCGAACGCTGCCGCGCCCGGGCTGAGCGCGAAGGCCGCGAATTCCTTGAACTGCAAGGGGACCTCCGCCTCCTCGCCATGCTGCTAAGGGGGGAGTGGCCGGAGGACGAGTTCCTGACCCTCTCCCCCGGCGAAACCATTCGTCAAACGGGCGACTGGAGTGAAATCCTGCGCCGCGCCCCCGCAAAAATCATTTCAGGGGGGTAAGAACAATCACACTCCCCTCGGCCCGGGCGGTGAGTTCAGCCGCCCGACAAACCAAATCCAACACATCCAGCAGGGAATACCCTTTGCCGACCGTTATTTCGAGCTTGCCTTTCTCTCTCGCGACCTCCGCCGGCATATCCAGTCGGAAGGGAATGGCCGAATCGGAAGCGTCATTTTTTCTTGAAATTTCCGACATCTTATCCAATATGGATGGGAAAGGCATTACCATCGTCACATGCGGCAATTGAACCGCGCGAAGACGTTCAACCATCTCAGGCGGTAAGGTTGAAGCGGGAGACGGCACTCTTTCCGCCCAAGCGGAAAGAGGAGGTTTGAGCTTTCCCTGCCACAGCTTATTGTAAAAATTCCTTGCCCGTAATGAGGATATATATATTCTTGCTGCAAACCGGCCTTCTCTCTCCGGACGGAAGCGAAGGGTGATTTCACTTTTTGCCGTCTGCAATCTGAGGTCGAGAATGCGAAGTCCCTTTTCATACTGCTCCCAATCGCGGGCAAGCCCCTCCAAACTATCTTCTCCAAAAGGAATATACTCAACCTTCACCATCTGCACCTTGCCGTCTTTTCCCAAAATTCCGAAACTCGATGAGGTCATGGAACGGTCGATGGCGAACTTTCTTCCGAATCTCTCCTCCATCTCCTTGACAAAAGCAATGACGGCCGGAAAGTCGCTTTTTTGAAACCCTTGCAGCTGCAAAGAGATACTCGATACTTGCCCGGTTCCTTGCGTGCTAAGCCGATAATCCCAATGCCGCTTCGAATCGAACTCGGTCAGCCGTCCCGTTGCGGGTATCCAAAGAAAATCACACCCCTCGATGCCGCAACGCAGGTAATTGCTCCGTTGCAGCTGAGCCTCGGGAACCTCGGCAATATGCGTTCCGAATTGAACACCAAAAAATGTTTCCTCGCCCTCAACCGTAAATTCCGGTGTCTCCGGGAAGAAATTGTAGCGATAATTCACTCTCCCCTTACGGTCGGTCGGGGGTTGAAAGACGGCCGGGGCTTCGGTCTCGGGCTTCTCCGGCGCTTTTGCAATTGGCTTCACTGGTGTTTTTTTCGCCCATCCGGTTGTTGATTTCTCGAGTTCATCGGCCTTGTCGGCGGGCCAGTCGTCCCGGGAGATCGAGGCGCCGCCATGTTTATGGGCGATGCGGACGTAGGTCCTCCCCACCGTCACAATCCGGTAGTCGTAGTACACCTTCGAGCCGATCGTCAAATCATCGGCCGAAAGCCCGGCGGCGGCGAAAGCCACCGCCATCAACAGAAAAATTCGCATCGACAATCTCTTCTCCTTCCTTCAGCGCTTCACCGGCGTCAATATGATGGTTCCTTCCTCCGCCCGGGCAGAGAGTTCGGCGGTTCGGCAAATCATCTCCAGAATTTCCAGTAGCGAACGCGATCCGACCTGAATGTAAAGCTGCGGCAGTTGATCGACAAGGTTCGCTTCAGCCTCCAATTTAAACTGGATTCCGGTATCGGGGAAACTGCGTTCGTCGGAAGTTTTCGTCAATTCCGCTATCAAAGGAGCGATCGGCTCTCGTATCCACTGAAAGGAATCGTACTGAATTCCTCTCATCTTTTTCACCAGATCAGGCGGCAGGCCGGCCACGGGCAACGGAATGTTCTCCTCCCAGGCGGGAAACGGAATCTTCACCTTTCCATCCCGACAATCCGCGGAGAATTGGCGATAGCGGCAGGAACGAATGCTGACGGACACCGAGAATAATTCCCTGCTTTCCGGGAAGGCAAAAAAATCGACCTCACTCTTTTCCGAAGCAAGCTTGACATTAAAAACGCGAAATTCACCGGCGTACCGCTTCCAATCCCGGGCGGCGCCTTCGAATCCCCCGTCAAAGGGCATGAATTCGGTCTTAACCTCCAGCGGTTCTCCATTTTCCCCCTTCACCCGGCGGGAACTCGCGTAATATCCCCGACTGGCGACGAATTTTCCACCACATTGCTTTTCGAGCTCCTTCAAAAAGGAAAAAACGCCGGGAACATCTGTTGCACCGAGATTTTTGAAACGCAAAAACATGCCGGTGATCTGCCCGGTTTTCATGACGTCGCAGGAATACCAGACATCCCGGTTGAAAAGACGAACTTCCGGCGCCGGTTTCCAGGTGAAACGCAGGCTGCCGCCGTCGCCGCAAAATCGTGTGCCGGTAAACCACCGGACGTCGGGGACATCGACGATATGCGTTCCCAACCGCACGCCCAGGAAGACATCTTCGCCCTCGGAGGTAAACTCCGGCAGCTCCGGAGAAAAATTATAGCGGTAATTGATTTTCCCTTTGGGGTCGGTCGGAGGTTGAAAGGCGGACGGTACGTCGCTAACCTGGATATTGCACGAAGCTTCCGATTCTTCGAAAAAATCACTCAGGAGAATCGGATGTTCTTTTTTTCAGTGCTTTTGTGGTGATTTTGTGTAATTTGAGCATAACCCCCCTTATCCCCCGTTATTGTTCAGCAA
>JAVBRV010000465.1:0-14299 GCA_031547585.1 Victivallaceae bacterium
ATCTGCGAGCCGTTTTCGGTGAACCAGATCGCCCGTTCCCCGGCGCCGAAACGCCCCAGGTGCGCCCGGACGCTGTCCACGACTCCGGGAAAAGTGCGGAGCGGATTGTAGGTGTGGATGTTGAAGATATCGAAATAATCCGCGAGTCCACTCATCATGGCGACGTCGGCGTACGGCGGAACCGGGTTGGTCGCATAGCCGCCGATCGCCACCGCCAGCTTCGGATCGGCCGCCTTGAAGCCAAGATAGGCGGCCTTCATCGTCGCGGCGTAATCCCAGGCGCCCTCGGAGGTGAAGCCGATGTCCTGTTCGTTCCAGAACTCCCAGGCGGTCATCTGCCCCTGAAAGGCTTCCGCCGCCTTCTTCGCGTAGTTGTAGACGGCAAGAAGGTCGCCCGGCAGGTGGGAGCTGCCGCTCTTCGCCCACTTCGGGGCGTTGTGGTACATGCCGGAAATTTGGATGCCGCGCGCCGAAAGAAGATCGGCGTTGGTCTTGTACTGCTTCCAGCTGAACTCACCGGGGGCGGGTTCGGTGTCGCCCCAGCTCAGGCGCTCGCGCACCATCGCGAGTCCCGCCCGGCGGGCGACTTCGGCGACGACTTCGAAGGCGTTCCCGGGCTGCCGTGAATTCTTCGCGTCGGGCCGGGCCAGCCAGCTCTGGGCGGAATCCATGGCGAAAAACATCTCCGGATTCTTCGCCCGCTGATCGGGGTCGGGAACCACGGCAAAGCTGCGGGAACCGGTAAAGTCATCGAGTTCAAGGGCATAGTAGCCGTTTGGAAGAGCGGCGAGCCGCAGTTTTCCGTCTTCGGGCCACTCCCCTTCGCGGAGCGTTTCGCCCTGCCAGTTGCGGAGGAGCCACTTCGCCGGGGGAGCGGCATAGGGCTTCAGCTGGAACTTCAACGCCTCCCCCTGCAGGAACACCGAGCCGGGGGCGGCAACCGTGACCGCGTCGGCGGCGTCGTACTTCGCCCCGCTCTTTTTCGAAGAGAGAAATTCCAGGTTGCGGATGAAGAAGGTGACTTGCGGAGCGCGCGGATTGAGCCCGATCCGGAGCTCCTTCACCGTTGCCGGCTCCGTCACTTTATCGACTTCGATGGTAACCGTCTGGTACTCTCCATTCGGCGCGGGCATGGGGAGGTAGGGCTTCCTGCCGCCGAACATGACATAGGCCGAACGGCACCCCTCCGGAACAATCGCCTTGAATTCAAAGCGGATCACCTCCACCCCGGCCAGCGTCTCCGGCCCCTGGAAGCGAAGGAAGGGATAGGCCCAGAAGTCGGTTCCCGGCTTGAACTCCACGTCGAAGCGGACCGCCCCCTCCTCGGCGGAAATCTTCATCTTGCCGGAAGAATTGGCGACGAAGCGTTTCGGCACGCACATCCCCTCCGACCAGGGCAAGGGGCGCAGCTCCGCCGCTCCGGCGGCCAGGACGAGCGCTCCGGCAATCGCAATACACCATTTTTTCATCAGAGATTTTTCCTTACCTGGTTGACGATTGAATTGCTGAAGCCGAAGGACTTCAATTTATTCCGGTTGAGCGTTTCGACATGACCGTCGAAGAAGCTCATATTGGTATTCCCGGTGTGGATGGAGGCGATGGCGCTGGTGTCGTTCCCACTGCCGTCCCAGCCGGGGGAGAAGAGGGCGAATCCCTGGCCCGCGTAGGTGGAGGGCGTGATGCACATGGTATCGGCGTGCATGAAAACCACCGTCGGTTTCCGCATCCGGGTGAGAGAATAATAGAGGCAGTCGTCGGAGCCGCTGGCGCTCCAGCCGATGATATTGCCCCAATCAGCGGTTTTGGTATTGTACCAGCTCGTACTGAGGGTGCAGCGGAACATCCCGTAGGTGCGCCATTCGAAGAGGGTCGCGGTGGTCTGGTCGGCCGGGGGAATGCTCGGGCAGTGAAGCAGGTTTTTGTCGAGATATTTCAGCTGCCGCATCCGCAGCGGCCACGGCACGGTGCCGCCCGCCTGTACGTGGGTGAAAACCATCTGGCCGTAATCACCGGCGTAAAACTGGAAGGCGGTTCCCATCTGCTTCAATTTATTGCTGCAAGTGGCCGCGCGCCCCCGTTCCCGCGCCTGGTTAAGCGCGGGCAGCAGCAAGGCCGCGAGAATGGCGATAATCGCAATCACGACCAGGAGTTCAATTAAGGTAAAGTTCGGTTTCCTCATTCGATATCCTTTCCCTGTATTCTGCATCAGAGATTTTTCCTTGCTCCGGCGACGATGGAGTTGGAGAAACCCAATGCTTTCAATTTATTCCGGTTCACCGCTTCGGCATGACCGTCGAAGAAATTCATATTGGTATTCCCGGTATGAATGGAGGCGATGCCGCTGGTGTCGCTCCCGGTACCGTCCCAGCCGGGGGAATAGGCCCACATCCCCTCCGCCGCGGTAGCCGGAGGGATGCACAGGGTATCGGCGTTCATAAAGATTTCCGAGGTTTTCCGCGCCCGGTTGAAGGAGTAGTAGAGACTGTCCTCGCTGCCGACCCGAACGGCGATATCGCCCCAGCTCTCTTTCTTGGTGTTGTACCAGGTGTTATAGAGACTGCTGCGGAACATGCCGTAGGTGCGCCAGACATAGGACGCGTCGTCGTCCGGATTCTTAGGGGGAATGCTCGGGCAATGGATCATGCTTTTGGTCAGAAAGCCCAGCTCCCGCATCTTCCGGCCCCACGGATAACCGCCCACCTGATGCGAAAAAATATACTGATTGTAGTTGTCGGCGTAAAGCCGGAAAGCGGTTCCGACCTGTTTCAATTTATTCATGCAGCTGGTGGCGCGCCCCCGCTCCCGCGCCTGATTGAGGGCGGGCAGCAGCATGGCCGCGAGAATGGCGATAATCGCAATTACCACGAGGAGTTCAATCAAGGTAAAATTCAGCTTCTTCATCCCGAGCTCCCTTATCCTTTCCGATATGTAACGGGAGTGATGGTCTCTCCCTCGATAAATTGAACGTCGACCTGCGTCCGCGTGGCCGGGGCGTCCGGATGACGCAGCCGCCGGAGGATCAGTTTGAGCGCCTTCCCGGCATGATCCTGAAGCAGAACCGAGAAAACCGCCGGGCGGGGGCAATAGAACTCCGCCTCCTGCCGGTCGCCGAACGCGAGGACCGAGATATCCCCGGGAACGCTCCGCCCGATATCGCGGAGGCCCGACATCACCGCCCAGTAGAAGCTGAGGGGGCAAATGACGGCGGTATAGGGGGCAAGCTCCCCTCCCCGCTCGCGGATCGCCTCGCGGATCAGCCGGTGCGGCTGCCGGAAGTAGGGAATCTCCAGCGTTAAAAGCGAAGTATTGTATTCGATATCGGGGTACTTCCGGGCGAAAATCTCCTTGAATCCACTCATATGGGAGTGAATGGAGGTAAGGACGCCATCCCGCCGGGTCATCTGGTCGGCCAAGAGAATCCGGCGGTGACCCAGCTCATGGAGCCGGCGGCACGGCTCCTCCAGCTGGCGGTCGTTCTCGTAATAGACCGAGTCGATCCCGAGATACTCGGCCGCACCGCCGGCGCAAACCACCGGCTTCCCGGAGGAGCGTATTTTCTCCAGCACATAAGGGGGGATGTCTTCGACCTCCCCGATCATCGTCACCACCAATGCGTCGCAGCTCTGCCAGAGATCGAGGATCGACCGGTCCGCCCAGCCGCGCACATAGATCACCTTCAGCAGCCAGTTGGCCGCCTCGCAGGCCTTGGAGTAATACATGATGGTATCGAGGTTCTCCGGAGCCGACCAAGCGGGCATGACGAGCCCCAGCACCTTCTGCGCCGCCGCCTCCGGAATCTCGCTGCGGACGAACGTCCCGCTGCCGTGGTTGCGGGTCAAGAGGCCCTCCTCCACCAGCGCCCCCACGGCCTTGCGGAGCGTCATGTAGCTGACGCCGATCTGGTCGGCCAGCTCCCGCTCCGGCGGCAGCGCCGAACCGCGGGTGAAGTTGCCGATCCGGATCTCCCGGGCCAGCCACTCCCGCGCCTGCTCCACCTTGCTCGGACGTTTTTCCATATTGAACAGCCTCTGTGTTTATAGCTCTTTTGTATAATTATAGCAAACTTCTATAATAAAGTCAAGTGCATATCGTGAGAAAAGGCGAAAAAAATGCTTTCGCCGCGCTGTGCGGCATCTCGCCGACTGCCGGACTTGTCCGGCAGCTCCCATGGCGGTTGACTTCTTCGGCGGTGTTGTTTCCTTCTCTGCAAACGTTGCCCGCGAGTTGCCAACGCGATATACGTATTGGCGTCGCGGGAGTCAGAAGGGGGCCTGATTCCCCCTCCTGAAGCCACCTGATGTGACAGGGCGACCCCGACCCGGTTCGCCGCGGCCGCTTGCTGCGCTTGCTTAAGCTAACTACGCGATGGGCCGGGGAAATCGGCACGCAACGTTGTTTGGTACACGCCGCCAACAGCTCCGTTTCCTCCGTTCCTGGAGTTATCTGTCCATTTTCGCCTCAAAAACCTCCTGCATTCCCCTTACGATGCTTTTTTCTGAAGTTTTTTCGAAAAAGGATTTTACCTTTTCAAAAAGCGCGCTATATTATGCAATCCAAGCGGATCGGAGAGATGGCTGAGCGGTCGAAGGCGACGGTCTCGAAAATCGTTGTACCCTCACGGGTACCGAGGGTTCGAATCCCTCTCTCTCCGCCACTTTTTTTTCAAAAGTTGGCGAATGAAGCCGCCAGGCTTCGCTTCATACTGCGCAGCGGTGCTTCATACGACAGTGCTTCATGTGCCGAAGGCACGCTTCATTCTTCCCCGCCTTGCGATGAAGCATTGCCGCTTCGCGTCAATATGAAGCATCGAGTCACTCCGCTCCCCGATATGAAGCGCGCTTCGCGCATGGAATACAGAGAAGTGAAGCTGACTTCATAAGCTACCCGTGCAGAAATGACCCTTGCCACCGCCGCAGGTAAGCGTCGTCGATCTCCACTGCCGAAGCGATCAGTATATCGTCGATGAGTTGAAACTCGAATACAATCGCCACCGATTGAATTAATCGCTTTATTTTTTACCTCCGAAAGAAGTCGCTTGGGCGTCGATCCGGCCGATCAGGTACTGTACCGCGTCGGCGAGGTTGAAGATGGTGAATAATTTTTCCGCGTCGCTGTCGGGTATTTTGATCTCAAAGTGTTCTTCCAGCGCTACGATAAACTCCACATCCTCCAACGAATCGCCGTCCCAGAAGTCCAGAAGGCTCATCGGGTCGTTCGGATAGACCATCATATTTTTCGGACGATCCATCTGCTCAATAATCAAACGCCGGATTGTCCAAGCGATTTCCGCTTCGCGGCGGGTCGGCCAATAGGAGTAAAAGAGTTCCGGCGAATAGAGTGGGCGCGGTGTTTCCGTACCGACCGGGAATCCGCATAGAAGCCGCCCGGCCTTGCTGTCGTCCACAGGAAGCATTTTGCCCTCTTTGCCGACAACCATTTCGGCCAAGGCTTCCGGCCACGGCGGCGGCGCTTGCATGGCGGGATTCACCTCCGGGAAATTTTTGATCTCATCCACATTTACCTCCATACATCTGCGTACGGTTTTATTCCATCTTGGGTTCAATACTGCGACCCTCGGGTCGCCTTTCAAATTCAGGTTACATATTTTGCGAAGCGATCCGGGTAGGGCGCTCTGTCCCCAGAGCGCCGTTCTCGCAGCATGGTCTTCAGTGTATAAATTTGTAATGAAACGTATTGGTTCTTTTTTCTCCGGCATAAGCCAAGGACGCGGTTTCACCCCAAAGACCATACAACGTGAACGGCTGTCTGGGACAGACAGCCCTACCATGTGACGTCGCCGCCGATTCCGGCGAACTCCCTGATACCGCGTCTTGGGGCGCGGAGCTTCATTTTGGCCGAAAGTCAAAGGATTCACGAAGTTTCAATAGGCCGCGGCAAAATGAAATCGATTACGCATGCTTGCCTCAGCCGTAATATTTCCCCGTAATATCATGTATGTCGATCTTGATGACTGCCGTTCCTTTGACCATATTTTCGGGCAGCTCTTTCGAGCCGAGGTACGGGGTGTACTTTTTTACGATTTCACGGAGAATTTCTCGTTTCGTCTCTATATCTTCCAGGATAATGGCTTTGCCCGCGAGAATCACGCTTTCGTATTTGGTGTTGGTATCGCACGGCTTCTCCTCCGGATCCAGCAGCAGCGCCTCCATCTCGTAGACCGTCATGCTGACCCGGGGATCGGCTTTGATATTGTCGACCTTCCGCCCCAGGGGCAATCCGTGGAGATAAACCGCGCCGCCGTAATATAGAAAGTGAACCGGGGTGACATAGGGCGAACCATCCGGGTTCAGCGTGGCGAGGCTCCCCGTGGAGGCAGCCCCAAGAAGGTTGTCGATTTTTTCCTGGGTCAAGGGATGCGTTTTCATTCTATGCTGCATAAATACTTTCTCCTGTGTTCAAACAAATTTTTTAGAACATAATGACCGGCATCATTCCCGTTTCTTCTTCAGATAGGCGAACATACCCGCCAGAATTATAAATAGGAAAATGAAAGTTAAATCAAGAGGAGAACCGGTTCCCAACTGGGAAATACAATTATAAACCGAACACAGTAGCCACAGTATGATAAGAACGAAGAGCAAATACCACCCGAAGCGAGGCCGGCAAATAAAGAGAACTCCATTCACCATGAGGATGAGCGAAAGGACTCCGACAAACACAACGGATGACAAGGTCGGCTGCCCTGAGACATCCACGCCGAACATTTTTATGTTTAAGGAGCCTGTAATACTTGCCATTCCTGTCATGGCAATGAGGATCAGTGCGTTACCTAAGAGTAAAATCCCCATCCATCTCTCAGGCTTATTCAAAGAATATTTCATAAACCGGGACCTCATTCTTTCTCGTTCTTTTCTAAATACACGTCTATTCCAATATCGGCCTCAAAATACCAAACAGTATAATCCCCAGGATGGGCCAGACGGGGTATATATACAACAGGCATCCCCACCTTTCAATCCTGCGGTTATGGAACTTTATTTGACCGAGAATGACCTTGGGAACCCCGGCCCCCAAAGCGATAAAGGTGAACAGGAGGCTGAATGAATCGGCGTTAGAACTCGACCATTTTACTCCAACCAGAACGACCGCCAAGATCGCCAGGGGAGCGGTAACGAAGCGATACAAAACGGTTATATGCTTCTCGAATTTTCCAAAATCACAACTCTCATCGTTCAGTACAAGCCTGAAAGAACGCCTTGATGATTTATCTTTCATTTACTCGTCACCTTATCGATTGCGTCAAATGTCTAATGCTTATTTCAAGCTTTGCCAGTCGGGGTTGAACTTGAGTAAATAAGCGCAACGCGGAATACATTTCCCAGGCTTCACGTAGATATAGAGACCGTCTCTCAGATACCAGAATAAATCCTCCATGTCCGCCGTGATGGTATAGGAGCGGTCGCTTTCATGATAGATCACCGTCTGGTGCTTGAAAGCGATCGGGAAACCGCCTCCAAATCTCGTTTGGAACCGGACGCTTATCTTATTTTCGGGAATTGGCGGCTGCGGGAAATCGATGAGGCGTATCGTGACCCGAATGCTCTCCTTCTCCTCATCGCTTTGAATGTCCGTCACCTCCAGCCCGTAATGCCGGATGCGGAATGCCGAAATCGACCCGATGATGAAACAAAAAAGCCACACCGCGGGCAGGCAGAGCCACCCCCGGAACCACCAGGTTTCGGGCAGCACCTGAAATACGGCATAGATTCCCCCCAGCAATGCCGACAGGAAAAGAATGAGCCCCAATTGGAGAGGCCAGGGCCCGGCAACCCGTATCGGTTTATAGATTTTCATCTACTCCCCTTCCACTTTGGTTGCGTACGGCGGGCTGGGAATGAACTCATATGGGACGCCGGCGGCCTCGGCAATCTTCCGGGCGGTACGGTTGACGAACGGCAGCACCCCGGCGTTGACGAAGATGACGTTCTTCTTCTCCTCTCCGTCTGCTCGGGTAATCAACACCAGCGCCGAATAGGGCCGGGTGAGGAGCGTAAGAAAGCCGCCGCCCCGGCCGTTTTCCAGCTTCCTCGTCTCAACCATTTGAACTTTCACGAGATCGGCAAAGTCGATCCGCAAGCGGGCCCCGGCAATCTGCAGATACGCCAATCTCTTTCGCCGGAAAAAGGTTACCATTTTGCAGTCGAGGTCGAGCTTCATCAGGGGGAAGCGCTGCAGCGATACCTCCATCCTCCTCATGAAGCTCCATATTCCGCCGCACAGGATGCCGCAGGCGATCAGCCAGAACAATAAACGCCAGAGAAGGTGAATCGGCGCCCAATACAAAAGGAAAAACAGGACCGCCGGAATCACGGTGAAGATGACGATAGGGGTCGTGCGCCGCTTGACCTTTGACGGCAGCAGGTAATATCTTCTTTTCCTGCGGGAAGCGACCAGGGCATACGCCGCCATATCGCCGCCGATCTGCCAGTCGTCGGTGGTCCCTCCGGTGCTGACCGGGTGGTTGAGCGTGACCCTGGGCTGATACGAATTCGTATGATATTTGGTTTGACTCATTCCATTCCTCGCAAAACAGTGCCTGCCTATAACTTTACCCCCGGATGCCGGGGTTTCAAGTGCGAAACCCAACGCCGCCCGTTTTTTATGGGAGGAGTCCATTCGCACAATATTGCTGATAAAAACGACGATTTCGAAAGGAAGTCGGCTAGCGATTCATATTACTTTGCCATATTGTGCTAACTTTTTATAAAAATGTCCTTCCGTTTTTACTGAATCCGAGGTATAATATAGTATCGAGCCGAAGAACAACATGGAGCTATTCATGAAAAGACATTTCACGCTGATCGAACTCCTCGTAGTAATCGCCATCATCGCCATTCTGGCCGCGATTCTGCTGCCCGCGCTCAATAAGGCGCGAGAGCGGGCCAAGGCCACCCAGTGCGTCGCCAACCTCAAGCAGTGCCTCGCCGGCCAGATCTTTTACGCCAACGACCACCGCCAGCAGATGATCTTCTACACCGACAGCAAAATCTGGCCGGAACTCCTGCGGATCAACAACTACCTCACCTCCACCCCGGCCATGATCTGCCCCGCCATGACCGCCAAATACGACTACTGGACGTGGGGTTGTTACGGCGCGGTCCGCTTCGACATCGATACGGCCGCCTACAACGCCAAGAAGGGCGACATCGGCGACTTCTTCCTGAAAGTCACGGCGCCGGTCGAAACCATCACCTATCAGCTCACCCGGGTCAAGACGCCCTCCCGCACGACGCTGCTGATTGACACCCGGTTCCGCGACGGCCGCATGACCAGCCAGTTCAGCCCCTGGCAGGCTTTCACCACCTCCGGGGTGCAGACCTGCCAGGCGCTGGTGCACTCCAACCAGGCCAATGCCGGATTCTTCGACGGCCGTTCCGCCCCCATGAGCCGGGGGGCACTGGCCGAATCGCCGTTGAAATTCACCGTCGCCTTCAACTCCGCCCTGGCGTTGACCAACCTGCCGTAATCCATTGAACCGGAGAAACTCCATGAAAAAATACCTGCTATCGGCAATCGTCTCGTTGTTCGCCCTTCCGCTTTCGGCGGCTCCCCTGGGGGACTTCGGGAACCCGGCCCTCTGGGAGGTGATGAACGCGGAGAAACGCGGCCAGTCCCTGTCGCGGCAGCCGCTCCCCGATGGCTCCGGAACCGGTCTGCACGTGACCTGGGACGGGCGAACCTTCGCCTACGCCGAACTGCATTTGCGTAAACCGCTGCCGCTGCCGGAGGAGTTCCGGCAGGGGGTGATCTCGCTGCGGCTCCGGCTGCCCGCCAAAGCGCCGATCCGCAGCATCAACCTGCGGCTGGTCGACGCGACCGGCGAAACCTTCCAGTTCCAGCTGCGCTATCTGCCGCTGCCGGAGGCGGGCGTCCAGGTCATCGATTACCCGGTCGACCTCGCCAAGCGCGAAAACGCCTCCTGGGGCGGCAACAACGACAAAAAGATGGATCTGCCGGTCTCGCTGCGGGGATTCTCCATCGACTTCGAACGCGAATCGGACGCCGGGGAAGCGCTGTTCATCGGCGCGGACGTTGCCGCTAAAATTCCTTCCGCCGCCGACAATATCCGCCTCGAGGTCGAGACCGGCACGCCGGTGCGGGTGCTGCGGGCCGGGGAAGAGGGGAAGTTGAACCTCCGTTTCCGCAACGCCGGTTCCGAACGCTACCGCGGCGACGCCGAGGTGGAGTTCCGCGACTTCTACGACCGCGTGTTCAGCGAAAAAGTCCCCTCCCTCGACCTGGCGCCCGGAGCCGAATTCACCCTGCCGGTGAAGGCGCACCCCCCGGCTTTCGGTCACTGGAGCGTCCGCGCCCGGCTGGCAACCCCGGGGCAGAACCCGGTGACGTTGACCCGTTCCTTCGCCTATCTGGAGCCCGCCGGACCGACGCCGGGGCGCGCGGAAGGCTTCCTCTGGGGAATCTCCTCCCATCCGCAGCTTCACCCCGCTCCGGCCCAGGAGCTGGAGGCGCTGGCGGCGGCCCTGGTCGGCGCCAAGGTGGTACGCGAGGACATCTACTGGCACCGGGTCCAACCCGCCCGCGACCAGTGGAATTTCAACTCCTTCGACCAGACGGTCTCTATTTTCGCCAAACAGGGCATCGAGCTTCAGGCGATTCTCTGCTACACCGCCCCCTGGGCCGCCCGGAATCCCGCCATCGACCGCCCCGATAAGTCCGAGCCGGAACCGGAAGCCTGGAGCCGGTTCTGTTTTGAAATGGCCAAACGCTACCGCGGTAAAGTCCGCTTCTGGGAGGTCTGGAACGAGCCGGACGTCACGCCGTTCTCCCGCATCGACTCCACCCGCTACGCCGAAATGATGAAGAGCGCCTACCGGGCGGTCAAGTCCGCCGATCCGGAAGCCGTGGTGCTGACCGGCGGCTTCGCCACCCTCGCCAACCACCCGATGCTGCGCGAACCCGATTACCAGGAGCAGGCGCTGAAGAAGGGCAAAGGCGCGTTCGACATCCACGCCTATCATGAACACGGCCCCTTTTATCCGCATTTCTACCGGATGGTGGAGGAGCGCTTCCTGCCGATGCGCCAGAGGACCGGGACGACCCAGCCCTGGTGGGCCAATGAAACCGCGCTGACCTCCGCCGGAGGCAACGAGCGGCCGCAGGCGGAAGCCCTCTACAAGAAGCTGCTCTTCGCCTGGGGGCGCGGGGCCGTCGGCTACAACTGGTACGATCTGCGCAACGACGGCGACAACCCCAACCACGGCGAACAGAATTACGGAATGTTGACCCGTGACTTCTACCCCAAGCCGGTGTACGCGGTGTACAATACGCTGGTGACGCTCTTCCGGGGGAAGGAGTTCGAGCGGCAGCTCGAAGCGGGGGCGCTCGATTGGCTCCTCCTCTTCCGCGACAAGGACGAACTGCTGCTGGCCGCCTGGAGCGAACAGCGGGCCGCCCTGCCGGTGGTGATCCGGACCGATGCGAAATCGGCGGAAGCGGTCGACCTGATGAACAACCGCCGCCCGGTTCCGGTGCATGACGGCCGGATTCTGCTGGAGGTCGGCCAAACGCCGGTTACGCTCCGGCTGGCCGGGGCGACGCGGACGGAATTCGCCGGGAACCCGGTGAAGCCGGAGGGCGAAGAGATCGCCGTTCCGGGCCGGAGTTACCGGTTTGCCGTGCAATTGACCAATCCTCTGACCGAAGCGGCGGAATTCCGGCTGGCGGTCCGCGCTCCCGCCGGATTTCTGCCGGAGAAGCTCGAGCGCAAGATCACCGTTTCCGCCGGAGGGAAAACGGCGGCGCCCTTCGAACTCCGGGTCGACCCCGCGTTCAGGCCGGTCTTCGGCGTGCCGGTCAACCTTTCGATCGATTATCAGCTCGGTGGAACCGACTACCGGGGCCGGGTGGAGATGCCAGTCCATGTGTCACAGGTCATTCCTTTCAGCGATCCGGCCGGGCGTCCGGCGGATTTCCTCCTCAACCGCTGGTACCAGATCTACGAATTGTTCCCCACCGATCCCTCGAAGGCGCATCTGCTCTGGAAGGGACCGCGCGACCTCTCCGCCCAGGTCTGGCTGGGAACTCGGAAGAACGCGCTGCTGCTGCGGGTGTTGGCGACCGACGACCGCCACCACCAGCCCGAGCGGGGGGCGAATGTCTGGATGGGCGATAGCGTCCAATTTGGTCTGGAGCTCCCCGGCCGGAAGGGCCATTGGGAGTTCGGCCTCTCCCGGCTGGCCGATGGAGCCCCGGAAGTCTGGTGCTGGGCGGCTCCCGACGGCCGGACCGCCACCGCGGCCGCCGCGGCCGTCAAGCTGACGACCACCCGCGAAGGAACCGTGACCGGCTACGAGGCGGAGATTCCCTTCGCGGCGATCGGCTTGACCGAGGGGATCCTGCGCGAAGGGTTCCGCTTCAATCTGCTGATCAACGACAACGACGGCGAAGGCCGGAAGAATTGGATCGGCATCGCCCCGGGCATCGGCGAAAGCAAAGACCCCGCGAAATATCCTTTCGTGATCTTCAAATAGAAAGTAAAAATGAAATCATTTGTTCTACCGGCGAAAAATCCGCACTTTCACCTCACCGGCGAGCAGTGGAACGGGCGCGAACTCTACGACTATCGCTTCTACGAGCTCGAAATCGTCGATTGCGACCTGCCGCTGGCGGTCTTCAGCTGGGATGGCTACATGCGCAACGACGTCTACCACCGCCATTGCGACTTCTATGAACTGGTCCTGGTATACCAGGGCGTGGCGCGCAACGATAACGGTCACGGCCGCGAGGAGCTGATTTCGGCGGGAAGCGTCTTCCTCTTCCCGCCCGGCAGCGTCCACCGCTACATCGCCATCAACGAGCTGGCTCATTACAACATCCTGTTCCGCCCCGAACTCTTCAGCCAGCTCCGCTACGACCTCGACGACCTGCCGGGCTACCAGATGCTCTTCAAGAACTTCGGCTCCTCCGGGAATCCGGCGGCGGTATCGCCGCTGCTCTCCCTCTCCGAAAAAGAGATGGCCCCGATCATCCTTCTTCTCGAGGAGTGCCGCCAGGAACTCGCCGGGCAGCAGCCGGGATTCCGGGCGGCGGCAGTGGCGGCCTTCCTGCGGGCGATCGCCGTCATCTGCCGGAGCGTGAAACCCCAGACCGGCCGCTGCGGCGAAAACTCCTTCCGCATCAGCCGGGTAGTCGAAATGCTGAACCGGCGTTATCCGGAGAAGCTGCAACCGGCCGTCATGGCGCGCTTCGCCGGCATGTCGGAGTCGAACTTCCGTCATCAGTTCTCGGACGTCATGGGCATCGCTCCCGGCGAATACCTGACCCGGCTCCGCCTGAAAATGGCCGCCCCCCTCTTGACCACGCCGGAAAATATCACCGCCATCGCCTGTCGCGTCGGCTTTGAAGACGGCAACTTCTTCTCGCGTCAGTTCCGCAAATACGCCGGGTTAACCCCCAGTCAGTTCCGTCGTCAACTCGAAGACGGAACCCTGACCTTACAGGAGCTGGCCAGTCGGCTCCTGCTCCCCGGCCCCGAATACAGCAGTCGAGAAATCTCTTAACTGCTGTGGCTAAAGTACGGTTCTCGCTGGGCCAGCCTGGCCCAGACCCGACTCCCCAAAAAGTCCCCCACCTTCGCCCACGGGGCTTGGTTTTTTGCTGCGCAAAAACAAGGGGGCACTTTCCGGGGGCCCCGCTCTCCGGTACTCCGTGCGGCCTCCGGCCGTACTCGCACCTGCGAGTGAGGTACTTTTCGATTCCGGCTCCGCCCTGGACCCGCAAGGGCCGGTGGGCCCTTGACCCGACGTACAGGTTGCGAGCGCGACGATTTTTATGCCCAACCGATTTTTTCAAAATCGTTTGGGTCCCCTACAAAAATCTGGCAGGCAGTGCCACGCACCACGACTCCCCAAAAAGTCCCCCATCTTCGCCCACGGGGCTCGATCTTTTGCTTTGCAAAAGCAAGGGGGCACTTTCCGGGGACCCCTCCTCCGGCATTCCGTGCGGCCTTCGGCCGTACTCATGCCTCCGGGCTTTTTTGCCGACGCAGGGATGCGCGCACAGCCAGCTGGCGCTCGCTGTTCGCGGTCAAGGGCGGTGTAGGTTATGGGTTGGTTTAAAAGGTATGTGCCGTACAGATCAGCGGCCGGTGACGAGTTCGAAGAAGGGCGTCGGGGAAGCGAGTTTTGCGGTGTCGATGACCAGTTCGAGTTTGTCCGCGTTCCGGGTGACCGGAATCTCCTCGCCGCGTTCGCCGTTCAGCTTCAGGGCGTAGAGCTTCGGCGCGGCTTTTTCGGGCGGGGCGTCGATCGAAAGCACA
>JAVBRV010000447.1:0-21268 GCA_031547585.1 Victivallaceae bacterium
GGCGCGTTCGGCCTCCACCAGCCGGGTCTCCCGGTACTGGAAGTCGCCGTAGTGGCGGGTGGTGAACACCCCCTGCCGGGTGATGCCGCCATCCGGCTCGCGGGAACCGGCTTCGCCGGGGAAGGTGACGTTCTTCTCGTCCTGCGCGGCGTTGCCCTTCCAGTTCGGGGCCGCCGCGAAAAGCTTGAATTCAACCTCTTCGACCTTGATGATCGAGGCGGGGGTAACGCCGATTTCGGAGGCGTGGAGGAGGAACGCGGCGACAAGGAGAAGCGCCGCGGAGAATGGCTTCGTCATGGGGGACTCCTATTTGCTGTGGTTCTGGAGCAGAATGTAGCGCAGGAAGTTCGCCGTCGTGGTGTTGGCCCAGACCATGGTGCCGCTGTTGGCGAGGTGGATGCCGCGGGTGACGATGTGGCCGTCAAGCAGCAGAATCGGCGCCCGGCCGTCGTGGTAGGTCCCGACCGAACCGGCGTTCCACAGCCCGACTTCCGCCTTGTTGCCGTTGTTGCAGACGGCGACCGCGGCGTTTCCGTATTTGGTGGAGGTTTCGTAGTTATGCTCCGAGATGAAGATCGATTCGGAGGGCTTTTTGACCATGCCGATTTTGAGGAAGGCCGAGGGCGTTGTCGCGGAGGTGCTCGGCGCGCACCGTGCCCAACCGATCGCGAAGGAGTAGGAGCGCGGCATGGTGTTCAGATACGAAGGGCGCGGCATCGGGGAGTTGTCGAGCGGGCAGAGGAAAACCCGGTAGGCCCGGTTGGTGCGCTGGAAGCTGGTGGCGCCGGGGGTCAGGTAGCGCGAGGCGAAAACGTAGTCCCAGTGGTAGTTGCTGGTGTAGTAGTTCGGCACAAATCCTTCGTTGTCGCCGATGGGGGGCACGATGAAATCGCGGAAGTCGCTCTGGTAGAGGGCCTCCCAGGATCCGAAGTTCTTCATCTGCGAGGTGCATTGAATCGCCTTCCCCCGGTTCCGGGCCTTGCTCAGCGCGGGCAGCAGAATCGCCGCCAGAATGGCGATGATCGCTATGACGACCAGGAGTTCGATAAGCGTGAAACTCTTTTTCATGGCAACAGGCCCTTTATTCGGGTTGGCAACTTTTACTATCTATATTTTATACGAAAATATTGAATTTTGCAACTTGAAAAAGGGGGAAATGTATATAAATTTGTATCAGATATATTCAAATCGAAAGTTTATACCGATTTGCAATCTCAGAGTTACTAACTGTCAGATGTCAAATTGGTATTAGAGGGGGGTAACTATGGATTCTACGAACCATCAGGGCGTTCGGGTCGTCAGTCGGACCATCCGCTCGCGCGACTCCTATTCGCCGGGATACGGGGAGAAGGTGCAATGGCGGCGCGAAGAGAATTGGTATGACATTCACCCCTGGTCGCTGGCGGTCTGGCCCCACCGTTTCACCGACAACGTCCGGCGCGGCGAGTGGTGGATCCGGCGCGCCAACTACGCCAGCATCGCCCTGGAGTTCCAGCTGGAAGGCGAAACCTGCTTCCAGACCGGGGAGAGAACCGAAACCCTGCGTCCCGGCGAACTCTTCATCACCACCCCGGGCAGCGACGTTCTTCTCCGCAACGGTCACGGCTCCGGACGGCAATTGCAGCTCATCATCTCCGGCGGCATGGTCAAAATGCTGGCCGAATCGCTCGGCATGCACCGGAGTCGCAAACTCGCCTTCCCCGACCCGGCCGACCGGGAGGCGGTCGTCAACCGCTTCCTCCGCATCGCCGACCTTCTTCAGCGCAAAGATTATGACGAGGCTTCTGAAAATTCCCACTTCGGCTATGAGTTCATCGCCTTCCTCGCCCGCTGCTGCTCGCAGGCGGAGAAGCGCGAACTCCCCCCGCTGCTCACCCGGGCCATCTGGACCATGGAGGCCGACCGCGGCTGCCACCTCTCCATCACCCGGTTGGCCGCCGAGCTCGGGACCAGCCGCGCCACCCTGACCCGGCTCTTCCAGGGATACCTCGGAATCTCCCCCCAGGCCCATTGGAATCGTCTCCGCATGGAAAGCGCCCGGCAGCTGGTCGCTTCCGGCGGACTCTCCTTCAAGGAGATCGCCGAAAGCCTCGGGTTCCGCAATTCGCTCTACTTCTCCACCGCCTTCCGCAAGTACACCGGGCTCACCCCCACCGAGTTCCGCCTGTCGGGAGCGCGGAAAAAATAAGATTTTTTGTCGCCTGTTTTTTTAGAGACTTAACGCGCTGTAACTTGTCTCCCTCGCGGCCCCTATCGTCCCTATTGTCTCTACCGTCCCTGGGAGCCGCGTGCCACGGCCCATTTGCCTCTCGCCACTTCACCCAAAACGCCGTTATGCGGAAAAAATCGTACTTTTTTCACTTGGGGTCTTGACGTTGACGGTTTTTTTTGCTATACTATATGCAAATGTAGGAGAACTTCGTAAAAGTAGGTATTATGATAAACACGGCTGTAACTTCCAAACGCGACATCGTGCGGCGGCACCTGCTGGAGGAGCTGGAATCCGGCAAGTACCGGGTGGGCGACGCCTTTCTCACCGAGAACAACCTGTCGCGGGAGCTCGGCATCTGCAAGAATACGGTGCGCGAGGCCTTTTCGTCGCTGGTGAGCGACGGGATTCTCGTCCGGCGGCGCGGGGCAGGGACGTTTGTCCACGGCCTGCCTTCGGGGGACCGGCGGATCACCCTCTTCACCAGCGACCCCCGGGGGCGCTTCGAACCCTTCACGGCGGCGATCCTGGCCGGACTCCACGCCGCGCTGGACGACACCGGGCGGCGGATCGACCAGGTGACCATCGACCCCGGTATGCCGAAAGAGGGCATCGACGCTTATCTCGCGAAGAGCGTTCCCGGCGATACCGTGGTGGTCGGCGGCTTCGTGGCCGACCGCGATACGGTGGATACCCTTCGGCGCAACGGACGGCAGGTGATTGCGATCGGCATGCCCGATTACGACTCCGACGTGCCGTACGTTCACACCGACCATGTCGGGGGGATCCGGATGGCCGCCGAATACCTGCTGGGGAAGGGGCACCGGAGCATCCTTCTCGTCGATCGCGGCAATTCGCACGCCATCTCCTACCAGGACCGGCGCAACAGCTTCATCGACACGCTCGTCGCGCACGGCGTCTCCCCGGACGCCCGCTGGCTGGTCGATCTTTTCACCCCCGATTACCGCAACGCGCTGGAAAGCGCCCGGCGGATGCTGCAGCGCTACCGCGAATTCACCGCCGTCATCGTCTACGGCGTGGATTGCGCGCTGGGCTTCCAGGACGCCCTGACCGAAGCCGGGCTGGCCGAGGTCGAACTGGTTCCCTATTACTGCAATAACTGCGGCGGAGTTTCCACCGTGAAACTGACCACCGCGGAGTGGAGCGCCTTCGAGATGGCGCAGGAGGCGGGGAATATGATCCGCTCCGGAAAGCTCGAGCGAAAACTGCTGCCGGTCACGCTGTACAAAAGCGAAACGAAATAAGGAGTCTCGAAATGTTGAAACGGCGTTTTACCCTGATCGAACTGTTGGTCGTAATTGCCATCATCGCCATCCTGGCGGCCATTCTCCTCCCGGCGCTGAACAAGGCCCGCGAGACGGCCAAGACCGTCAAATGCACCTCGAACCTGAAGCAGCTGGGGTCCATGCTGATGGTCTACCTCAACGACAACCATAACCGCTTCCCGCCGCACCGCTGGCGGACCAGCAGCAGCACCGGGTACGTCTGGGCCGACTTTCTTTTCGCCACTTCAGTGGCGACGCGGTTCAAGATCATGACCTGCGACAATTACTGGGCCCTCAAAGAGAAGGGGAACATCTACATCTGCGAGACCAGCAACCTCTCCCGCTTCGGCTGGAACCAGCAATATATGGCCTACGGCATGAACCGCAACATCCGGAGCGGTCCGACGGCGGGCGACCCCACCTCCACGGAGCGGCTGAAACTGAACCAGATTCTGCAATCCTGCGCCGAAACCTACGCCACCAACTACGGCAAGCGCTGCATCCCCTCGCAGACCGTGCTCCTCGGGGAACCGCGGCGGGACACCTCGAAGCTCGCCTTCTCGATCTGGGCGGACACCAACCTCATCAACCCCGGTTCCGACGACTCCCGCCACGCCGGCGGCAAAGCGAACTTCGTCTTCATGGATGGCCATGTTGCCAGGGGAACCTGCCTCGAATCCAAACAGAAATTCTACTGGTGACTCCGATGAAACAACTACTGCTTTTCCTGGCGCTGACGCTGGCGCTTCTCGTTTCCGCGCTTGACGGAGTCTCGATCAATCCCGACGGTTCGCTGACCGTCGGGGGGATTACCGGCCGCCTCCAGGCCTTCGACGCCGCCTGGAAGGTGCGGAGCCAGACGGCCGAATACCTCACCAGCCAATGTACCGGGGAACGGCTGGCGGGCGTCTGGCGGGCGACCGCCGGAGCTTCCTTCAACCTGGTGGAGGAGGCGCACGAGGAAGACGGCAAGCTGTTCGTCGATTTCAAGCTGGCCGCGGAGGGGGAGATTCCCCTGAAGCTGCTCTGCTTCACCTTTGCGCTTCCCGACGCGATGGCCGGGAAAACGGTCTGGATCGACGGCAAACCGCACCTCCTCCCGGTGGAGGGCGGCAAAGGAATGCTCTCCTCCGGGGCGGCGAAATCCGTCGCCTTCGAGGCCGGGGGCAAGCTCGCGGTCGTCACCGGCCGCTTCTCGGTCGAATTGCGCGATACCCGCAAGGAGGGCAAGGGGAACTACCAGCTCCGCCTCCGGCTGGCTCCCGAGGGGAAGGCGCTGCGGGAGGCGGCGCTTTCGCTGACGCTGGACTACCCCGGAACCCTGCCGAAAGCGGCGGGCGGCTTCACCTGGAAGGACGACGCCGAGTACCGGCCCCTGCCGGAGCGCGATTCGGTTTCGGTGGCGCCGGGGAGTGCGCTCGATTTTTCTTTCCTGCAGGACGCTCCCGCCGGGAAGCACGGCCGGGTGGTGGTTCGGGACGGACATTTCGAATTTGCCGATCGCCCCGGCGTCCCGGCCCGTTTCTACGGCGCCAACCTCTGCTTCGACGCGCAGTTCCTGCCCAAAGAGGAGTGCGAACGGCTGGTCGCGGACCTGTCGCGGATCGGCTACAACGCGGTCCGGCTGCACCATTACGACGCCATGCTGGTGAAGGATATGCCCGACACCGTCACCCTCAATCCCGAACAGCTCGACCGGCTCGACTATCTGGTCTTCTGCCTGAAGAAGGCCGGTATCTATATCGCCACCGATTTCTACTGCAACCGGGTGACCAAGGCGGAAGAGATTCCCGAGTTGGCCGGCGCTCCGGGGCGGCGGCCGATGAAGAAAGCGGTGCTGCTCTTCGATTCGGCCCGGAATAACTGGAAGGCCTTCGTCGGCAACCTCCTCAACCACGTCAACACCTATACCGGCGTGCGCTGGGGGGACGAACCGGCGCTGGCGATGGCGTCGCTCCTCAATGAAGACCCCGCTTTTCATATCTGGGATCGTGATCCGGTGCTGAAGGCGGCCTTCGAACGCGATTTTGAAGCCTGGAGCAGCGAGCGTCAACTCCGTTTCAAAGGCGACGACGAACGCCGCTATGCGATGGCGCAGTTCCTGATCGAGCGGCAGATCGAGGTCTACCGCGAATTCCGCCGCTTCGTCCATGAAGACCTCCGCTGCCCGCTCGTGGTGAGCGGCGTCAACTTCAAGAACGCCGAGGCGCAGTCGTTCATCCGGGAGACGCTCGATTACGTCGACAACCACTCCTACTTCAACCACCCCGCCTTCCCGGAAGGGGTCTCCTACCACATGCCGGTCAAGTTCAAGCCGGGCAATCCGATCTCCGGCGGCGCCCCGGCCATCGACGACCTGTCGAACTCCCGGATCTACGGCAAGCCCTTTACCATCACCGAAACCAACTTCGTGTCGCCGAACCCCTTCCGGGCGATCAGCGGCGCGGTTTTGGGAACCTACGGCGGCTTGCAGGATTACGACGCCTTCTTCCGCTTCGCCTATTCGCACCGGGCGAAGGACCTCTTCAAACCCCGCACCATGCAATATTACGATATCGTCAGCGACCCGGTAAACCTGCTCTCCGAGCGGATCGGGCTCATGCTCTTCCTCCGCCGCGACGTGAAGCCATTCCAGAAGCGCCGGGTCTGGGTCTACGATGAATCCGCCTACCGGGCGTTCCAGGATTTCGGCGGCGAAGGGGGGCGTTTCCCCGGCAGCTTCGGCCGACTGGCCATCACCGGGCAGCTCGGCTGCATCAACCGGGAGAATGTTGCGAAATTCGATAAAAAGAACACCGAATTCTTCGTCTCCAAGCGGGCGAAGGAGTTGGCCGGGGCGACGGTGTGGGAAGGCGAGCTCGCCAAGAAGATGCTGAGCGGAACGAAACAGGTCAGCGACACCGGCGAGTTCACTCTGGTTCCGGGGAAAAAGCAGTTTCAGGTGGTGACCCCGCGAAGCGAAGTCGCCCTTCTCTCCGCCGGAACCGAGCTGGCCGGGTCGTTCATGACTGTCCGGAACCAGCGGAGCTACGGCGTTTTCTTCATCACCTCACTCGACCACCGGCCGCTCGTCGAATCGCGCCGGATGCTGCTCCTTCACCTCACCGATGTGCAGAACAGCGGCATCCGCTTCGACGATGAGAGTTGCTCCATGCTCCGCAACTGGGGAACCATGCCGCTGCGCTTCCGCCACGGCGTCGCCGAAGTGTCTCTGAAGCTGTCGCCCCTCGTTCGGATCTCCGCGCTCGGGCTCGACGGCCTTCCGCTCCGTGAAGTCAAGGGGAAGCCGTCGAACGGGGGCGTCACCCTGACGCTCGACAACGCCGACGGCGGCGTCATGGCCTACGAAATTACCCGCTGAAGAAAAGGGCTGTAGCGAAAAACCGCCGGTCAGACTTGTCTGATCGGCGGTTTTTCGTATGCTCCATCTCTTACGGCAGGAAGACGCGGCCGGGGATCTCCTTCTCGGGGAGCGGTTCGAGGTTTTTCCAGTCGGCGGGGGGCTTCCAGCCGGGGGGCAGCAAGAGGGCGTAGGCCGCCGCCGCCGGTGCCATGGTCTCCCAGACGGTGAATTCGTTCTGCTCGACCGCCTCGCCTTCGAGGTTGGCGAACCGGCGCCAGACCGGAATCTTCTCTTCCAGAATTTTGGCGCACTGCTGCCGGGTGATCTCCTTCCCGCCGGTGAGGCTGTCGGGGAGCAGCGTTTCGCTGAATCCCTGGAAGCGGTGGTCGCGGCGGGGAGACATCTCGAAGCGGAAAATTTTCTCAAAGCCGCTGTAATGGTTGCGCCCGGAGAACATGTACAGCGTGATGCCGGGAATGGAATCCTGGATGCGGTCCATCATCTCCCACTGCGCGTGCGACAGGTAGCGCACCGGGTACACCTTGCCGAGCCCGGTGGTCAGCGTCCGCCCCATCGGGTTGGTTCCCAGCATCCAGTCCGACATGAGGAGGGCGGAGTCGCGGTAGCGCTCCTCGCCCGTCACCACCCAGGCCATCAGGACCCAGCTGCCCTTGTGGAAGGGCAGGCCCAGCCCCCAGGCGAGATCGAGGAAGTGCCAGCTCTTGAGCGGCCAGTTGATGTTGCGGTAGGCCAGCTCCTTCTGGCTCAGGAGGTACATCTGCGCCCGTTCCCGCACCATCCTCCGCCAGGCGGAGGCCTGCATGAAGTGGATCTTTTCGTCCTCGGCGTGTTCGCTGAGGAAGTAGGCCGGGTAGGAGTCTTTGGCGGTTTCCAGCAGCTTCGAATAGTTCACTTCCTCAAGGTAGCGGTCGAAGGCGGTGTCTTTGGTGTACATCCGGAAGTTGATCGCCGCTTTGTAGAGGAGCTCGAAGGGGAGTTTCTCCGGCTCGCGATAGGTGACGACGCCCTCTTTGGGCAGTTCGATGGTGGCGGTCGCCCGGTTGGCGGGATCCTGCGCAAAATCCCAGGCCTTCCGCGCCGACTGGTAGTAAAGGTCGGCTTTCGCCTGCTGCCCGCAATGGCGGTAGGCGCGGGCCAGCTTGGCCGCGTAGGCGGAGTACAGAAGTGAACTTTCGCGGGTCGGGAGCGCGGTGTAATAGGGCTGGTCGTCATTTTCCGGCCCCTTGAAGGGGTGGCTGGTCGCTTCGATCCAGCAGCCGACGCCGCCGTCGGGGTTCTGCGCCTGGCGCCACACCTCCACGCCCCAGGCGGCCTCGTCGATGATGTCGGGAATGCCGTTGCCGGATTCCGGGATGTCGAGCTGGCCGTCGCTGAAATTCTCGGGTTTCAGAAGGTAGGCCGAGAGCAGCGCATCCACCACGGCGAAGTGGAAGGTGCGGCGGTCGTAGTCGCCGGCATCCCACCAGCCGCCCCGGACGTCGGGACGCTTCTCGTTGGTGGCGGTGGCCCGCACCACGTCGAAATCCTTCACGGTGATCGCCTCGCCGGCGGCATTGGTGAAGCAGCCGCTCCGCTTGTCGTAGTGGGCCGAGTTGGGGGGGAAGCCGCCCCGGAAGCTGTAGGGGTGGTCGATTTTGATCGGCCAGCGGGTGTATTCCGGGGTCTTGGCGATGCCGGAACGCTGGTGGAACAGCCCCCGGAGGTGGACGTAGAAGGGCCGCGCCACCGCCTCGACTCCCAGCTTGAACGGCCAGGAGCGGCCGACGCCGGGAACGTGAAGGTAATACTCCCCGGGTTCGGTGAAGATCGAGAAATCCATCTCCAGCACATCCTCGCCGTACAGCGGCATGGGGATCGCCCCCTCCGTCTCGCGGCGGAAGTACTGGTCGGGGGAGCGGTATTTCATCTGCCCCGCGAAGGCGAGGTAATCATCGTTGACCCGGCGGAGGTAGAAGGGGCGGTCGATCCACTCGCGGACCTTCATGGGACCCCATTCGCCGCCGAGCCAGGCGCCGAGGTAGGCGTATTTCTCCCCGGCGTCGGGCAGATAGCCGACCTGGTTGATCTTGATGGCGTGCGAAATGATCCGCATATCGTCGTAGAGGATGCTGGCGGAGTCGCCGTTCCGGGTGGAAACGGTGAGCTTTTCGCGGTAGCCGAGCGGACGCTCCAGCTCGAAATAGGCGAAGGGGATGAGTTCGGCGGTATTGGTGATCGAGCGGCCCGGGCGTTCGAGGCGCGGCACGTATTTCATGCCGATGGCGTTGATCCAGTAGCCGCGGCGGGCGATGCGGATCGGTTTATCCCCGGCGGAGATGCTGAAGAACTGGGTGTCCTGGAAGGAGTTCTTCATCTCCGGGTAGTAGGCCGCCATCACATCGGCGGTGGCGAAGTTGTAGAAGAAGGAGTAGCTCCAGTCCTTGAGCTTCCCGGCCGCGTACCATTTGTCGGCGGCGGTGAGGCGCTCGCCGTAGACTTCGGCCACCTTCCGGTTGAGGTAATCGCCGCAGTCGCCGGCGACGACGAAGTGGCGGCTGGTCAGGGGAAAGAGCTTCAGATCCCCCCGGAGCGGCCCGGGGGCGATGCGGACGAGGTTCTTCTCTTCCAGTTCGGTCCACAGGAGCTGCCACCCGGTGGCCCTGGCTTTCGAGGTGAGGGTGGCATTGTTTTGCAGGCGCTGGATGGCGTTTTTCGCCTCTTCGCTGGTTCCCAGCGCCGCTTCGAGCGCCGGCGGAATGGTCACGGGGTGCGGAATTTCCGCCGCGGTGAGAAGCAGCGGCAGAAAAAAGAGAGTGAGTGCTGTTTTTTTCATAAACGGATCCTGTTTTTTTATAGATAATATAACCATAACGGTAGGGAAATGCAAACGGCGGCTTGCGATTTCCCCCCCGGAGTGGTATAGTATCGGGTAATTACGATCATTCCAGCGCGCCGTTGTGCCGACGCGGCTCAAGAGGTTTTTTTCTGATGATGCTTCTGTGGAAGTTTACGGGGGTTCTTTTTTTTCTGGATCCGATTTTCTGGGGAGGCGCCGCCGCCGCGGCTTCGGCCGCCGCGCTGCTCGTCGGCATTCTTTTCTACCGGCAGCGCGTGGCGGCGCCGCCGGAAGCGGTGCGCGACCGCCTCGAAATGTTCCACGCGGTGATCGACAACCTGCCTGGCTTTTTTTTCGTCAAGGACGTTGAAGATAATTTTCGCTACATCATGAGCAACCACGGTCATGAAGAGGTCATCGGTCTCTCCATGGGGGAGATCGTCGGGCGCTTCGATACCGACCTTTTTGCCTTCGACGACGAAGCCAAGCTCAAGATCGAGGAGGAAGACCGCCGGCTCCTGGGCGGCGAAGTTCTCGACACCGTCGACGTTTTCGTCAACCGCAAGGAGAAGCTGGTCGTCGTCCGCACCATCAAGAAGGTTATCACTCGCGCGGACGGTTCCCGGCTGATGGTCGGCATGGGCGTCGACGTCACCCGGCAGCACCAGCTCGAACAGGAACAGCTCCGCACCATCGAAACCCTGAACGGCTACATCGGCAGCGAACGGATCATCAACCAGCTCTTGACCCGCATCACGCTGGAGGAAAATTTCGAGCTGGCGGTTCATGAAATGCTCCGCATCATCGGCGAACACGCCGGGGCGGACCGCTGCTGCCTCTTCAAGTTCACCGACGACACCCTGACGCAGGCGAGCTGCGACTTCGAGTGGATCGTGGAGGGAATTCCCTCCCTGATGGACTCCTCCCCGAACATCGACATGAGCCATTTCGGCAGCTGGCAGGAGACGCTGCTTGACCACCGGTCCATCATCCTCTCCGACCTCACCCAGCCGCCGCCGGGCCTGGAGCTCCCTTGCTCCATCCTGCGCTCGTTCGGCCTCCGTTCGCTCCTGGGCAGCGGCATCTGGATCGACAACCGCCTCTACGGCTTTCTCGGCGTCGATTTCATCCGCGAGGTGAAGAATTTTACCGACCGCGAAGCGCATATGATCGACAGCCTCGTCAACCTTTTCCGGCTGGCCTTCGAGCGCTCCCGCCAGCGTGAACAGCTGCTCGAAAGCGTCTCGCTTCAGCGCCAGATCATGGATAATATTTCGCTGCCCATCACCATCATCGATCTCGACTATAAGATTCTCGCTGCCAATCCGAGCGCGGTGCGCGACGCGGGGGTGCCTCTGGAGGAATTGCTGGGGACCCGGTGCTGCGACACCATCTGCCGCTTCGGCGAACCGCCCGAGTTCTGCCCCGTCCGGGAGACGCTGCTGACCCGGCAGCCCTGCCGCAAGGAGCATGACTTCAAGGATATGCGGCAGATTTCGACCGCCCAGCCGATCTTCGACCGCAACGGCAACATGCCGTACATTCTGACCCTCGACATCGACATCACCGAGATGACCCGCCAGAAGAAGGAGCTGCTGGCCGCCATGGAGCAGGCCCAGGCCGCCGACCGCGCCAAGAGCACCTTCCTCGCCACGGTCAGCCACGAGCTCCGGACGCCGCTCAATGCAGTGATCGGCTTCAGCGAACTCCTGCAGCACGAGGACGTCGACCCCGCGCTCGGCCGGGAGTACCTCCGCTCCATCAACTTCGCCGGGACCGCGCTGCTCAACCTCGTCAACGACGTTCTCGACCTCTCGAAGCTCGAAGCCGACCAGATGACCATCCAGCCCTCGGAGAACGACGTGGCGGAATTGGTGCGCGAGGTGGCCGCCGTCTTCAAGCTGAAGTGCATCGAGAAAAACCTGAAGCTCCGGGTGGAGGTTGGCGAGGTCCGCCACCGGCTCTATGTGGATAACCTTCGCTTGCGGCAGATCCTCCTCAATTTGCTCGGCAACGCAGTGAAATTCACCTCCTCGGGAATGGTGTCGCTCGAAGCGTCGTTCCTGCCCGATGGGGAAGAGACGGGGATGCTGCAAATCCGCGTCTCCGACACCGGCATCGGCATCTCCGAAGAGGCCCGCCGGACCATCTTCGACCCCTTTATGCAAGACAACGTCACCCGCGGCAAGCGCGTCTACGAAGGCTCCGGCCTCGGCCTCGCCATCACCAAGCGGCTGCTTGACCGGATGGGGGGATCGATCGAACTCGACAGCAAACCGGGCAAAGGCTGTGTTTTCACCGTCCGCCTGGGCGGCGTCCGCTATGTGCGCGAGGCGGAGAAGGCGCTTCTTCCCGCCCCCGAGCCCTCCGCTCCCGCCGCTCCCCTTGAGAAGCGGCGGATGCTGCTGGTCGACGACGTCCCCCTCAACCTCAAGGTGCTGGCGGCGATGCTGAAGCGCCGGGGGGTGGAATGCGCGCTTGCCGCTTCCGCCGAGGAGGCGGTCGCCATTCTGCGGAGCGACCGGGCGTTCGACGCGATCCTGACCGACATGTGGATGCCGGGGGAGAGCGGGAGCGAGCTGGCGCAGCGCATCCGCGGCGAGCTGGGCCTCTCCGGCCTCCCCATCTGGGCGGTCACCGCCGACACCCAGGTCGCGCCTGAGGATGCGGCGCTGTTCGACGGAATCCTCTACAAACCGCTCTCGGCCGATGCCCTCGATCAGCTTTTTCAGCGGATCTCTTCTTGAACTTTTCTTCCCGCACAGGTATATTAGCGGGAGAAAATCAAGGAGTATATCATGATGAAGAAGGCGGTGGTCCTGCTTTCGGGCGGATTGGATTCGGCTACGGTTCTGGCGATGGCGCGGGCGGAGAATTTCGCCTGCCATGCCCTCAGTTTTGACTATGGGCAGCGCCACCGGTGCGAGCTGGACGCCGCCCGCAAGGTGGCCGCTTCGCTTGGAGTGGCCTTTCACCAGGTGGTTCCCGTGGATCTGCGGCTGTGGGGCGGTTCGGCGCTGACCAGCGACGGGATCGACGTCCCGGCGGCCAAAGAGGCGGGGGAGGGGGGAATCCCCGTCACCTACGTTCCCGCCCGCAACCTGATTTTCCTCTCTCTCGCGGTGGCCTGGGCAGAGGTGCTGGAGGCGCGCGATATCTTCATCGGCGTCAACGACGTGGATTATTCGGGGTATCCTGACTGCCGCCCGGCCTTCATCGCCTCCTTCGCGGAAACCGCCCGCCTCGGGACCAGCGCCGTCGACGAAGGCTGGAGCTACCGGATCCACGCGCCGCTGCAGCGATTGGGCAAGGCGGAGATCATCCGCCTCGGGGCCGATCTGGGGGTGGATTACGCTCTCACCACCAGCTGCTATAATCCCGATGCCGAAGGCCGTTCCTGCGGCAAGTGCGATAGCTGCGCCTTGCGGAGCGCTGGTTTTAAAGAAGCGGGAATTGCCGACCCGACGCGGTATCAGAGAGGATAATGCCGATGATTTCGAAGTTGAAAAACACCATCGACCGGTTCTATCAGGAACATGAGTACCCCGCTTTGGCCAGCCAGGCGCGGCGCTGGAGCTATGAACGCCCGCTGGAAGGGCTTTCGCTGATCGACGCGACGCCGGTTTTCCGCAATACCATGACGAAGTACTACGCGCTGCTTGCCGGGGGAGCGCGCCTCACCGTCGCTTCCGGCGGACTGCTCCCCTGCGACCCCGCCATCCTCGCCGCGCTGCCGGAGTACGGCATCCGCGTGGCCGGTCCGGCGGAGCTGAAGGAGGAGTACGACGCGGTGATGGATTGCGCCGGCATTCTCGCGCGCGTGCGGAGCCGCCACGGACGGGTTGAGCTCACCCGCTCCGGCTTCTACCACTATCAGGAGTCCGGCGAACCCGTCTTCCTCGCCGACGGCGGCCGGATCAAGCGCATCGAGACCGAGCTCGGCACCGGCGACGGCTTCCGGCGCGGCATGGCCCACTTCGGTCACGGCGATTTCACCGGGAAACACATCGTCCTTTTCGGCTGCGGCAAAGTCGGCCGCGGCATCGCCCTCTACGCCCAAAAGGGCGGAGCCAGGGTCACCATCGTCGACGACCCCCAAAAGGTGACGCCCCCCGAAGGCGCGCGGATCATCGACCTGAAGGACCGCAACGCCATCGCCGAAGCGCTCAAAACCGCCTGGTGCGCCGTCAGCGCCACCGGCATCCACAACGCCCTCCGGAACCTCCCCCCGATCGCCGGAGAAACCCTTCTCGCCAACATGGGGGCCGAAGACGAATTCGGCGAAGCGATTCCGGCCTCGCGCGTCCTCAACGAGAAGCGCCCCCTCAACTTCGCCCTCGAAGAGCCCACCTGCCTCAAATACATCGACCCCACCATGGCGCTGGTCAACCAAGGCATCCCGGAACTTCTCGCCGGTAAATTTCGCCCCGGCATCAACCTCCCCACCCCCGAGCTGGAAAACCCCATTCTCGACGAAATCCGCCGAAATGGTCTCGTCGCCCCCGAGATGCTCCTCCTCGACTAAGGGACTTTAGGGACTTTAGAGACTTTAGAGACAAGACCAGGTTACTTGCCTCCCTCGCGGTCCCTAATGTCTCTAAAGTCTCTACCGTCCCTAGGAGCCACGCGCCAAGGCCCCTCTGCCTCTCGCCGCCCCGCCAAACCGTCTAATCGCGCGCCTCAGCCCCCTCTACGGCAAGACGAGATCGCTCAGGTAGAAGCTGTAGCCGCGAATCTGGGCTTTGGCGGCGTCGTCCATGATGTAGTTCACCACGTAGATCATGCCGTCCGGAAATTGCACATGACCGCTGTAACCGAGGTCGCTGCGGCCGGAGCGGTCGTAGTCGATGGGGAATATCCGGGCGGCCGCGCCTTCCCGCGCGGTCGTCAGGATCGACTCCCGGTCGGTGATTGCGCCGAAGAGGTTCTGACACCAGGAGCCGAGCCAGCCCCGGCCGCCTTGCATGAAGCGGTAGGTGATCAGGAATTTCCCCTCCTGGAGCAAGCCGATCACCGGGCGGTGACAGCCGGGCAGGGGGAAAGGAATCACTTTGCTCCAGGTCTCGCCGTTATCCGTGGAGAGGCATTTCATGCAGTCGTAACCGAGGCCGGAGTTTTCGCGCATGAACGCCGCCAGCACCCCGTTCCCGAGCGAAATCAGAGAGGATTCGCAGAGATGATAGCGCGGGTCGGCGGCCAGTTTGACCCGGCGCCAGTTTTTGCCTTGATCGCCGGAATGCCAGAGAAAGGCTTCGAGCCTGCCCGACTCCGGAACCAGGTAGTGGGTGGCGATCATCCAGCGGCCGTCTTCGGTTTCCAGCAGGCGGTCGGGTACGATGCCCCGGATCGGGGTCGGCAGTTCACGGCTCCAGTTTTGGCCTTCGTCGTCCGAAAAGAGGAGCACCACCTCCGACTGCGGCGTCGTTTCCGCTTTCCCGCCATGCAGATTGCGGTCGACGATCACGCAGAGCCGGCCGTCCCTGAGGGGGACGATGCGGGGGCAGTTGTAGAACATCTCATTCGGACCGGTGACCGGGGTGACTGCCCGTTTGGCGCTCCAGGTCGCGCCCCGGTCCGTCGATTCGGAGAGCGCGATCCGGGTGCGCGAGCGGTCGAGGTGGGTGACGCATTCGGCAAAGACCGCGATCAGTTTCCCGCCTGGCGTCAGCGCGACGTCCGGCCAGGCTTCGTACCACTCCGGATCGTTGCTGATGGTCGTCATATGCATTTTATTTATCCTTACAAAGCTTAAGTGTGTGGGAACGCGATGCCGGGTAGGGCTGCCTGTCCCCAGGCAGCCGTTCTCGTTGCCGGTTCTACCGGGCATGAATTTCAGGTAAAACGTGGCAAACTCTTTCTTCTCCGAAATACGCAAAGGACGCGGTTTCACCCTGAAGACCATACCACGTGAACGGCGCTCTGGGGACAGAGCGCCCTACCTCTGCATTTTAAGTGTATCGAGCAGGGATTGCAGCGGCGCTTCCGCCATGGCGATCGAGGTGTCGGCGCAGCCGTAATAGATGCGGATTTTGCCGTTTGCGGGCAAGGCTCCGCAGCAGAAGACCACGTTGCCGAAAAAGCCGTGCAATTCGTAGTCCGCCTCCGGCAGAAGCACCGGTTCCGGAGCGGCGGCGATGACCCGGGAGGGATCTTCCTTATCGAGCAGCAAGAGGCCGAGACTGTAGCGGTGGTCCCGGTCGGCGGCGTGGTAGATCTCCAGCCAGCCCTCTTCGAGCTCGATCGGAACGGCTCCGCAACCGTTGCGGCGGTCGCCCCAGGCGTCGTTCCGGCACCCGTAGAGGAGGCGGTGATTTCCCCAGTGCCGCAGATCGGGCGATTCGCTGATCCACATTTCGTGGAGTCCGAACTTCGCCGAACCGGGACGGTGGAGCGCGTAGTAGCGGCCGTTGATTGGGCGCGGGAAGAGGCAGACATCCTTGTTGTCGGGCGGGAAGATCACGCCGCACCGTTGGTACTCGGTGAAATTACGGGTTACGGCCAGCGCGGTGACGTCGCCGCTCGGACTGATCGCGCTGTAGTTGATATAATATTCGTCACCGATCCGGGTGATGCGCGGATCTTCCAGCCCGAACTGCTCGTAATACGAAGTCGGCGACAGCGCCGGAGCCTCGGCGACGGTGAAATGGACGCCGTCGTCGCTGTCCGCGAGACGGAGGTGCGATATCGTGGAAAGGGCGCGTTCCACTTCGCGCCCGCCGGCGTCGCGGCGGACCACGAAACGGGTGTCGCTGAAGTCGTTCAAGGGGTCGCGCCGGTCGTAGGTGCGATACTCCACCCGGCCGGTCACCGGGTCGAAATACGGCGAACGGAAAAGCTCGCTCGCGGGATCGGTGTTCGGGGTTTCCGCCACCCGGAGCAGCAACCGGACTTTACCGTTGAATTCAGTGACTCCGGCGTTGATGACGTAGGCGACGCGCCAATCCGGACGCGACGGCTTGACGTCGGCGGCCATGATGATCGGATTGGCGGGGTGGCGGCGGAAAATCTCTTTCGGCATATCAGAGGCCTTTCAAGGCAAAGATGGGTTTTGCCGCGGCTTCCAGCTGCTTCATCTCCGCCGGACCGAGGTCGGGCAGGGGGAGGCGGGAGAAGCCGGCGTCGACGCCCGAAAGCTTCATCAGCCCCTTTTGCGCGCCCGGTCCGAAACGGCGGAGCAGCTCGACCAGCTGTTGACTGACTCCCTGCCAGCGGACGGCTTCCTTCATATCGCCCTTTTCGAAGGCGGCGATCACGCGGTGATAGATCCAGGCGGCGTAATTGAAGGTGCTGCCGACCGCGGCTTGCGCGCCGAGGGGCAGGGCGGCCAGCAGAATCTCGTCGCGCCCGAAGAAGATCTGCATCCGCTCCCCGGCATACTCGACGCTCTGCCGGTAATCCATCAGGTCCTCGTGGGTGAATTTGACCCCCGCGAGATTGGGAATCTCTTTCTCCGCCTTCGAGAGGAAATCGGCCATGGAGACCGTGGCGCCGGTGGCGAAGGGCAGGTGATAGTAGTAGAAGGGCATTTGGGGGACGCTTTTGGCGATCACGCCCATGGCGGCGGTCAGCATCGCGGCGTCGCTACCGATTTTGAAGTAGAAGGGGGCGAGGGAGGCGACGGCGACCGCGCCCTTCTCTTCGGCGTGCCGGGCCAGCAGCACCGATTCCTCCAGCGCCGAGGAGCCGACGTGAACGATGACGGGAATCCGGCCGGCGGCTGCCTTGAGGAACGCTTCCGCGACCGTCATGCGCTCCCTTGTGGTCATCGAGGCGAATTCGCCGGTCGAACCGCAGACGAAGAGAGCGGATAATTTCTCTTGGAGGGCGGATTCCACCAGGGAGGGAATCGTATCGAGGTCGAGCCGGCCGTCTTCTTTGAACGGGGTGAAGGAGGCCGCGATCAGGCCCTTGTAGTGAGGAACGGGTGACATAATTGCTTTCCGGTTAGGGGTTGTTTTTGAGAAATGCTTTTTTAAGAACGTCCAGACGCGGATTTTCTCCCCGGGCTTGGCTGCGCTCTTTTTCACTCCAGATGCGCTTCGGGGCCGTATCGATGATTTCGGCGTCGAACGCGTCCGATTCGCGGAAGGCATGAAAACACCAGTGCCATTGGTACTTCTCGAAGAGTTCAATGGAGTCACGGTAATACTGTTCCATTCCCGGAGCCCAGCGGACGCCGCCGAATTCCCCGACGAAAATGATCGCGCCGGTCGCTTCTTGAAATTTGCGGGTCGGAGCGAGCCAGGTTTCCAATCCTGCTTTGTTCCAATTCTTGAGCGGAGCCGGATATCCTTCGATCTTTCCCCCCAGGTTCCACTGGTGGGTCAAGGGGAAGGGATGATAGAAGTGTATGCTGTAAAAGATGTTGACATAGGGGAAGACCGGCAGGTACGGCAGCATTTCCGGCGCGGCCATATGGTCGGGTTCGACGATGATCGGGGTTTGGGGATCGACCTCCCGCAAAGCGCGGATGGCGTGTTCGGCGATCTCCGGCCAGTTGGGAACCCCATGCCCCAGATAACGGGAGTGCGGTTCATTGAGAAGATCATAGCCCCACAGCGCCGGATGACCTTTCACCGCGGGTGCGAGTTTGCGCCAGTCGTCGGCCAGTTTTTGCCAGTTTGCCGGTTTGGAGAGATAATATTCGCAGGCGTAATGGAGGTCCACCACTACTTTCAACTGATACTTTTCGGCGTAGTCGAGAACGGTTTTGATCAGAGGTTCGCGGGTATTGATCCAGCGGTCGTGATAGTCATCATTCATCAGCTTCCCCTGATCTTTCCAGGCGACTTTCAGCTGTAGCCGGAGGAGTTTGCCGCCAAGTGCAACGAGGTCCTGAAAATACTTTTCCTGCACCTCTTCGGAGGAATCCCATTGCGGCGACATGACGCCGCGCATCCGGGGGAAGGTTCGGGTGTATTGGGCCTGGGGAATTTTTTCCTGCTCGAAAATCGATTTTACGCCCGGTTCCTGCCAGATTTCGACATTCCGGAACCAGGCGGTCCCGGAACTGCCTTCCAGCCCCAGCGCCAAGTTGAGTTTCTCCAGGTCGTTGGCCGCGACGGAGAACGAGACTTTCTGCCAGCCGTCGCTGTCCGGATACGCCTGGTCGACCCGGTGCCAGAAGAAATGCTGCGGCCAGGAGATTCTTCCTTCCCGCGGAGTCACTTTGGCCATGAATTTCACGCCGTTAAAATACTGCGCCGGACGGCTGACGCCGGAGAATTTCACTTCACATTCGAAGAGAATCCGGCTGCCCTGAAACCGGGCGACATCCAGCGGGAAAAAGACCCGTCCATTCTCCGTTTCCGGATTCGACACCCGAACCTTGAGCACCGGAGTATTCTCTTCGCGCTCAACCGTCATGGTTTCAACTTTGGCAATGGCCTCCTTATATGGAGATTGCGTGAAATCGACTTTTTCCGCCAGTCCGGTCTGGAACGCAAGGGACGCTCCGATGGCAATGGCTGATAAAATGGTTCTTCCGCCTGACATTGAAATTCTCCTTCAGTACATGATGAAATATTGCTTGAGACCGCCGCCGAGGGACTTGCGGAGCATATCCTGTTCCGCTTTCTTGGTGACGACATGACCGTCCTTGAATAGCCAGTTCCCTTTGGTGTCGTTGCCGTGAAGAGCTCCGCCGCCGTAAAGCGAACGCAAAAGCGAAGTGTTGGTGCTGAGCGGGCGGATGACTCCGAAGATGACGCAGGGGTAGACGTTGGAGTTGTCGGTCGCACGGCGGAAAGCATGGTCGCCAAGTTGACGGTAACGCTGTTCCCCGGCCAACACATTGCCCTTGATCAAATCCAGCTTTCGTTCGGGGAAGTTGTGGATTTTCCATCCATAAGGTCCGGCTTCTTCGATTGAGGTGTCATCTTTGTCCAATCCCACGGGAGCGTAGTTGGAAGCGTAGAACCCCTGATCCACGTCGATGAATTGCTCGCTTTTCGATTGCGGAGCGTTCGGGCATACATACACCGTTCCGGCAGCCGGATATCCGCGCCGGGTGCCGGTATAAATGTCGTTTCCTTCACGGGTGGCTGTCGCCTTGGAACCAAGATAGCCCTCCAACGGCTGCGTGAAGTGAAAACCGTTGGTATTGCCTCCGTCCGGAGTATTCGGCAACCAGCCCTTGCTATCGCCGGTATACCCGTGCAAGGCCGCTCCGATCTGACGCAGATTGTTGGTACAGGTGATTGTGCGGGCATGTTCTCGCGCTTTCTGCAACGCCGGCAAGAGCAGGGCGGCAAGAATGGCAACGATCGCAATAACTACCAATAATTCAATAAGTGTAAATGCGGGCTTCCCGGTCGCAACGGTCTTGCGTTGCGGGTGTTTTCGGTGATTCATTGTCCGTCTCTCCTTTTGCGGGTTGATTGTCTCGGGATGAAACCGGTTTCGAGGATCTCCTGCGGCAAGCCGGAGCCGCCGCTAGTGGTCAGAAATTCGGAGATGGCCTGGGCCGCCAGCTTCCCCTGTTCCTCCGCCGGATGGTTGATGGTGGTGAGGGGAGGGGTATAGAACTCCGAATGGGGGTAATTATCGAAGCCGATGATGGAGATATCCTCCGGAATCCGCAAACCTTTCTCGTGGATGGCGCGGATGGCGCCGAGGGCCACTGAATCATCCGCCGCCATGACGGCGGTCACTTCCGGGGCCCTGGCCAGCAATTTCTGCATGGCGTCGTAGCCCCGTTTATCCGGATTGCCGTCGCGGCTCGATTCCAGAGTGACGACATAGTCCGGGTTCGGCGTAATCCCGGCGTTTTTCAGGGCGTTCTGATAGCCGCGAAGGCGCTGAATGTGGCTGAGTTTGGAGCGGCAGTACTGCAAGTAGGCGATATCCCGGTGCCCCAGTTCGATCAGGTGCAGGGCGGCGGCGCGGGAGCCGGTGTAGGAGTCGCTGTCGATAAAGCCGATCCCCGGGTGATTGACCTGCTCGTCGATGAAGATGACGGGGAAGCCGGTCTCCGCGAGTTCAAGAAAGTCTCCCTTCTCTTCCGGGGCCAGCAGCACCACCGCGCCGGAGCACTGGAGATCGCGGATGCGGTCCTTGATCGGCCCATCCTCCGCCCGGGCCAGGATCGTCGAGATTTCCAGCTGATACTCCGAAGCGGAGGAGTAGATGCCGTTGACCACCTTGCAGATGTAGTCGTTCAGCATGGTCGGGGAGTAGATGACGATCGCCAGCTTCGGCCGGCGCGAGATCGGATAATTGACCTTGTACTGGTATTTGCGCAGCAGCGCGCCGATGCGTCCGCGCTGCTCGTCGCTGACGCCGGTGCGATTATTGAGCACCCGCGATATGGTGGCGACGGAGACGCCCGCCTCGGCGGCGATCTTATAGATACTGACGGTTCCGGATTTTCTCGGCATTTTTCAACTTTCGTTATGTTACGTAACGTTATTAATTATACCCGATCCCTCTTTGTTTGTCAAGAGATGAAATGAAAAAATCAGCATAAAAGTCGACAAACACAGAACTATTACGAAACATAATGTTTTTTTGCTTCTCGCGGTTTTGTAGAGACTTTAGAGACTCAATGCGCTATCACTTGTCTCCCTCGCGGTCCCTATTGTCCCTAAAGTCCC
>JAVBRV010000511.1:0-16858 GCA_031547585.1 Victivallaceae bacterium
CGCCGTCTGGAACTTCAACGGCTGCCCGGCGACCGTCAAGCCCTCTTTGATGACGAATTCGGTGTCGCCCAGTGAAAGCGTGCTCCCTTCGATGGCATTCGACGTGTAGGTCCACAGAATATGCAGCTGCTCCTTCAGGCCTCGTTTGAGGTCGGTATCAAAGCCGTCAAGAAAATTTTTCATCGCAGAAGCCTTCCAGTTGGAGCCGGTTTATAATAGCATCGGAATCGGATACTTTCAAGCTCGTTTTATGGATTCCGGCGCGGGGATGCCGCGAATTTATAATCCGAACTTATAATCATGCGTGCGTGTTTACCTCATCTCTTCGCCGGTTTTACGCATTGGAGAAACGGGGGATGCGTATTATAGTATGATTAGGCTACGAAAACCCCGGAGAACCATGACCATGAAAAAAGAGAATCCGTCCGTCCGTTACCCCGCCGTCCCCCTGATCGTTCACGACCCCTATTTTTCCATCTGGTCCGCAAGCGACAAGTTGAATGACAGCTGGAGCTGCCACTGGACCGGGGCCGGCTGTGGACTCGGCGGCTACCTTCGCGTCGACGGCAAAGCTTACCGCTTCAGCGGCCGTGAGTGTGCGCCTGAGATCCCCCAGACCGGCTGCGTGGTCTATCCGACCCGGACCGTCTATACCTTTGCCGACGACGAGGTGAAATTCACCCTTACCTTCCTCACCCCCGCCCTGCCGCATAAGCTCGACGTCCTGTCGCGTCCGCTCACCTATCTCGTTTTCGAGCTGGAATCCGTCGACGGCAGGGCGCACTCCGCTGAAGTCTATTTCGATTGCGCCGGGGAAAGCTGCGTGGATCAGGGCTCCGAAGAGGTGGTCTGGAGCCGCTACCGCCACCCCTCCCTCGACCTTCTCTCGATGGCTTCCGCCCGGCAGACGCCGCTGACCCGCTCCGGCGACAACCTCCGGATCGACTGGGGGCGGCTCTATCTCGGCGTTCCCCGCGAATTCCAGGCGCGGACCGCCATCGAGCGCAACCGGACCTGCCGCGAATCCTTCTGCCGGGACGGCAACCTCCCCATGGCGGACAACCTCGATATGCCGCAAGGGGTTCGCAAGTTCATCGCGCTCGCCTTCGCCATGGATCTCGAGGTCCCCGCCAAGGGAAGCGTCTCCAAATGGGCGGTCATCGGTTATGACGACGTCTGGTCGCTCGAATATATGGACCGCAAGGTTCCCGCCTACTGGCGTTCGAAGGTGAAGGGCTTCGACCGGTTGCTCTCGCTTGCCGTGGAAGAGTTTGCGGCCTTGAAGGAGGAGTGCGGGGCCTACGATGCCGCGCTGCTCGCCGACGCGGTGAAGGTCGGCGGTGAGAAGTACGCGGCTCTCGCCGCTCTCTCCTTCCGGCAGTCGATCGCCGCGCACAAGCTGGTGGCCGACGAAGACGGAACGCCGCTCTTTTTCTCGAAGGAGAATTTCTCCAACGGCTGCATCTGTACGGTGGACATCACGTACCCCTCGGCGCCGCTCTTCCTTCTGACCAACCCCGTGCTGCTGAAGGGGATGATGATCCCGATCCTCGATTACTCGGGGAGCCGCCGCTGGAAGTTCCCCTTCGCCCCCCACGACCTCGGGACCTATCCCCTGGCCAACGGTCAGGTCTACGGCGGCGGCGAAGAGACCGAAGAGAACCAGATGCCGGTCGAAGAGAGCGGCAATATGCTGATCCTCGCCGGAGCCATGCTGAAAATGGCGAATGACGAAGCCTTTGTGCGGAAGTACCTCCCCACCCTCCGGCTCTGGGCGGAGTATTTGCTCGGCAGGGGCTATGACCCTGATAATCAACTCTGTACCGACGATTTTGCCGGTCACCTCGCCCATAATGCCAATCTCTCCTTGAAGGCGATTCTCGGCCTCGGCGCCCAGTCGCTGATCGAAGCGCGTCTCGGCAATCTGGCGGAGGCGAACCGGTTCCGCGCCGCCGCGGAGAAGGCGGCGAAAGAGTGGCAGAAGGACGCTTTCGACGGCGATCACTACCGCCTCGCCTTCGACCGTCCCGGCAGCTGGAGCCAGAAGTACAACCTGGTGTGGGATAAACTATTGGGGTTGAACCTCTTCCCGGCGGAGATCGCCGTCACGGAACTCGCCTGGTACCGGAAGAACCAGAACCGCTATGGACTCCCGCTCGACAGCCGGAAGAGCTACACCAAGCTCGACTGGATCGTCTGGACCGCCACCCTGACCGGTTCGCGTGAGGATTTCGAAGCCCTCGTCGACCCCCTCTACCCGTGGCTGAACGAGACGCCGAGCCGCGTCCCCCTGACCGACTGGTTCGAAACCACAGATGGCGCGAAGGTGGGCTTCCAGGCCCGTTCGGTAGTCGGCGGCGTCTTCCTCCCCTTCCTCTACGACACCGGACTCCTCGCCAAATACGGCAGGTAGTACGAGTTTACCGCCGGAGCGATCTCTTGACGGAACGCCCCGGCGGATGTGGAAAATATTGACTTTTTGTTTCATTCTTCTCTTGCTTTTGCCGCCGGTCTGTGGTATAATTATTTACATGCGGATTCGGATCGGCGTTTTTTTTAAGTCAATTTGCTGAACCGATTCATCAAAAGAAGAAAAATGGCGGGAGGTGAGGCGTATGCGGGTGACCATCAGCGATATCGCGGCGAAAGCCGGGGTGTCCAAATCGCTTGTGTCCATGCATTTGAATCGACGCCCCGGGGCGCGGCTCGCTCCCGCGACGATGGAACGGATCGATCGGGCGGTGAAAGAGCTGAATTATCGGCCGTCGGCCATGGCGCGCGCTTTACGCGAGGGATGCAGCCGGACGGTCGGACTTGTGATCGGCAATATTACCGGATTCTATACCGGTTTCTACATTCAGTCGCTGCTGACCGAATTGAATGCGCGCGGTTATCAGCTGCTGCCCGCCATTGTTCCCCATTATGACCGGTCGGAGGAGCTGCGCTGCCTTCAGAACCTGATCGACCGTCGGGTCGACGGGGTGATTTACGCGCTCCGGCTGAATCCGACGCCGGAGATGGCGGAGCTGCTGCGAGGCTACCCGATTCTTCAGTGCCGTCCCGCCCACGCCGGATACAGCAGCAGCAGCCCGGATTACTCCGGATTGATGACGGCGCTTTGCCGCCGGGAGAACGGCAAGCGGTTTCTCGCCTGCGACACCTACCGGAGCGAAACGGCCACCGCCGCCTGCAATGCGGAGGGAACCCGCATCACCTATCTCGATTCCACTGCGGCCAATCTGGAACGCTTTTTTGAGGCGGCGCAGAGCGGCGATTACGATACGGTTCTCTTCAATGACACGTTGAAAATCAAGCGGCTGCTGGCGCGGAACCCCGGAGCCGCCTTGCCCCGGATCGTCTCCGCGTACGGATTGCCGGTCGATTTCATCAATCACCCGGCGATTGCGGGGGCGTTCGTCTACCCGTTCCGCGAGGTTGTCCGGCTTCGGGTGGAACGGATGATCGGGTTGATCGAGCGTCCCGGCGGAGAACCGCTCCATATGACTGAGCCGGTTCGTTTTCTCGGCGCCGATGAACTCCTCGGCTATTTTGAGGAACAGGCTGCCGATTCATATTTCGGCGATTCATGGAGGTATGGCAATGCCGTGTTATAATGCAGAGACTACAGGGAGGAAAGCAATGAAAGTGGGTCGAATTTTTACGTTGATAGAATTATTGGTGGTGATTGCCGTCATCGCCATCCTGGCGTCGCTTCTTTTGCCGGCGCTGAATAAAGCGCGCGAGAAAGCCCGGGTCAACGACTGCCTCAGTAAGTTCAAGCAGCTGGGCCTGGCCTCCGAACTGTATCTTCACGACAACAACACCTGGATTCCCGCCTGTACCTGGACGCTCCCCGCCGGTGACCAGGGGTTCTACGCCCACGCGCTGAACCGGTATGTCGATGGCGAGAAATTCTTCTACCACAGCGGCAAACCAGCGGAGGTTCATGAGGATATCACCTTCCGCTCCGTGACGGAGCGGGCCCGTTTCAACGGCATGGTTGACTGGGACGGCAAGAAAACCACGAAGATCAGCTTTGTGAAGAAGCCCGCGGCAAAGCAGTATATGCTGGACGCGATGTCCACCGTGTGCATCAACGGCGATTATCTGCGGGGGAGCTGGCGGGTCGACCACCGTTACCTCACTACCGCAGGATGGGGGAGGCCCAGCAATATGTTCCACGATAAAAAGTGCAACGTCCTTTATTTCGACGGCCATGTCCGGAGCTGGAGCGTCAACGCGCTCGATCCTTTTTCCGCCGCGCCGTTCAGCAATTATCGCGATTATGTCATCAAAAACGGTTCCGCAATCTACTGACGGGGTCCTCTATGAAATTCATACTTTTACTTGCAGCGCTTTTTGGCGTGTTCCTCTTTCTCTCCGGCGCGGAGAAGCCCAGTCTCGGCAGTTCCGGGGAGCTTCGGATCGATGGCGTCATCTTCCGCCTTCGCTGTGAGGCGGAGGGAGGACGGAGCGCCGCACAGGGGCTGGGCAGCTTCCGGGTGGAAGCGCAGTCCGGTTCTCTCGAAAATTACACCTTGCAGGCAATTATGCGCAATCAATCCCTGCCGCATTGCAACCTTGCAGTGCGAATCGTCAGGGAAGACGGTCCGCTCTACCGTTACTCCGCACGGATGCAGTGCGCCAAAGGAGCGACACTCGCTTCATTGGCCCTGTCGGGGGAATTGCCGCGAAAATTGTTCGCAGGCCGGGAATTGCTGATCGACGGCAAGAGCCTCCGGTTGCCGGAGGATTTCACCGGCCAGGGCCGCCTCTACCGGGGGGGGGCGGGGGAGGTGGTGATTCCCATGCTGGAGCGCAAGGTGGTTTTGCGCGGCGGCCTTGAGCTGGAGGTCGCGGTTCAGGAAGAGACTGCCCGGATCAACCTCTACTTCTCTCCGGCGCATGGCGTTGTGAAGGAGGCCGCGCTGACGGTGGAGATCCTTGACCTCCCCTATCGCCCCGCCATCCCGGTTGACCTGCGGAGCGCCGCCAACATGGGCCTGCTGGACGAGACCGCCGAGGATCGCCGGGGCGGTTGGACTGACCAAGGGCCGGAAAACGACCTGCGGATGCTCCTCGCCGGACGTCGTGATTTCGGCGGCGTCGCCTTCGACATCGCCGATGGCGGCAAAAGCGCGATTGTCCTTGCCGGGCCGAACCGGAATTACTTCCCGCAGGCGGCGGTGGTGAAGAGCGTTCCGGCCGCGCGGGGGAAGTTCCTCTATCTTCTGCACGCGCTCGCCTGGGCGCCACAGAACGGCGACGTCGGCGAGATCAAGCTCACCTATTCCGACGGTGTCGCCGCCGTGTTGCCGGTGCGGGCGGGGAGGGAGGCCGGCAACTGGCACAAACCCGTTTCGCTCGACAACGGCGCGGTGGTCTGGATCGGTGAGAACGGCGACAATTACATCGGTCTCTACCGCTCCTGCTTCAAGATTGACGACAAACCGCTGGCGTCTATGGAGTTCCGTTCAAACGGCCGCGCGGTCTGGGGAATCGTCGCCGCTTCGTTGGCCGAGGATGAGGTTCCGGTGCGGAAAAGCACCCCCTATTACGTCCGGCCCGGGAAGGAGTGGTGCGCGCTGGTCAACCATAAAGACATCCTCCCCGGTTCCGCGCTGGATTTTTCGCACCGGCTCGATGCTCCGGCGGGGAAATACGGTCCGGTGATAATGCGGGAGGGGAGGACGGTTTTCCGCGACCGACCGGAAGTTCCGGCCCGCTTCTACGGCTGCAATCTCAATTTCACCGTTCAGTACCTGGAGAAAGCGCAGGCGGAACAGCTGGCCGACCGGCTGGCCGCCGCCGGCTACAACGCGGTGCGCATCCACCACCATGACAACGGACTCCGCAATCCGGCGGGCGACGAAACCGGACTCAACACCGATAATCTCGACCGGCTCGAATACCTGATCGCCTGCCTGAAGAAACGCGGCCTTTACATCACCAGCGACTTATATGTCTCGCGCAAATTCACCGGCGCGGAATTTGCCGGTTTGCCCGCCGGAACCGGAAGCAATGTCAACTTCAAGGCGCTTATCTTCGCCTTTCCCCCGGCGATGGAGAATTGGAAGAATTTCGCCCGCAACTGGTTGAGCCATGTCAATCCGTATACCGGCCTCGCGTTGAAAGATGATCCTGCGCTGATTTCCCTCAGCCTCGTCAACGAGGGCAATCTCGGCAGCACCTGGAGCCGTGAACCGGCCGCCTCGCTCTTCCGGAATGCTTTCGAGGCTTGGAAGCCGAAGGCGATGCCCGCTTCGCTCGGCAAGGCCGATCATGATACGCGCTTCGCCGCCTTCCTGGTGGAGACCTATGCCGGGAAGTATGCGGAAATGCGCGATTACCTGCGTTCGCTTGGCGTCAATGCCATCCTGACCGACCAGAATATGCATGTGCAATTGCTCCATTCGATCATGCGCGACCGGTATGACTATGTCGATAACCACCGCTATTGGGATCACCCGTCGTTCCCCGAAACGGCCTGGCGGCTGCCCAGCGGCCACCACAATCGTTCCGCGTTGGAGAGCCTGGCTTATCCTGCCCAGATCCTGCCTTCCCGGCTTTTCGGCAAGCCCTTCTTTCTGACCGAGTTCGACTTCGCCCGCCCGAATCGTTATCGGGCCGAAGGGGCGGTGATTACCGGTGCTTACGCAGCGCTGCAAGATTGGAACGCGCTCTTCCATTTCGCCTACGCCCACGGAAAGGAGGTTGCCTTTCAGGATGACTACGTCTTTTCACAGAGCGGACATTTCGACAGTGTCGTCGATCCGGTCAAAGCCTTGTCGCAGCGGATCGGGTTGGCACTTTTTCTCGACGGGGAACTGCTTCCTTCGCCACTTGCTTACGCGGTGCTTCTGACCGATGAGCCGTCGCTTACTTTTACGCGCGGATATCCGCAGAGCTTCGGCCGCCTCGGGTTGATTGCCCGGGTCGGGAGCGTTGTGATGCCGGGGGGCGTTTTCGACCCGGGGCGGGTTCCACCGGGAATCACCGGTTTCATCGATGCCGGCGTCAATTTCCCCCGCGGAGTCAAAGGGACGCCGGTCTACCGTGACGCGGCGGAAGTCCTGAAAAACTGTGCGCCCGAAGAGGGGGTGTTCCGCTCTCCCGGGGGGAGCATAACCGCCGATACGAAGAGGCGGACGTTCCGGGTGGTCACGCCGGGGTGCGAAGCCCTGATCGTTCCAGCCGGGAAGACGTTGGCCGGCGATTTTCTGACGGTGGAGAACCGGGAGGGGCGCGGTGTGTTCTCGGCCATTGCCCTCGACGGGCGACCGCTTGCCGGGTCGGAACGAGTTCTGCTTCTTCATCTGACGGATACGCTGGCCACAATGACCCGTTTCTCAGACGAACGGCGAACCCTGCTGCAAAGCTGGGGGAAGTTCCCGTTGCTGGCTGAACGGGGAGAGGCCGTTGTCACGCTGGCGGGGGAGGGGCAATACACCTTGTACGCCCTTGACCTCTCAGGAAAGCGTCTGAATGAGGTTTCGCTGACGAAAAAACGTTTCAAAATGGAGGTTTTCGGCGAAAAGGACGCTGTTTTGGTCTACGAACTGGTCAAAAAGAATGACTCCCCTTGAATCAGTGAAGAATTGTTCGGAACAGGGTTGAAAAGTCGCGATAGCACCGTCATCTTATATTTTGAATCAAAAATATAAGTTGTATCCATTGGAGGCTTTGACGAAAATGAAGTTGTGTGCCATTCAGCCGCCGTACCCGTATTCGTTGGAGGAAGCCGATGCTGCGATCGATTTCCTGATCGCGGAACTTGACCGGTGCGAACCCGGCTGCGATCTGATTCTGCTGCCCGAGTACTCCAACGCGCCCACCGTTTACCCGAAGGGCGAATGCATTCCCTATGCCGTGGCGCACACGCCGCGGCTGATCGGTGCCGCCGTCAATGCCGCCCGGCGCTGCGGAGCAATCGTGGCCGTGAACTATGTGGCGGAAATCGATGGCGCCTACCGCAACACCACTCGCGTTTTCGACCGGCAGGGCAACGTCGCCGGCGACTTCTACAAGCAGCATCTGCCGCACGGCGAGACGGCGATTAAGGAGATGGACGGCCGCTATACCTTCGACTATAATCCGCCGGCCATCGTCGAAGTGGATGGCATTCGGCTGGGGTTTCTCGTCTGCTATGACTGCTACTTCGAGGAATACGTGGCGCATATCGCGGCGCGGAAGCCGGATATCGTCCTTGTGTCGTCGCATCAGCGCGGCGAACGGCTGGACATCCTGGAAATGCTGACCAAATGGACGGCGTTCCGCACCAATGCCTACGTGCTGCGCTCTTCCGTCGGCATGGGGGCCGAGGCCGGGGTCGGCGGCACCACCATGGCGGCCGCTCCGGATGGTTCGGTGATCGGCAATTTCGGGCAGCAGCTCGGAACCTTCTCTTGCGAAATCGAGGATCCGCATTGGAAGTATATGCGTTCAAATGGCTTCGGCGGCAAGTCGATCCGCAATGACGCCTTCATCGAGCAGGGACGCACCCCGTGGTGCTACCGCGCCTGCGGCAGCATGGTGAAACCGAATGACGACCAGACGCCGTACCCCCGGATCTGTGCGCACCGCGGCTTCAACACGGTGGCCCCCGAAAACAGTATGCCCGCCTTCGCCGCCGCGATCGCGCTGGGAGCGCCGGAGATCGAGCTGGATGTGCGCGAAACCGCCGACGGCGTTCCGGTAGTCTGCCACGACAACTCCATCGACCGGATTTCCAACGGGCGCGGAGTGATTTCGGAGATGACCTTCGAGGAGCTGCGTACCTACGATTTCGGCTCGCATTTCTCACCGGCTTTCGCCGGACTTCGGATCGCCTCCTTCGAGGAGGTGTTGAAGGCTTTTTCGCGCCAGGTCATCATCAATCTGCATGTCAAATCGGACCCCGCGAAGCCGTTCCCGGCGGAAACCATGGCGAAGATCGCCGCCCTGGTGGAGAAATACGACTTCAACGAGCATGTCTACCTGATGGGGAACCGCGGTCTTATGGCGACCGCGCTGGCCGTGGCGCCGCATCTGAAGCGTGCCATGGGCGCCGGCGATGACCGCTGGGGAATCGTTGAAAATGCCATCAAGTTCAAGTGCGCCAGGGTGCAGTTCATCAAGTCGCATTTCAACCAGGAGATGATCGACAAGGCCCACGCCAACGGCATCCGCTGCAACGTGTTCTGGTCCGACGACGTGGAGGAGGCGCAGGGCATGCTGCGCATGGGCATCGACACGATCCTCACCAACGACTACCTCGCCATCGCCCGGGGAACGGCTGCGAAATCATAAGGGACTGTAACAAAATAAAGTATGGATTATTTGCCATATCCGGAAAAATGATTTTTGTTGGATTTGTGAGGAGCATAACGAGTTATGGGACGAACAAATGCGGCAAAAAGCATTTGTCGGGATGCAAATAAACATAGTTTATTTTGTTACAGTTCCTAAGGGATAATTGTTTGGCCATCAGGTATTTTTAAAGGCCGACCGTGTATTGGCCGACTCCGTTTTTTTGATCAAGCTCGATCGTCCACTTGTTCGTTTGCGTGGTAAGCCGGATTTGGATTCCGGCGGGGGATTCGGTCACGGTTGCTCCCGGGTCGGCCCGGATGGCCGCGAGATAGGGCGGGATTGACTCCGGGGGGAAGCGGAAGCTGCCCCGCCCGCGGTTGGTATCCACGTTGTTGATTTCGACGATATGGGTGGTCCCGGCGGGCAGCATCGGGGGGAGCCACCCCCGTTCGAATGCTTGGGCCGCTTTCGCCGCTTCGAGGGTGGCGAACTCCGTTCTTGTCCAATCCGAGCAGCAATCCGAGAGGAGGAATACGCCGAGGGCAGCCGCGGTAAAGAATCCGCCTGAAATCAGCAGTTTCCCCTTCGTCATTTCTGTTTGCTCCGGGCAAGGCGTCGTTTCTCGCGCAGGATGAAGCCTAGAGCAGTGACGATGCCGAGCAATCCGCCTATATAGCTGAAGTTGTGCATGTTGCCGATGACGGCGAAACGGACTTGATCCGTGACGCCGGCGGGATAGTGGAAATTCGGCAGGTTCGCGGCGCTGAATGCCGCCAATCCGTATGCCAGCGCCGCGAGCCCGGTGAGGAGCGCGGTGGAGGCGGCGACGCCGAAGGCTTTCAGGACGACGAACAAATAGTTTTTCCAGCCGGGGATAAGCAGGCCCGCCGGAATCAGGAGGAGGCCGATCACCAGCCCCATCCACCAGGTCGCGGCCACGCCGACCAGCCCCGCGCCCCAGCGGTTGTGGAGTTCGGCCGGTATGCCGAATTGCGAGAACTTGAAACAGGTAAAGTACTCCGGCGAAACTGTGTAGCTGATCTGGTCGTGCAGAAATCCGTAGACCCCGGCGATTACGCAGCTGATGACGAATAAAACCGGGAACACGATTGCCTTCATGCTGTTACTCACTCAATTCGGTCAGCCGCTCCCGGGCCTCGGGGTTCCCCTTGGCCGCGGCTTGGCGGTAATAATCCATGGCGATGGCGAGGTCGATTTCAACTCCGAGGCCCTTTTCGTAAGCGAAACCCAGGTTGTATTGTGCGGGGGGATAGCCCGCTTTGGCGGACTTCCGCAGCAAGACCAGCGATTCGGCCGCGTTGGGGGCGGCGCCTTCGCCGTTCCGGTACATCAGGGCGAGGTTGTTCATCGCGGCCGGACTGCCGTTTGCCGCCGCCGCCCGATACCATTTCAAGGCTTCTTCGGTGTTTTTCGGGCGACCGTCCCGGCCCTCCTGGCAGCTGACGCCGAGCAGGAACTGGGCGTCGGGATGATCCTGATCGGCCAGGAGAAACAGCCACTCCAGGCGGAGGCGCGGGTCGGCGATGACCCCGGTTTCAATAAAGAGGCAGATCTTGGCTCGGGCTTCCCCGTGGCCGTTCCGGGCGGCGATGGCCGCCCAGCGCGCCGCTTCTCCGGCGTTGCGCGCCACCGAGCCGGAACCGGATTCGTACAGCCCGGCCAGCTGGAACTGAGCGTTCACATCTCCCGCGATGGCCGCCAGTTGCAGCTTTTGGAACCGGTTCGCATAGTCGGCGTCGGGGGAGAGGGCCGTGCGGAATTCATCGATGAGGAACAGGTGGTCCACGGCGTTCCGCACCCCGTTCTCATAGTCGGAATCCTGCAGGGAACGCCCGGAAATCAGCTCCCGGTTCCAGGCCTGGAAAAATTTTGCTTCCGCGTAGTGGAGCGTCTTTTCCTCCAGCACACCGGGGCGGCGGAGCATGACGATCACCCGGGTGTCGAGCACGCCCCCCTCCTTCTGCCAGGTGACGCGGGAGGTGACGTCGAGGGGAACCACCACCCAATCCGGCCGCCGGATCGACGGCGCGTAGAAGTCGGATTTTGCGAACAGGCGGTAGCCGCACTCCTTAAGGCGGGCCTCAAGGGCGTCGGTCAGGCGTTGATCCGGCCCCGGATACAGGTGGCAGAGGGCGCCGGTGTCGTAGGTTTTCGTGAGCGGCCCGTACTCCGGAACTTCCGGGAGCGGCGGGTAGGTGGTGGCGCAGCCGCACAGCGCCAGGCCCAGTGCGATTCCCGCCGGCCATTTCATGCTGATTACTGGTTTCATTGGGCGGGGACCTCCCGGCTCAGCGGATGGCTGTTCGCGCGCTCCACCGCCCACACCCGGAACTGTTTATGGATGTCGGCGATCAGCGCTTCTCCATTTTCCCGCCGTCCCATCAGCGGCAGGTGAACAATGTTCAGGCTGCGTTCGGCGTCGACGTCGATCGCGAATGCGGCGTGTTCGGTGACGTCCGACTTCAGGTAACCGGTGACGAAGAGATCGTTGCGCCCGGCGGGGAGCCGCAGCGGAATCACCACCAGTTCGCACGGCAGGTTCCGCCAGTGGCGGATATCGGCGTTGGGGTTCATAATCGCCCCCACCACGTGAATCGTTCCGCCCACGACGAGGCAGCCCACGCCCGCGCCGAGCAGGCTGACGCCGACCACCGGACTGCTCATGCTGCTCCCTCCGGCCACCACCAGGCCCGTTCCGGCGATCAGGAAGAGGTTTCTGGACATTTCGGCGACCTTTTTGGCCGTGGCCTTGTCGGAGAGCACGGTATCCATCAGCCGCCCGCCCCGGGTGGTCGCCTGGAAGCTGATGTCGCCGAGCTTCGACGGCAGCACCCGGCCGCCCTCCGAGGCGATGGCGAGGGTAAGGGCGTCATACGGATAATGGCCGGGAATCGGATGGCGGATTTCGCCGTACTCCCCGCCGCGCTCGAAGGAGGGGGGACGCCCCACCCACAACACCAGAAGCACGTTGGGCGAATCGGCGTCGAGCGCGGCGAAACAGGTTTCCGCCGGCGGAACTTCGGGCGCCAGGGGGAGTTCGCGCTGGCTTAGGGAATTCCACATCTCTTTACGGTAAGCCGCCGCGTCCTCCGGCTGGTTCAGTTTGGCAGAGCAGAAGGCGCCGAGATATTGCAAGAGGGCGTAATCGGAAGCATACTTCGCTTCGGCGACGTCGGCGTCGGCCAGCAGGCCGTTCCGGACGCAGCGGAGCGCGTCTTCGTACTCCCCCCGGCCCATGAACGACATGGCGAGAAACGCATATAAGGTCGACCGTTCGTGGGGATCGCCCTTGAAGACTTTATTCTGTTCGCCGTGCCACAGGCTGGTTGCTTTCTCTTCCAGAGCGGTGTCGAACAGGGTTTCGAAGTCGTTCTGAATGCGCATCATCAGTTCGTGCGCCTCCTTCTTCTTGCCCTGCATGAGGAGGAGGGAGACCTGTTCCAATTCGTACTGCGGCAGGCTGACGGTCCGCTCTTTCGTCAGCTCCTGCAGAATGGCGGCGGCGGCCGGATAATTCTGCGCCACGAAGAGGTCATGCGCCTTCTGGTTCTCTTTCTCCATGGCTTCCAGCTGCGCTTCCGTTTTGGGGACAAAGTCCCCTTCGTACGACTTGCAGCCTCCGAGGATGAGAACCGCGGCCAGGAGGGAGGTGCTGAATTTCACAGTCTATTCGCCGAGTACGAGTTGATACCCCGCCGCCCCCTCTTTCGGGCAGACCGCGCGGTAGGCGTAAGTTTCCCCCCGCTTGATGACCAGGGCTTGCCGGTTGGTCGCATAGAGCGCCGGACCGGAGGCTTGCGCCGAGCGGTCGCGGTAGAAGTTGCAGCGGGCGAAAATGGTGATGCTGCCCGGGGCGTTTTCCGCCCAGTTGGTCCAGCTGGCGGGGCCGCTGTAGCGGATGCCGGCTTCGACGACAGGCTGCCCGGCTTCGTTGACGCTGAACTTCTCATAGGTGATGGTGATGAAGTCCCGCTGGGAGTAGGAGCCGAAGAACGGCGTGTAGCGCGCCGGACGGGTGAAGACGATGGTCCCCTCTTCCGCCAGATCCTGAGTGGATTCGCGGTTTACGGGTTTTACGGCGGTGCATCCGGTCAGAATCCCCAGGAAGAGGGCGGCGAACAGCATTCGGCTGATGATTTTCATGATGGTATATCCCCAATTATCTGTAAACGATTCCGGCATTGGTTACCCGCTTGACCTCGTAGGCGTCTTCCCAGACGGTTTCGTTGGTCTCGGGGTCGGTCAGCTGCACGCTGATGAGGAGGTAGTCGGAGGCGACGCCGCTGCTCCTCTGGTGCATGCCGGAGATCTCGCCGGAGAGGATGAAATCGGCGCTCCCGCTGTTATCCGTGAACTTCCGGTCGAGAAGGAACATTTTCTCGAAGACCGCGACTTTGGTATCCGGCTTCACCAGCATCACATTGAGCCGTTTGTTGACGTTGGGATTGCTCTGCAGCGCCGGGTCGCGCAGCATGCGGACCAACTCCGACTCCCGCGGGGAGGGGGGCGCCACCTTGATCGTGGTGTCGCCGCTCTTGCCGGGGTTCGGCACGGTTCCGTCGACGAGATCCATGGACTGGCCGTTCCGGACCCGGGCTTCGATGATGTCGATGTAGTTGACGAGGTTGACGACGCCCTCGCTCTTCGTGCTCTCCGGGACGAACTGCCCGGTGAGGTAATAGTCGGCCCCTTCGAGGGCCCCCGGCAGCAGGAATTGAATGTTGCCCCCGCCCGCGTTGACGATTTCGGAGCGCAGCATGGCGGTGAAGCTGTCGGCGTTCAGGTTGACGAGGTTGGTGCCGATGACCGGAATGACGGCGATCGTGACCGGCTTCCCCGGCTGCTTGAAGAGGGGATTGGCGGCGATCTCCGCGCCCAGCGTCTTCAGGTACTCGCGGACCTCTTTCTCCTGGCGGTCTTCGAGGACCTGCGAGCGTTCGGCCTGGACCTTTTCGTTATTGCTGAGGAAGCGGACTTTGCCGCCGCCGTTGCGGTTCAATTCGAGGCGCAGGCGGTTCATGAAGACGGCGCGGTCGATGAGGAAGCGGCTGCTGTTCTTGAAATCGGCGACTTTGATTTTGGCGGCGCCGTTGGTCCCCGCGATCTCCGGAACCGTCAAAATGGCCGGACCCATCTCTGTGGCCACCGTCCGGACGTCGGCGCTGCTGATGCCGCCGTTCAGGGGGTCGTCATCCGGGGAGACCTGTACGGAAGTGGACACCGGCGCGCTGACACAGCCGGAGAGACCGACGATGCCCAGGGCGAACCCGGCAGCCAGCATTCCTTGATGAAATCTTCTCTTCGCGATCTTCATTTCCGCTTTCTCCTTTCGGTGGATAACCTGTTCTATGAAGGAAATATAGCGTATTCGAAAGGAATAGCAAGCGGCATCCCTTTTTTTTGCGGAAATTCCATCCGGTCAGATGGTCTCCAGGCGGGGGAGGGGGGCGGGCTGCCGTGGCTCCGGGAAAGCGCCGGTTTCCAGTCGCCGGAAGAGGGCGGCGGCGGCGGCCTGCGAGAGTTCGGGGGGGGAGAGGGGCAGCAGCGCGTCCGGCCGGATGGCGCACTGGTAGAGGGCGAACGGCGAATCGTCGCAGATGATCCGGCACCGGGCGCGAACCGCCTCCGGCAGCGTCGTAAAAACATCGTTGACGGTCTTCATTTCGGTTCCGAAGGTGAAGAGCCCGCCGATCTCCGGATGCTGAAGCTGCAATTGCAGCCGGGAGGCCAGCCGGTCCGAGACGGAGAGCCGCCGCTTGGCCGGGAAGTCGAGGCCGCGCCGGCGGAATTCGGCGCTCCAGCCCTCGTAGAGCCGGGCGCGCACGCCGTCGTTGCCGTGGCCGACGAACAGCACCTCGCGGATGCCGCGATCGAGGAAGTCGGCGGCGGCGACTCTCCCCGCCGCCGTGAAATCGATTGCCGCGTTGCAGCCGTCGCCCGGGAATTCGCCGGAAATCAGCTGGACCGGCAGCCGGTCGCGCAATTGGTCGATCACCGGCTGCATTCCGGGAGCCGGGCGGATCCAGAGGGCGCCGTCGGCCGAATAATCCAGGATTTCCGGTACGATCCGCTCCTTCGTGCCGACCAGGTAGAGCATCTGGAGCCGGACCGGCAGGTTCTCCCAGCAGCGGAAAACATCCCCCAGGATGCGCATGTAAAAGCCGTCGATATAGCTGAATTTTCCGTCGCCGATCAGAATCAGCACCTTGTAGAAGTTCCGGGTCGCGCCGAGCCCGTTGATCGCCCGCTGCGGATTGAGGTACATGCCGGAGCTGGGCTTCACCAGCAGATAGCCCTCATCCACCAGGTCCTTCAGCGCATTGCGGACGGTGGTCCGGCTGACCTGGAAGGCGCTGGAGAGTTCCCGCTCGGACATGATCCGCAGATCCATGTCGGGGTGGTTGATGACCAGATCGATCACATAGTGACGGATCCGCATATATTCCGGCATGTTTGCCATAGCTCCTCCTGAAATCGGTTTTATTTCAAAACCACCTGGAATAGTATAGCTTCCCTTTTTTATTTTGCAAGATATTTTCAAGAAAAGATGACAGATCCCCTTGACAAACGATCCGTAATTGGGTATAATTATAGTAACCGGATCTAAAAAAGAACCGGTTTGAAAAACAGCAGAGGTTTACCGATGGATTCGAGATTGACGGAGGCGATGGAACGGTTTCGTTCCGCCCGGTTCGGCTTATTCCTGCACTGGGGGCTGTATGCGCTGCCCGGCGGACGCTGGCGGGGAGAGACGATGGATTATATCGGCGAATGGCTGCAATCCCGCTTCCGGATTCCGAACCGGGAATACCGGGAGCTGGCGGCGCGGTTCAACCCGGTCGGTTTCGACGCCGACGAGTGGATCCGGCTGGCGCGCGACGCGGGGATGCGCTATATTGTGTATACCGCCAAACATCACGACGGATTTGCCATGTACCATTCGAAGGTGAGCCGTTTCAATATCGTCGACGCGACGCCGTTCGGACGCGATCCCTTGCGGGAGCTTGCGGAGGCGTGCCGCAAGTACGGCCTCGGGCTGGGGATCTATTACTCGCACCACCTTGATTGGGAGGATCCCGACGGCGGCGACCCCGGGCCGGACCACTTCAAGAATATGGATCAGATGTCGTGGGGCAACGATTGGGACTTCCCGGAGCTGGGAGCGAAGTCGTTCGAGCGCTATTTCCGGCGCAAGGCACTGCCGCAGATCACCGAGCTCCTGACGCAGTACGGAGAGGTCTGCGAGCTCTGGTGCGACTGCTTTCTCAACATCAAAGCGGAGTTCAGCCGGGAGTTGCGCGAGCTGGTGCATACCCTGCAGCCGGGCTGCCTCATCAACAGCCGGATCGGCAACGGCTGCGGCGATTTCGAGAGCCTCGGCGACAACCAGCTGATGAACATGCGTACGGAGAAACCGGTCGAGTGCCCCTTGACTCTGAACCACACCTGGGGGTACAAATATGACGATTGCGATTACAAGAGCGCTGCTGAAGTTCTGCGCCGGCTGGCGGCGCTGGCGGCCCGCAACGCGAATATGCTGCTGAAT
>JAVBRV010000366.1:0-8584 GCA_031547585.1 Victivallaceae bacterium
CCTCCGTGTGGGCCGATAGTCGAGAGGGTATCGGTTGGGTGGAAGGCAGACGGTTTCCGGCCGCGGCTCCGCGCGCTGCGGCTCGATAAAAGGCTTACTTCGTAACACCTTTTATCGGCAGCGCTCCGCCGGTCGGTACTGGTCCGGTGCGGTTTGCATTCGCAAACCGTAGATTTCGCTCCCCTCCGGGACGGCGCCTGCGCCGCCCTGCGGTGAGCGACCAGCGTTTCGCCGCTGGACCACGCCCCGGCTCGGCCGGGTGCGCACGGTTGCTTCGCAACCTATTTTTTATGATTAATACTTTTTATTTTTTATTTAAAACAATTTTAGCTTCTTGCCAGAGCTCTTCCATCCGCTCGATCCCCGCCTCTTCCAGCGTCCCGCCTCCCGCCTTCACTCTTTCCTCCACATAGCGGAACCGCTCCTCGAACTTCCGGTTCGCCGCCCGCAGCAGCTCCTCGCTTGTCCCCCGCTTCCGGAAGCGCGCCAGGTTGCTCGCCGCAAACAGCAAATCCCCCAATTCCTCATCCGTATGCGCCTCATCCCCCCGATCCAGCGCCTCACGCAACTCCGCCAGCTCCTCCTCGATCTTGTCCAGGATTCCCCGCTGGTCGCTCCAGTCGAAACCGACCTTCGCCGCCTTCTTCTGCAGCTTCTCCCCCCGGTCCAGCGCCGACAGCTCCTGCGGAACCCCGTCCAAGACCGAATCCCGCTCCCGGCCGCCGCGCTCCGCCAGCTTCACCTTCTCCCACAGCTTCAGCACCTCCGCCGGATTCCCCGCGTCGGCGTCGCCGAACACATGCGCATGGCGGCGAATCATCTTCTCGATAATACAACGGCAGGAATCCTCAAAGGTGAATTCCCCCAGCTCCTCCGCCACCACCGCCTGGAACACCACGTTCATCAGCACGTCGCCCAGCTCGTCGCAGATCTCCGCCGGCGATTCGCGGTCGATCGCGTCCAGCAATTCGGCCACCTCTTCCTTGAGGCAGCGGCTCAACGTCTGCCGGGTCTGCTCGCGATCCCAGGGGCAGCCCCCGGGCGCACGCAGCCGCGCCAGGATCCCCCGCAACGCCTCGGCCGTCGGCGGATAATGCTCCGTAGCCATCTTAGAAGGTGAACCCGATGTTGAAGTGGAAGCGCAGCTTGCTCGATTCGTCACGCACGTTGTTGACGATGGGATAGGCCAGGTCGAGCTTGATCGGCGCATGAAGGTACGGCAGCTTGATCCGCAATCCGTAACCGAGACCCACGTTGAGGTCGCTGAACGGCATGCTGTACGAATTTCGCGAAGCGTTGCCCACGTCGCAGAATACCGCCCCGCGAACCGGTCCCCAGATCGGGTGCGACACCTCCGCCGTCACCAGCAGCATGGTCTGGCCGCCGATGCTCTTCTCATTGTACTTGGGCGATACCGAACGGTAGTCGAAGCCGCGAATCGAATCGCCGCCGCCCAGGAAGTACTTCTCGAAAAGCGGCACATCGTCGCTGTCGCGGTCGAACCCGGCCACCGTGCCGATCTTGCCCGCCAGCGACCCCACGATCGCCTTGTCGAAGAAGTTGATATGGTAGCTCCCCTTCGCCTCCAACCGGTAGTAGCTCTTGCTCGCCCCCAGGAACTGCGGCGTCACCGAACCGAAAAGATGCGCCATGTAGCCGCTGGTCGGGTCGACGAAGCTGTCGCGGGTGTCGCGCACCAGGGTCAGCGACGGCTGGCTCACCAGCACCCCCTCGTCATAATCATGCCCCTTAACGTACGAATCCAACCGGGCCGCCACGTCGTAGATCTTGACGTATTCGAGCTTATACCCCAGCGTCACCTTGGTGAAATCATCGAACAACCGGTGGGAGAAGCTGGTCCGGCCGCCGATGCGCCGCTCGTTCCACTCGGAATATTGCACCTCGTTCATGTAGCCCGACAGCTCAAAACGCAGCGGAATGTCGAACAGCCACGGCTCGATGAAGTCCACGTTGAACCCGGCGTTGTCGATGCCGAGGATCCCCTGGGCGCGCAGCTTCTGGCCGCCGCCGTAGAACAGATTGCCGGGGTTCGTGATATCGAAGTTGTTCGACGACAATTCAACCATACCGAAGGCGCTGTTGACGTCGGAGATGCCGCCGCCGATCCGGAAGTTGTACCGGCCGTCCTTCTCCTGCACTTCGATCCGGACGTCCTTCTCATCGGGCGAATCGGCCGCCGCCGTGGTGATATCCACTTTCTCGAAGTAACCCATGCCCATCAACCGCTGCTTGCTCACCTCGATGCGGTTGCGGTCCACCGGGTCGCCCGGCTGGATCGCCAGTTCGCGCAGAATCACTTTCGACTTCGTATCGGTGTTCCCCACCGGAATCACGTCGCGCACCGTAAACTTTCGCCCTTCAACGACTTCGTAATCGATGTCCACGGTGTGGGTCTCGAAGTTTTCCCGGCGGATCGGCCGGCAGGTCACGTCGGCATAACCCAGGGTCTCGTAGCGGTTGACGATCGCCCGCGCCGTCCCCATTTCACGCGACAACGAGAAGGTGTCCCCTTCGCGCACCTGGATCGCCGGAGCCAGCTCCGCATCCGAAAACACACTGTTCCCGGTCAGCGCCACCTTGCCGATCTTGTACGGCTCGCCCTCGAACACCTTGAAATGAATGTTCACGTATTCCGGCTCGTCCGGAACTCCGACGAAAGAGACCTCCTCCACCTTAAAGTCGAGGTAGCCCTCTTCCTGGTACTTGTCGCGGAGCCGCGCTTTATCCAGCTCCAGCTCCGGCTTGTCGAGCAGGCCGAAATTGAGGTAGTCGTTGACGAAAGGAATCCAGTTCAGATAGCTGTACTGGTTGTTGATCGAATGGCGCAAGTCGAACTGGCTGAAGAGAGTAGAACCTTCGAAGGTGACGTCGTTGACCCGCTGCTTCAGGTTCTCGACGATCCGGAAGGTCAGGCGCACCGCTTCATCCCCATCCGGCGTATCCACCGGAACCACGACCACCTGGCGGTAGCCCTTCTCGTGATAGAATTCGCGCAATTTATTGGCGCTGGCGCGCAGCTCGATGTCGTTCAGAAGCCCGCCCTCGGCCAGCGTGATCTGCTTGCGCAGATCGGCCGCCGTGAATTTGACGTTTCCCTCGAAGACGATCAGCGTAATCCGCGGCTTCAGCCGGATCTTGAAGGTCACCGCCACCCGGTCTTCGGGCAGCTTCTCCACCTCCGACACCACGTCGGCGTAGTTACCGGTGTTGAAAAGACGCTTAACATCTTCATCCAGAATCGTTTGTTTGAACTCAACCCCTTCGCGGAGCTGGACGTTGAATTTCAATTGTTCAACCGGCAGCCTGCGGGTTCCCTCCTGTTCGAAGCGAACCTCGGCCACCTTCGCCGCAAATCCCGGCAGGGACGACAGCATCAAGCATGCCGCCGCCAGGATAATCCCACATTTCCCATTCACCATGTTATCACTTTCCGGATGCCTCCGGCTGTTCGGTACAAATGCACCGTTGTTCAAAATGTTTACAATGCCGGAATTACTATATCACCCAAACCGGAAAAGTGCAACTTTTTTCTTGCCTGAATCTGTGAAAGAATTCAGGGTTTCAGGAAAGAGAGAAAATTCGGCTTCCGGTAGACGCACTTGCCGCGGAACCAGGTCTCCTCCACCGAGACGTCTTTCAGTTTTTCCGGTTCGATCGAGAGAACGTCGTCGCTGCAGACGACGAAATCCGCGCTCTTTCCGACTGTGATGCTGCCGAAACGTGTTGCCGCGCCCAGCTGCTCCGCGCCGTTGATGGTGTAGGCGTCGATGCACTCCTTCACCCCGATCGCCTCCTCTTTCGGCGGCGCGATCTCGTCGTTCGTCTTGCGGTTTACCGCGAACCAGGTGTTGAGGAAGGGGTCCACCCCGGCCTCGCCCCCCGAAACCGGGAAGTCGCTGCCGAAGGTCAGCTTCACTCCGCCTTTCAGCAGCGAAGCGAGAGGAACCTGCCGCAGATAGCGCTCTTTGCCGAGGATGTCCGCGGTGTAGTCGTCGTCGCCCAGCCAGCAGGGGGTGGTCTGGTAGAAGCTGTCCTGTTCGGCGAAACGCTTCACCCCGTTCTTCGGCAGCACCTGAACGTGACAGATAGTCTTGGTGCCCTTGATCTTACCTAAGTCGCGCTGATAATCGAGGGCTTCGGTGACGGCGGCGTCGCCGATGGCGTGGCTGTGAATGTTAAAGCCTTCGGCGGCAGCCAGTTGCGCCGCCGGTAGCATGTCTTTGTAGCGGAGCAGCGGCCCGCCACGCCCCTTGGCCGGCGGCAGGTAGTCCTCATGCATCCAGGCTGATTGGACCTCCAGCGTGCCGTCGGCGATCATCTTCAGGGTATCGGCATGGACCAGGTCGGTGTGGTACTTCCGGTGGTTGGCGCGCATGATTTTGATCATCTTCTCCGGGGTGTCGGTCGGGGGGCCGAAGTAGAAGTAGCTGGTGAAGAAGCGCATGGTGAGTTTATCCTTCTTCTCCAACTGGCGCAGCGCTTCGAGGCCGTCCGCCTCCCCGATCACGGCGAAACCGGCCTCGAAAATGCCGGTGATCCCTTTGGAAGCGAACATTTTCAGAATTTTCGGCAGCTGCTCCTCGACGTCCTTCGCGGTGAAAATGCCGAGCTGACGGAGGAGGAGGAAACCGGCGGTGGTCTCCACCACGAATCCGGTGGGGTTGCCTTCGCTGTCCCGTTCGAAGTAGCTGCCGCCGGGAACCGGGTCGGGGGTGTTTTTGGTCAGTTTCGCCAGCTGCATCGCTTTGGTGTTGATCCAGAGGGCGTGGCCGTCGTCGCTGAAAACGACCGCCGGACGATCCGGAACGGCTTGATCCAGATCCACCGCCCGGACCGGACGGCAGGCGGTTCCGAAGCCGAAACCGAAAATGAAGGGCTGCCGGCTGTGGTCGCTGTCGGCGGCTCCGCGCTTCAGGGTGGCCAGCGCTTCCTCGAGGTTCATCTTGCCGTCCAGCATAATGGGGTCGAGCGAGGCCAGCGCCGCGGTCATGACGGGGTGACAATGCGAATCGATCATCCCCGGAACCACCCGCTTCCCGTCGAGGTCGACGCCGGGACCGTAGGCCAGCGCCCCCCGGTCGTCGCCGACATAGACGAAGTTGCCGTCCTTCACCACAAAGGCGGTCGCCGACGGATTCGCCTGGTCGGCGGTATAAATTTTGCCGTTGTAGTACACCCCCGTGGAAGGAGCCGCGCAGCATCCGGCGAGTACGATAGCGAGAATCAAGGCCGATAAACGTAAAATCATGGTGTCTTCCTCCTCGATAGACTTTAGAAACTTTAGAGACTTTAGAGACTTTAGAGACTGACCGCTCTGAACCTTGTCTCCCTCGCGGTCCCTAAAGTCCCTATTGTCCCTATCGTCCCTAGGAGCCGCGCGTCACAGTACACTCGCCTCTCGCCACCCCGCGAAAAACATTGCTCGCACACAAGAAAAAGCCGGCTGATGCCGGCTCTTCTTCTTTCAGGTTACTCTCCTGTCTGGAAGGGAACGGCGGGGAGTCCGGCCTTATTGTAGAGGTTGCAGGTGGGATTGCTGCTCCAGGCATAGCGGACCCGGGTGGGGTTCGCCACCTTGTCGGACTGGACGACGACGGTGTCGCCGTCGATTTTGGCGTTGGCCCAGAACCACTTCCCGTCGGCTCCGGCGACGGCGAAGCCTTCGAGTTCGCTGTCGGGGGAGTTGCGGACGAGGGGGGCGGTCCGTTTTTTGACGAGCTCGACGTCGTAGGTCGCGGGGAGGGGCTTGGCGACCAGGCCGCCTTCGAGGAAATCGAAGGAGAGGCGGATCTCTTTGCCCTCGATCTTCTGCCCCTTGCAGACGGGACCGGAGAAGGGGATGTTCTTCCCGTAATCTTTGGCGAGGGCGACGAGGGCGAGGCGGCGCCCGACCTCCTGCTTGTTGAGGGGGTGGATGTCGCCGGCTTCACCGAGATCGATCAGGATCGCCTGGCCGGTTTTGGGGATGGAGAGGGCCTTGGTCTGCGCGTCGCGGAGAGCGGCCCAGCCGCCGCCGGCGGGATCGGTGGTTTTGCCCTGGAAGTTGGCGAGCTGGCACCAGTAGAAGGGCAGTTCGCGTCCGAAGCGGCCGCGCCAGTCTTCGACCAGGGCGCGGGTGGCTTCGGCGTAGAGCTGGGGCCGTCCGGCATTGCTTTCGCCCTGGTACCAGATCACGCCGGAGAGGCCGTAGGGGACGAGGGGGTTGACCATGCCGTTGAAGAGCTGGACGGGGAGGCGGGAGGGAATCGGGCGGGGTCCGAACGCCGCGGGCATGGCTTTCTTCGCTTCGGCGGAGAGGGCGGGGAACGCGGCGGGGATGGAGTATTCCCACTCGCCGCCCAGGTTGGGGCCGTTCTGAATCTGGATGCCGCCGCTGCCGGAGAGACTGGCGTCCGGCAGGGCCGAGAAGAGGCGGATCGACAGCTCATGCTTCCCGGCCGTTACTACGGCGGCGGGAATGGTGAAACGGTTGCGTTCGTTATTGAGGGCGGTGGTGAGGGTGAGCTCGCCGACATTCCGGCCATCCCAGAGAATCTGGCAGCCGGTGTTGAAGCGGCCGGTGGAGAGGACGATATTCTTCCCGGCGAGGTTGGCGGGGATGTCGACCGTCCGGCGGAGGAAGGTGATGCCGCCGTTGCCGGGAATGCGGCCGGGGAGCTTGCATTTCTTCCACTCCGCGTCCTTCACATCGGGGAGATCGCTTTCGCTGCGCTGGAACTTCTTCTGCCAGACGCCGTACTCTTCGAGGTAGCTGTTGAGGCGCGCATCGTAGGTATCGGCCTTTTCGTCCATCGCGTCGGCGTTCTTTTTCTGGGCGGGGAATTTATTGATTCCTTCGCGGCCGGTCCAGCCTTCGATGGGGGTGCCGCCCCAGGCGCAGTCGATGAGGCCGACCGGAACCTGCAGGACTTTCTGGAGTTCGCGTCCGAAAAAGTAACCGACGGCGGTGAAGCGGCCGGTATTTTCAGGAGCGGCGATCATCCACTGGCCGCCGCCCTCCGCGAGCGGCGTCGGGCGGGTTTTCTTAGTCACGATAAAGCAACGGAGCAGCGGATTCGCCGAGGCATCCATCTCTTCCTTGCCCCGGATCACGCCGCGCGCCCGGAAATCCATATTCGATTGGCCGCTGCAGAGCCAGACTTCGCCGACCAGAATATTTTTGACGCTCAGTTTGTTCTTCCCCTCGACCGCGAGTTCAAAGGGACCCGCGCCGACCTTGGTAAGATCGAGGCGGATCTGCCACTTGCCGCCGTTGTCGGCCTGGGTTTCGCCTTTGACCCCGGCCAGCGAAACCGTCACCGTCTCGCCCGGAGCGGCGGAGCCGAAAACCGGCGTATCCGCCGACCGCAAAAGAACGGCGTTGTTACTGAAAAGCGGCGGCAGTTTGACATCGGCCGCCAGCGAAAGGGCGGCCAACGCCGCGGCGGCGAAGGAAACGGAACGAATCATCATGGTAAATCTCCTGAAATAGGGTGAAACAATTTACCATAGCACCTCCCGGCGCAAATGTCAAAGGCCGTAGGGCGAATAAGCGTTGCTCGGCAGCGCCATCACCTGCCGCCAGCCGCTTTTCTGGTAGTGACCGTCGTGAAAGATGAGATTGGTCGACTGGCCGCCCCCGTGGCGGTAAGCGGTGATGACAGTATATAGCGTGGGGTATTCGCCTTTGTTCCAATACCCCTCCGCTCCGGCGGGATCACGGTTCTGGTTGGTCGCCCGGCCGTTGTAGGTGGTTTCGTTGAACAGCACCCGCGTCGACGGCCGCCGCACCTTTGCGAGATAGGTAACCTGGTCTTCATCCCAGGAGTTGGGCGTGGCGGAGGTGCCGATGTAGGTGGTGCTCCAATAACTCATGCCCCAGACGTATTGCGCTTGTTTGAAATTCGTGCGGTGTTCGATATCCACATAACGTCTCTCCGGTGCTTTCGGACAGAGAAAATCGGTGCTCCAGCTGGAGGTATATGCCCAACCGGAACTCACGTAATAACGTACCCCCACCGCCCCCAGAAATTCACTGTTTTCGTACCAGAAGCGATACGACCCCACCGGCACCCGGAAGGGCGGCATGATGCCGCGATAGGCCGTCGCATACATCGCGCCCCCCGTCGCCAGCTGTTTCATGCTCGCGGCGCACTTCGACTGCTGTGCCGTCTCCCGCGCCTTGGTCAGCGCCGGCAGCAAAATCGCCGCCAGAATCGCGATGATGGCGATTACAACCAGGAGTTCGATCAGCGTAAATTTTTTCATGGCGTCGTCTCCTTGCTTTTTATGTTGGCCCCGTGTCTCATATAAACTTTTCACTTTCACTTCCGGCGTCAGCCGGGTTCCCAACGCGATATACGTATTGTCGTTATGGGAGTTGGGCGGGGCCTAACTCCCCGCCCAAACCCACCCCCGCCCGTGGGCAGAGACGCGTAACTTAAGGGCGACCCCGATTCCGGATCGTAGCGATCGCTTTCGCGATCTTACTTTCGCTGCTGCGCAGCGACTCTCAGACGGCGAGGCCTTCGCTCGACTACGTTCGGCTTCGGCACTCTTGTGCCTTCGCTCGTTTGCTGCCGCA
>JAVBRV010000018.1:0-20738 GCA_031547585.1 Victivallaceae bacterium
ATTTTTAAGTTTTTACGCAGTATACTCTTAGCGTTAAGATTTAGGTTTGTGAAACGATGTATTTCATTCCGACAAAGAGTTGCAATATATGGTGCCATTTTCTATGAAAGTAATGAAAATTATATCAGAGCATCTTCCTCCATTCCCTATATTCACAAGAACTTTTATATTGATTTATAATTTAATCTATTTTATTATTGCACTTGCTGTTTATGCAACCAATACATTAGAAGAGAATATTAGACTTTTTTATTGGTTTCCTGTATCATTTGCTCTTTTTTGCAGCGGACTTCTTCTTCTCCGTAGATATAGGAAAAACGAGTCATATCGTCGACTTGAAAGATTAAACAATGTATTTTCAATATATTTAAATTTTGATTTCATAATTTTTCTTTGCTATATTCTATATTTTAATATTCTTCAAAGAAATAATGTGTTGATTATTTTTATTCTTTTACTCATATATCAATGGATAAATTATATATCTTCGAGAAATTTAATAATCCATTCGATTTCGGTACGTGATCGAATCAAATTTATTGGTGAAATATCTGTCGACAGTGCAACGGTGATATTCTTTTGTTATTGGAGTATGGTTATTTATAATTTTGTGTTAAATAAAAAAACCATAGGATATTATGATAATGTCAAAGCATTCGGCTACTCGGCACTTTTTTTTGTTCTTATCTTTCTTGTTAGAACCCTCATAATGTTTTCTTCACCAATAAAAGAAAGAATCCAGGTACCAAATTATTACAAATATATTCAAAAAAATAAAAGAGACAAATCCTCTGAAGATATGCTTGTTGCTTTTATTGTCGAAATAATCATTATTCTTTTAATTGCAGCTCTTTGTGTTTTTGTATATTTGTAGAGGCTCTTGTATATTTACGAAAAAAACAAAACCGGCTTTATCTTCGAATGAATCGAGAATAAAGCCGGTTTTTCGCATCCATGATTTGAATGACTACCCAAAACATGATATATTAAATCATATAGAATCGCACACATAGCAACAAGTATTCACTAAGAGTTCGATAAGCGTGAAACAGGATTTCCTTTTCGGGTGCTTCATCATTCCTTCCTCCTTATACCGATTCGCTTTCAAACATAGACGCAATGCCATGCGCTTGTACGCACTTGGCTGTGCCGGGCACTTGCCCCGGTATTTCTAATAGCGGGGCAAGTGCCCGCCCCATCCAATTACGCACAATCATCATGGCCTCCGTCTATGTTTGAAAGCGAATCAGCATTATATTTTTTCCGGATTTCGGGTAGCGGAATCAAATCACCTCAGTGAAGCGCTTCACTTTGCTTGCAAAAAAAAGTTCATTCAAGGCTGCAACAGGATTCGCGAACGATCATGCGTGGTTGAAAGAAAAAATTATCCACCTTCCTGCCGTCGATCAGTTCGAACAGGAGCTCCGCCGTTTTTTCGCCCCGCTCGAAAGTCGGCTGCCCCACCGAAGTCAGGGCGGGGAGGGAGATTTTCCCGAAATCGAGCCCGTCGATTCCAACCACCGAGAGGTCGCGCGGCAGCTTCCAGCCGGAAGCGCAGGCGGTACGGATCAGCGCCACCGCCGCGATATCGCTTTCCACGACAACCGCGGTCGGACGCTCCGCGAGGCTGCGAATCCAGTCGAAGAGGGTGATGCCCAGTTCAAAATCATAGCTGGCCAATTTGCCGAAGGTCGGACAGGTCTCTTTCCCGAGGACGGAGAGGATGCCGGTCCGTCTCGGGGAGCTTTCCGGCCCGGCGTAAGCGATATTCCGATGCCCCAGTTCCACGAGATAGCGCGCCGCCGTCTCCCCAATGACAAAGGGTTCGATTCCGATCGACGGAATTCCGGGGAAGGAGCGGGTCATTGTGACCATTGGAATCTGTTTCTCCAGCAGCGGCTGCATCGGGGAGAGATCGTCGAGCCAGGCGCCGGGAAACGCCGCCACCCCGTCCACGCGCCTTTGCAGCAGATAGAAGCACTTGGCTTTCAATTCCTCCGCGCTGCTGTAGGAAGCGAGGAGAAGACCGTAATTGCGCTGATTCAGGACATGCTCCAGCCCCTGGAGAATATCGGGGTAGAAAGAGCTGGCGAACTCCTGTTCTTCGAGCAATACGCCGATCATGAAAGTTCGTCCGCAACTCAGGCCGCGCGCGCCGATGTTGGGTAGATAACCGAGTTTCTCGGCGGAAGCGAGAATTCGCTTCCGCGTCTCCTTCCCCACCTTGTTGACGCCGGAACCGGTGAGTACATAAGAGACCGTACTCATCCCGACGCCCGCGTCACTGGCGATATCTTTCAGCGTGATCGACATAATCTTGTTTCAATCGTTTTTTTTGGTGAAGCGCTTCACTTGTTCTGTTAAATTATACCACAAGAGATGTGGATTGTCAATAGGCAAGTCTATTTTTTTCGCAAAAAGGGGAAAAAAAAGTCGAATCGCGACATGGGTCTATCAGGCAACCCCTGATCATTTGTGCCGATATCGGCTGCTCTTGTTCCGGCGGCTAATCAGCTTGCATATTTCACGTTTCTGCCCCGCCCAACTTCCACGGTGTCAATTGCATTCGGCACTCGGTGCAAATTATTTAACAGCCTGATCTATAACAATTTTCGCTAAAACAAGTGTGCTGTCAATGCAGTTGCTGAAAAATATCACAAAAATGGTGCGCCGCGAAGCCCGCACAACTATTGAATTCGGTAATTGCCGCGAATAAAAGTCGGATTTTTTTGTTTTGAATGTTGACTTTAACATTTTTTTTGCTATACTATATAATATGAAGACCACATCGAAACAGACTTTCTCTTCGATTGCCGCGGAATGCGGCGTCAGCGTGATGACCGTGAGCCGGGCGTTGCGCAACGACGTCAAGGTCCGCGAGGAGACCCGGCGGCAGATTGTGACCGCGGCGGAGCGGCTCGGCTACATTCGGGCCCCGCGCATGGGGCGTCCCGCCAGCTTCGCCGAACGGGGCGGCAAAGTCGAATTGATCGCCGGAACCATCGGGCGCAGCATGGCGGTTTTTCATTCGCAGCTTCTCGTCTCCATCGAGCAGCGCCTGGCGCAGTCGGGGATGCAGTGCGTCGTCCGGACCTGCAACGGCGATTACCGGCAGTTCGTGACCTTGCTGGAGAACCTCCGCTCTTCGGAGGCGGCGGGGGCGATGCTGGTCGGCAGTTTCATTCCGGAGCAGTTCGCCGCGCTCTTGGAAGCCGTTCCGGAGGCGCTGCTGCTCGATACCCCGGGGATTTCGCCGTTGCGGCACAGCACCTTCGCCTTCGACAACGTCGAGGCCGCCCGGATCGCCGTCAATCATCTGTTCGCCGCCGGACGCCGCCGGATCCTCCTCCTGGGCGGCGTGCCGGAGCATTTCTTCACCCGCGACCTCGAGCGGGGGTATCAGGACGCGCTCGCCATTCTGAAGCAGCCGTTCGACCCCGAACTCGTTCTGCACGCCGATTTCACCGCCGACTCCGCCTGCAAGGTCATTGCACAGGCGCTGGAGTCGGGCTTGGATTTCGACGCGGTGTTCACCAACGATGAAATGGCGGCGGGCGTCTACCGGGCTTTGCTCGAGCGGGGCAAACGGATTCCGCACGATATCGCGGTCTGCGGCTGCGACGGCCTGCCGGTCGGGAAGCTGCTGTATCCGCGCCTCACCACCATTCTGCTCGACTATGAGGAGCTGGGGAAAATGGCGGTCGAGCACATGCTCGAAGCGAAGCCGGACCGCGGCCACTCCTATCGCATCCAACTCCTGCCGCGACTCGAAGTGCGGGAAAGTACCTGTTGAAGATCCGGCCGCCGATGTTCTGCGGACTGATTGAGCTGTTAGGCGTTAACAAAGGAATTCAATCATGGGCTATCTGATTCAGACGGAAAGCGAAGCGCGTCTTGCCAAAGTCCGCGCGTTGTTGGCGGCGAAGAACCTGGACCTCGCGTTGGTCTATTACGATGAGTTCAATATCGGCAACGGCTGGTATCTGACCGGCTGGTGTCCGCAATTCGAAAGCGGCGCGGTGCTGATTCCCCGCGAGGGGACGCCGATGCTGCTCGGCGGACCCGAAAGCGAGCCCTTCGCCAAACAGGACAGCGCCATCACCGAAACCCGCAACTTCCCCGTCTTCATGGTTCCGGATGAAGAGTACCCGAATGCCTCGATCATCGACTTCCCGCGGCTCTTCGCCGAGCTCAACAAAACCCTCGGCAAGGTCAAAGCCATCGGCCTCGTCGGGGCCGAACGGATGCCGACCGGCTGCTATACCGGGATCGCCCAGGGCTTCGCGGGCGTCAAGATGGCGGATATCACCGCCGATTACGTTCGGCTGCGCTACCACAAATCCCCCTGGGAGATCGCTCAGATCCGGACCGCCTTCGGGCTGGCCGACCGCTGCTACGAAGCGATGAAGGCCAAGATCGCCCCCGGCGTCTCCGAGATCGAAATCGCCGCCGCCGGTGAATACGCCGCCCGCAGCCGCGGGGCCAGCGGCTTCGGCTTCAGCGCCATCGTCGGCAGCGGCGCGCGCGCCAATGCCGTGGTGCCGACCGCGAGCTCCAAACAGGTTCAATCCGGCGAAATGGTGATGATCGGCCTCGCGCCCAAGGTCAACGGCTACGCGGGGGTGATGGGTGACGCCCTCCCGGTCGGCGGCGAATATACGCCCCGCCAGAAAGAGTGCATCAAGCATCTGCGCGAAGCCTTCCGCCTGACCAAAGAGCAGCTGGTGGTCGGCAAAACCGGCCGCGAAATCGACGCGCCCGCCCGCGCCTACTTCAAGAAACACGATTTTGACCGCTATCTCGTCTGCCCCTTCGCCCACACCATCGGGCTTCATGAGGCGGAGTCGCCCTTCTTCGGCCCCGGCAGCGGCGACGTGCTGGTTCCGGGCATGACCGTCTGCGTGGACGTGAGTTTCTTCGGCCACCCGGAGTTCCACGGGGTGCGCATCGAGACCGGCTATGAGATTACGGAAGGGGGCGCGGTCCCCTTCAGCCCCATGATGGATAAGATTCACACGGCGGAGTAACCATGAACAAGGCATTCGACGTCATTCTCGGTTTTGATATGGAGACGGATATCGGTTCCTTCACCGACCGCTATGAGGGCGTCCGGTACGGAACGCCGCGCCTCCTCGACATCATGGCGCGCCAACAGGTCCGGAGCACCTTCTTCTGGACGGGGCACGCGGCGGAGAACCACCCCGCAATCGTGAAGGACGTCCATGCCGCCGGGCACGAAACCGGCTGTCACGGCCTGGTGCACGAGACCCTCGGCGACCCCCTCTTCCCCTTGCCCAACAACTGGCCGGTCTTTCCCTGGGAGGTGGAGGGGCGGATCAGGGAGGCGACGCGGATCGTGGAGGAAGTTTCCGGCGTGCGGCCGCGAAGCTTCCGCTGCCCCCGGCTCTGGGGGAGCACCCGGGTGGTCAATGTCTTGGAGAAGCTGGGGTACCGGGCCGACGTGTCGCTCCCCTTGTACTTCTACCAACAGCGTTTCACCCCCTATCACCCGGCGGCAACGGATTGGACCGAGCCGGGTGAATTGAAGTTGGTCGAGATTCCCAACTTCTGCGATCTCGATATGGAGAGCCGCGACCCGTACCAGCGCGACCGCGACCAGTGGCCGCTCTTCCGGACCGAGTCGGCGGCGGCGCTGCTGCACAAAGCCAACGGCTTCATCGATTACGTGGATCGCCGGGGCCACCGCCCGGTGCTCGCCTTCTACTTTCACCCGTGGGAGTTCCACCCAATGCCGCAGGGGGCGATCGACTACGGCGAAGCGAGCGTGACGCCGCTCCCCTTCATTACCAAAAACTGCGGCGACTTCGCCTGCCGGGAGCTGGAAACCCTGATCCGGGAACTCAAATTGCGCGGCGGCGACTTCAAGACCGCCGGGGAGGTGGCCGATGACCGGCAATAAACTTCTGAAACTCTTCAAAGAAAGCGGCAAACGCTGTCATTTGGTCGGTGACGCGGAGTGCGGCGTCATCGCCGGGCTCGACCTCGAAGGCCGCCTCTATGCCGTGCTGAACGGTCGGGTGCTGAACCGGGTCAACCCCGCCGCCATCGCCGGGATCAGCACTCGGGCGGGCTACCTCAATCCGGGCGGCGACGGGCTCTGGCCCGCCCCCGAAGGCACCCGGATGGGCTATCACTACGCCACCGGCTCCTGGAGGGTTCCGCCCGGTCTCACCGGCGCGCGCTTTCAGGTGATTGAGGAAGCGCCGAACCGGGCGGTCATCGAGGCGGAAGTCGATCTCATCAACGCGCAAGGTGTCGGCATCCCGACGGTTTTCAGGCGGGATATCACCGTGGAGGGGGGCTTGACTGTGAAGGTGACCGAGTCGATCCGCTATCTCGGCCCGAAGACGCTTGAAGTGCTATTGGCGCCCTGGTCGCTCTGCCAATTCGATTGCGGTCCGGGGGACGAAGCGGTGTTCCCCGCCGGTCAATACTGGGATCTCTACGAACCGGGCGAGGCCTGCCCCGTCCTTGACGGCTTGACGCACTTCCGCACCGATTCGCCTCAGCGGCGGCAGATCGGCATCGGCCCGGTGACTCCGTGGATCGAATTCCGCCGCCCCGGCCTGACGGTTCGCCGCAGCGCGTCATCCATATGGGCCGGGATCGACATTGCCGACGCGCCGCCAGACGCCGCCCCCGCCGACCGGCAGACCCGGTTCAGCATCTACAGCGACCCCAATGGCTTCATGGAGATCGAGGCAGCCGGGGGCTGTCCTGCTGAACTCGCACCGGGGACGGAACTTGCGGTTGAAATCATCACCGAATACAGGGAATCATAAGATGAATAGTAAAGACCTGCCGACCGGAAGCGCCCCGCGAGGGCTGGAATATCCGCACTTCCCTACCCGTTGGCAGGCGGTGGTCTGGCGCAACTGGAACCTGGTTCCGGTTGAGCGCATTGCGCTGACCTTGCGCGCCACTCCCCCTGAAATCGAAGCGGCGGCCACCGCCATGGGGTTGGTTCGCGACGACGGGAATCTGGCGAAATGGGCCGAGCGCGGCTTCCTCACCGTCATCCGGCGCAACTGGGACCTTCTGCCCTATGAACAATTGCTGACCCTGCTCGACTGGAGCGCCGAGCGGCTGGCCTTCGTCCTTAAAGAAGACGATTTCATGTGGCACAAGATGGGTGACCTGAAACCGTCCTGCGAAGCGGTTTATTACCACTCCCCGACTTTGGAAGAGATCGCCGCCACGGCGGAGCTGCGGCAAGTGGTGGAGCGTCATTTCGGGGACTCCCCGGCGGTTTCCGACCCGCCCTTCGCCTTCCTCGAGCGCTACGGGCGGAACGCCGCTCCGCGTCCCGACGGCGGAGACTCCGGTTTGAAGATGATCTACTCCTATTCGGCGACCTACGGGGACCCGTTGCTCAATGAAAGCTCCGACCCCTATCCCGAGGGGCTGCTGGCCGATTACGCGGCGGCCGGAGTCAACGCCGTCTGGCTGCAAGGGACGCTCTATACGCTGGTTCCGTGGCTGGGGGAGGGGTTCCCCGGTTCCGCCGGTTGGCAGGCCCGGCAGGAGAATCTGACGAAGCTGATCGACCGCGCTGCCCGGTACGGCATCGCCGTTTTCCTCTATATGAATGAACCGCGCAACCTGCCCGCGAGCTTTTTCGAGGAATACCCGGAGTGGCGCGGCGTCCCCGATGTCGCCGACGAGAATTTCTTCGCCCTCTGCACCAGCCACAAACCGGTATTGGAGGCGTTGGGGGAGGGGGTGGAACGCCTCTTCCGCGAAGTCCCCGGGCTGGGCGGGCTCTTTACCATCACCATGTCGGAAAACCTGACCCACTGCCATTCGCGCCGGCGGGGGCATCTCTGCCCGCGCTGCGCCGAACGCCCCCCGGCGGAGATCGTGGCGGAGGTCAACCAAGTCATGGCCGCCGCCCTCCGCCGCTCCGGCAGCCGGGCCCGGATGCTGGCCTGGAGCTGGGCGTGGGACCCCGAGTGGGCCCCCGACGTCGTCCGGCAGCTTCCCCCCGAAGTGACCTTGATGTGCGTCAGCGAGAACCGGTTGGCGACCGATTGCTTCGGCATCCCAGGCGAGGTTCAGGATTACTCCATCTCCAAAGTCGGCCCCGGCCCCGTCGCCGAACGCCTCTGGCGCGAGGCGCGGCAGCGCGGCCTTTCCGTCGCCGCCAAGGTGCAATTCAACAGCTCCTGGGAGCTGGCGGCGGTGCCGTATATTCCGGTCCCGGGCCTGATCGAGCGCCATCGACAAAACCTGAAAGCGGCGGGCGTCAACGATTTTCTTTTGAGCTGGACCTTGGGCGGCTACCCCGGCGGCAACCTGGAGCTCCTTACCGCGGCAAAGGAGGAATTGGCGCTCCGTAAATTCGGCGAAGCTGCTCCGAAAGTGCTGCAAGCCTGGGAGTGCTTCGCCCGCGCCTTCGAGCTCTTTCCGCTCGACGGCTTCGGCCAGCTCTATTACGCGCCGCAGAACTTCGGCCCCATGAACCTGTTGTGGGCCGAACCCACGAGGCGGGTGGCGACCATGATCGGCTTCCCCTGGGACGACCTCGAGAGCTGGCGTGGCGATTACCCGGTGGAGGTGTTTGAAAGAGCCTTTCGCGAACTTTCCGAAGGCTGGGGGGAGGGGCTGCGGATTCTCCGCGAAGCCGATTCCGAACAAGTTGGCGAGCTGTATACCGTGGCCGAAGCGGTCTACTGCCACTTCCGCAGTACGTATCACCAGATCGCCTTCGTGCGCACCGCCCGGCCGGACCTTCTCGACGCCGAGATCGATCTCGCCAAACGCCTTTGGGCTGTAATGCGCCGCGACTCGCGGATCGGCTTCGAGGCCAGCAACCATTACCTTTACGTGGAAAACGACTTACTGGAGAAGGTTATCAACTGCGAACACCTGAAACGCGCTATCCGAAACCGAAAGGAGGAAACCAAATGAAGAACGAAAGAAGAATTTTCACGCTGATCGAACTCCTCGTCGTGATCGCCATCATCGCCATTCTGGCGGCCATGCTGCTCCCGGCATTGAACAGAGCACGGGAAATTTCCCGGCGCAGCAATTGCACCTCGCAGCAGAAGCAGGTCATGTCCGCATTTATGCTGTACGGCAATGATTACAATGGCTACATGAACGTCTGGAGCAACGCCAGTGCCTGGTCGTCGCCGCTCGTACGGGAGCGCTATCTGCCGAGGAGCGTCACCGAGTGTCCGCTTCAGAAAAAGCCCGTCTGGGACGCCAATTACACGTACGGCGTCTTCAACCACACACAGAAAACCGACTACCTGCTGAATAGCGAAACACCCTCGCGGGCGGACATATTCGGACGCTTTTTCACCCCCTGCATCAATAACGGAACGATATACATGGTGATGTACACCACCAAAGTCATGCGAAACCACAGCCGGCTCCACCTCCTCTCAGACGTCTGGCGGGATGCGACGGTCACCTCCACGGCGGCCGATGTGGGAAAAGGAGTCTGGTCCTACTCCGTGGCGCACAGCAGTTTCTACAATGCCAGCCTCCATCATGCCGGGCGCGGGGTGATGGCGTACGCCGACGGGCACGTGGATAATCCCGGTTCCGCCGATCTGCGGGCGAAGGGCTTCACCATCCTCATCGAAGGCGGCATCCGGAAAACCTATTGAAAGGAATCATGATGAAAAGAACGCTACTCTGCCTCCTCGTCGCCTTCGGCTGTCTCTCGGCGGCGGAACGGCACAGCCTGACCCCGGTGGGCGCTCCGGCCTCCTTCGAAGCCGACCCCGGCGTCAAGCACACCTTTTGTTTCACCACCGAAGCCCTGCCCGACGGCGGGGAATACGACTGGCAGCTCACCGGTTTCGCCGGGGAGGAGACCGGGCGCTCCGGCAAAGCTTCGGTCAAAAGCCGCAGGCTCGAAGTCGAACTGACGCTGCCCGCCGGATTCTACGAGCTCCGCTTCCCGGACTTGGGTCAGGTGTTCGGCGTCTCCGTCCTCCCCGCCTTCAAGGGGGAGGTTGATTCCTTCTTCGCCATCGAAGCGCTGCTCGAAACCCGCTCCGCCGATGTGCAGAAAAACTGCCTCGATCTATTGCTCCGCCACGGCATCCGGCACAACCGCGACTGGACCAACTTCGGCAAGCTGAACCCGGCCGAGGGGCGCTACGACGTCGGCTTCGACCGCTTCTACCATGAAGCCGGGGCGAAGGGAGTGCGTTCGATCTTCACCTTCAACGACTTCCCGGAGTGGATGGGCGGCATTCCCGTCAGGCGCGGCAACCTTTCGAAGCCCGGCCGGCGCACCGTTCCCGGCAATCTGCCGCAATTCAACGCCGCACTGGCCCGGATGCTGGAGAGCCGGAAAGTTGGTCTGGAGGGGGTCCAGCCCCTCAATGAATACGACAACGCCGCCATTCCCGCCGAGGCGAGCCTGCCCGCCCTCAAGACCGCCGCCTGGGCGGCGCGCGGCCGTGACCTCGCCCTGATCGGCGCCGCCTTCTCCCAGAGCCCAACGGTCTCGGAGCGGGACAGCATCGCGGGCGGAATGCTCGACTTCATCGACGCTTTCGCCTTCCACACCTACGCCGCCCCGGAGCGGATCGTCTCCCTGACGGCGGAATTCCGGGACAGCATGGCGAACGATCCGAAAGGCCGGCTGCCGCTCTGGATCACCGAAACCGGCAAGCCGTGGAAGCGCGGTCTCAAGGTCGCCCTGAAAAACGCCCACTCGGGACCGCTCGACAACCTTCACCCCCAGTCCGGCGAGGATATGATCAGCGCCCTCTGGATCACCATGAAGGCGGTCGAGTCAAAGGCTTGCGGCATCGCCCGTTACTTCCCCTTCGTCATGCAGTTCTTTCAGGAGAACGACGATAATTTCGGCATGCTCGACTACTACGGGACGCCGCTCCGTTCGATGAATGCCTACGCCTTCGTCGCGGACCTTCTCGCCAACCGCGAGTACCGGGGCGACTGGAAGGCGAATCCCGCGGGGCTCCAGCCCACCCGCGTCTTCGCGGATCGGGACTCCGCCGTCGCCGTCTTCTACGCCGGGAAGGAGGGCACGGCTTCGCGTACGGTCTCCCTCGCCGGTTTCCCGGAGGGGAGGGGGTACGGCATCGACGGTTCGGAGCTCCGCCCGGAGAAGGGCGCTTTAAAATTCCTGGGCGGCATGGCCTACTGGGTGTTCCCGGCGGCGAAGCTGGATTCCGCCCTCTTGAACGTCGATACCGAAGCCATGCGCCTCTTGAAGGCGGCGAAGAGTTACCAGCCGGTGCCGCGCCGCTCGACGCCGCTCGTCTACCGCTATGATTTCCTTCAGGACCCCGACGGCTGGAACAACGTCGCCGGCTACCGCTTCCCCGAGGGGGGCAAATTCCACTTCATCGTCGCCAACCTGTCGGACGAGAAGCGGGTTACCCGTCCGGCGGTGGCACTCCCCGAGGGCGTCCGCCTCGCGCAGCCGCTGCCGGAATCGTTGGAGCTCGCCCCCCGCAGCGAAACGAAGTTCGCCGTCGTCCTCGCCAACCAGGGCGGCAGCCGCTTCAGCTTCCGCATCGGCGACGCGGCGGACCCCCTGTCGGCGACCCGGTTGCCCGTCATCGATTACACCCGGCTGACTTCGGAGACGCGCGACTTCATGAACCCGAAGCGCTGGCATCAGAATTCCAGCGGCAAACAGAGCTTCCGTTTCGACGAGGCGGAACAGGCGATCGTGGTCGTCACCGACTTTGCGAATAAAGCGCAGGGGAAGTGGTCCTTCCCCGAATTCCGCTTCCGGCCGGAGGAGAAGAAGGGCAATCTCCTCGCCGTCTCCTTCGACTTCCGCCTTGAAGACTCGAAGACGCCGGTGCTTTATTCGCTCTTGATGCTCTCCTTCACCGGCAAACCCTACGAGTCGTACCAGCTTGCGTCGCAAGCTGAATGGAAGCACTACCTGATTCCGGTGGACGGCAAGGCGCAACCCTACGACCTTCTCCGCATCGGCCTGGGGACGACCGCGGATAAGATCGCCTTCCGCTTCCGCAACATCAAACTCTGGTACTGAGTTATACGAATTCGTATTACTGGTAGATTTTCCAATCCCGAAATTCGGGGAGGTACTTCAGCACCAGTTCGCGGTCGAAGCCGTTATTCCGGATCACTTCGCGGAAGAAGTGGGCCGTCGGCTTCGGCTTGCGTTCGAAGGTCTTGAAGTCCACTTCGACCATGCCGAAGCGCGGCACGAAGCTCGTCCATTCGTAGTTGTCCATAAACGACCAGTAGAGGTACGCTTCGACCCGGCAGCCGCGGCGGATCGCTTCGTTCAGCGCCTGGAAGTGGCGGGCGAGGTAGAGGATGCGCAGCCGGTCGTCGTCGCAGCAGAAGCCGTTCTCGGTGATGTGGACCGGCAAGTCATGCAGGCCCCCCAGCCGGTCGACTAGCCCCTCGGGGTAGAACTCCTCGAGGTAGAATTTCCGGTCGATCGGACGGATCCGGTTGCAGTCGTGGCGGGAGTGGAGGGCGTTGCCGTTCCCGTTGCGGGCGCTGACGAAGTGGCGGGTATAGTAGTTGAGCGACCAGAAGTCACAGGAGCCCTTGAGGTCCGGAATGGTTTCGGCGTCGCGGTAGGGGAAGAGCACTTCGCCGGTCCGGATTCCGTGGAAGAAGAAGCCGTTGCCGACCCAGTCGCGGATGCGGGTGCGGGTGACGTCGAATTCGTCGCGGGGATTCTCCGGCTGCCACTCGCCCAGCGCGTGCGCGGTGCTGACGGGCGCTTTGGAGTGGGCGCGGATTACCGCGGCTCCCCCGGCGTGGGCGGCGAGGAAGTTCGCCTTCTGCTCGTAGCCTTCGAGCGAGTCGCCGTTGTTGAACTCATTGATGATGTTCCAGTAATCGACGTAGGGGGCGATGAGGGGAACCAGATATTCCAGGTGGCGGATGAAGTCGCCGACGTTCTCCCGCTTGCGGAAGCCCCCCTTCGCCTCGAACCACTGCGGATGGGTGAAATGGTGGAGCGTCAGGTAGACCTTGAGGTTGCGTCGCTTCAGGTCTTCGAGCATGGCGAGGTAGCGGTCCAGGGCTTCGCGGTCGCGCCGTCCCTCTTCCGGCTCGATGCGCGACCATTCGACCGACAGCCGGAAGGCCTGATGGCCCAGTTCGCTGACGAGGGCGAAGTCGCTCTGCCAGCGGTTCCAGAAATCGCACGCCTTGCCGGAGGGTTCGGGGAATTTATCCTTGACCTCCCAGTGGTAGTGCTGGCTGTGAATATTGTCGCCCTCGATCTGGTGCCCCGCCGTCGCCGACCCCCAGAGAAACCCTTCCGGGAAGCGCACCGGAGCCATGGAAAAAATACCCAGCATATATAACCCTTTCTGTGATTTTCAGAAATCTAGCCCTGAATACACTGAAATGCAAGTACCGGGCGATACTTGCATTTCAAAAATTGCTCTTTTAAAATTAAGTTACCAGTTGTGGAACGCGTCCCCGTCGTAGAAGTCGAGGCCGTCGATGTAGGGCGACCAGGCGTCGGGGGCTTTCGCATCTTCTGCAATGACGGTGAGAGCTCCCGTGACGCCGCCTTCGCCCCAGCGGTCGAAGACCCGAATCACCAGGGTGTTGTCGCTGCCGAACTTCACCAGATTCTCCGGAATCGGATAATTCCGCTGGGCGCTGTAGCTGTTCGGCGTGTTTTCGAGGGTGGTTTCGCCGATTTTGGTACCGTTCCAGTAGGTCCAGTCGCAGTCGTCGATCGGACCGCCGGTGAGGCGGAGCGAGCGGCCGCGCCACGACTCCGGAATCTTCACCGTGCAGCGGTACCAGGCGTAGCCGTCGTAGGGGCGTTTCTGGTTGGGCTGGGCATTTTCGGGGTAGCGGTGGTGGGGATTCGCCTGTTGGTGGCCCTGCGCTTCCCAGGAGAGGCCGAGCTTGATCGGGGTGAAGCCGGCGGGGTCGTCGACTTTGCCCTTATTCTCCGGGTCGAAGCGGATGCCGCAATTCTCCGGCACGGCTTCGCCGACGCGGAAGCGGAGGGTGTTGTGGCGCGATTTCGCCGCCGTGAAGAGCTGCAAATCCTTGCCCATCCCGAGGTTCATATTGCAGAAGATGGCGCTCCAGACGCGGGCGGTTTTCTCCCGGTTCCAGAGTCCGTCGATGGCGTCAGGGGAGAGGTTCAGCACGATGGCGGCGGTTGTGGCCCGGTCGAGCTTGGCGAACAAGGCGGGGGTGGTGGCGACCACCCAATCGGGGGCGGCGGAGAGCACCGGCAGCTTGCGCGCCTCGCGGTAGTAGAGGTCCGCCGCCGGAATCCCCGCGAACACCGGGTCGCTCTTCGGCGGCGAGGCGCGGAAGAGCATTTTTTCGCCGCGTTCCAGCCCCCCGGGCAGGAGGTCGAGGGGAGCGCCGGGGAGCGCCGCGACGGTGAGGTTGCGCGCCAGAATCTTTTTCAGCTCCTCGCGCTTCTCCGCCGGAACCGGGTCGGCCCCCAGGAGCAGCACCTGGTGGGATTGAATCCGCCACAGGCTGTTTGCATTGATCCTGTTATAGATCATGCCCATGCGCTTCAAGGTCGCCTCGCTCTTGTCGTCGCCGAGGTAGGCGGCGCGCTGCGGTCCAACGGGACGGAAGCGGTTGCCCATGACGGTAAGGAGGTTGTCCGTCAATTTCGTCGCGACCGGGTCGACGCCGAAGCGGCTGGTGACGTCGAGCTGGCAGAAGAGGATGAGCCCGTGGCCCTTGCGCAGCTCCAGGAGCGATGCGGACATCAGGTTGAAGCCGCAATCGACGATGCTCTGGAAGTTGCCGTAGGAGGGCTTGCGGATGACGTTGCCGCTGACGATGCCGCCGTTGCCGCACTTCCACTTCGAGCGCGGATAATGCGGGCTGTTCTCCGCCGAGAGGAGGAATTCCGGAACCGTGTCGGAGCTGCCGCGCCAGTTGCTGAAATCTTCCTCCGCGAGTCCCGCAAGATAGGGACTCTCCGGGCGGCGGATAAAGGCGTTGCGGTAGCTCGGCGACTCGAAAACGAGGTTCGCGAGGTTGCACGGCTGCTGTTCGAAGATCAGGATTTTGAGGCCGTTCTCGATCAGGCCCGAGGTCTCGACCTCTTTCAGGAATTCGGGGTTGGCCCCCTTCAGGGCGTTCTGGCCGATAATCAGCAGGCGGCAGGACTTGACCTCTTCCATAGTAGATACTTTTCGGAAGGGGAAGCCCGCCCGCTTCAGCATGGCCTCCGTCTTCCCCTCGGGGTCGTAGAGCCCGGCGGAGACGTCGCGGTAGTCGGGGGCGGTGCGCTTCGGGAAGAATTGCAGGGCGAAGGCCTCCTCCGCCAGCAGTGCGCCGTTATGCAGCACGGCGAGGCGGAGCTCCGCATCGGTGCGCTTATAGACCTCCGGAGCCGTGAGTTCAATCGGCAGCTTGAGGATCGCGCCGGGCGCGGCGGTTTCGGTCATTTCGCCCTGTTGAACGGGTTTCCCCGCTATGGCGAGCTCCCAGCGGCAGGTCACGGTTTTCGGGGTGGTGTGGTCGTTGACCACGACCGCGCTTTTCCGGAAGGTTTCGCCCGCGAAGAAGGCGTGATCCTTATTGGTGAAATCCTCCGGCATGCCGCCGAGGTAGACGAGAAGGGGGGCGAAAGCGGCGCGGATCACCTCGTGCAGTCCCTCCGGCTGCGAATAGTCGGTCAGAAAGTGCTTCTGGGTTTCGCTCCAGCCGACCGGAATCTCGGGTTTCAATCCGGCGGTTTTGACGTTATTATCCACCTCGTAGACCACGTTGTGATCGTCGTAGGTACGGGCGGTGCGCACCATGTCGCGCTCGCCGGGGAAGTCGCCGAGGGCGGAGACGTCGTAGGCGCGCCAGGCCCGGACCACATTGCGGTAGTGCAGGGCCGAGAGGCCGAGAATATTGGCGTTCCACTTCGCGTAGGGCGAATTGAACCAGGGGTTCGCGTGCGGAACCGGCCGCTCCTCGCGGGCGAAGGCCGCGTCGCCGAAGTAACGCGCCGCGTGCTCCGCGCCGAGCGAACCTTTTTTCTCGTCGTCGAAGTGCCAGAACTGCATCGGGTAAGGGAAGGCCGACTCGACCACCATCAGGGGCTGGGTGTGCTTGGCCGACCACTGCTTCGGCCAATCCTCCTGCTCCTGCAAGGGGGTGCCGAAGGCCTGGTAGTTCATCGAGCCGAAGATCTTGCCCGAGTTCCCCCCGGCGTGCTGGAAGAGTTCGCGGGAGGGATCGAGCGCGCGCATCACCTTCTCCGCCGTGGCCGCCCGCTGGCGCGCCTGCTTTTTGGCGACGGGGAGGTAATCGGCGTCGTTCAGCTTGGCCGGGTCCTGGCCCCAGGCGTAGCCGCAGGTGTTGAAATCGGTGTACCACATCAGGATCGTCGGGTGGTTGCCGTAGTGCTCGAGAAAGCCGGTCACCGCGTCGGTGTAGAGCGTCAGATCTTCATCCTCATAATGCGGCATCTGGAAGAGGTTGTACAGCCCCTGCCGGTTGGCTTCATCAAGGTAATCGCCCCAGCCGACCTGCGAGCTCTTGGTGAAGGGGTCGAAGCGCACGGTGTCGTAGTTCATCTCCTTGATATGGGCGACGTATTGGCCGATGGCCTTCGGGTTGCCGTAGTAGTAGCGCAGGCGGTTGAGACCGGGGCTGGCCCACATGCGGAGCCGCAGCTTCTGCCCGTTCAGGCGGAATTCGCCGTTTTCGACCCACGCCTCGCGGAAGCCGAAGTTCTGGGCGGGGAAGGTGTCGATATCCTGTTTATTCTGAACGAGAACGGCGCTCATTTGGTAGAGCTCGGGGGCTTCGACGTTCCAGAGCACCGGGTTTTTCCAGGACTCCGTGAAGGTCACGACTTGCTCCGGGGAGCCGTCGAGGGTGATTTCTTTGGTAAAGGATTGCTCCGTCTTCTCGCCGCGCCGGAAGTCGAAACGGATGGCGGCCTTGCCTTTCGCGCCCGTTGGATTCTGAAGCCGGGCGCGCATCGTCACCTCTTTCTTCTGGAACGACGGCAGGGCGACGGCGGTTTTGAGGGAGAGGTTCGACGGCGCGTTTTCCAGCCAGACGTCGCCGAGTGCGATTTCGCCGTGGTCGCCGATGCTCGGTTTCCCTTGCCAGAGGGCGGTGTAATGGCGGTCGATGAAGAGGGAGAGGAGGTTTTTGCCGTCCTTCGCCAGCCACTCCGTCACCTCCAGGCGGCGGGCGTTCGGAACCACGGTGAAGGTTTTGAAATCCTGGCGGAATTCGTCGATCAACTTGCCGTTCAGGTAGACGCGGCCGTTGTCGCCGTTGAGGTTGGTGAAGTTGAGGTAGACGCGCCCCCCTTTCGCCAGGTCGGCGGGAACTTCGAATACCCGCTGGTACCAGCCGGCGCGGAACTTGATGAGCTGTTCTTTATTCCACCGCCAGTCGGCGGCTTCGAGCTTGCCGTTTTTATCGCGCCAGATCTGGTAGAGCGGCGAACGGAAGCTGCCGGGGACGCGCATGTACCCCCACTCCCCGGCGGGCGGCGCGTAGCTGTAGTCGTCGACGGGGATCACCCGCCAGTAGCCGTTGAGGCAGACGCCGCTGCGGACGCCGTCCCGCGAGCGCTGGGCGTCGGCGAGGTCCCAGAGCGCTTTTTCGACCGGACGGATAGTGGCGTCGCTGAGCCGCGCGGCCTCTTCCTTCGCCGGAACCGCGTCCTGGGCGAGGAGGGTGAGCCCGGGCGCGCCTTCCGCGCGGACGATCTTGCCGAAGGGGTCCGCCAGCTCCAACCGCCCCTGGAGGGCGTCGTCGAGCCGGAATTCGAGGATTTTCCCCTGTTGTTTCAGGGAAATTTTATGCGGTTCATCCAATTTCAGCGTATAGCTGGTTTCGAGGGTTTGCGGCCGGGTCCCGTCTTCGGCGACGAGGGAGAGCTTCCCCGAAGCGCCCATGGCGGTAAAGGTGAGCTTGTGCTTCGCGTCGGCTCCGGTGAGGACGAGGAGCTTTTTGGGGCCGGGCAGACGCGCCTCTTGATTGCGGAAGGCGAAGGTGAGGTCGTTCCCTTCGCGGAGCGCCGCCCCGAGGGGGAGTTCCGCCAGTTTCTCCTTTTCGCCGCCGGAGGCGAGGAGGAAGATCTCGGTGTCGGTCAGGGCCTGGTCGAAGATCCGGATCTCGTCGTATACCCCTTCGCCGACGGCGGCCTTGAAACGGTCGGTGCTTTCGTCGCCGCAATAGAGGTTGAGGCTGATCGGCGTTTCCTGCCGCTTGAAGGCGTTCGGCACCGTCCGGTTGCCGGCTTCGCGGCCGTTGACGTAGAGCCGGACTTCGCCCTTGCCGGTATCCCAGGTGAAGGCGATATGGGCCCACTCCTCCTTTTTCAAGAGATCCTTTTTGAGGATCTGGATCTGGGTGGGGGCGCAGACGCTGAGTTCGACGCTGCCGCTTTTGGTCTTGATGAAGTAGAAACGGAAGCCCTTCCATTGCGAGTCGCGCCCGCAGAAGATCCGGTAGCCGTCGGGGTCGGTCTCGGACCAGTGCGGCTTGAACCAGAAAGAGACGGTTCCCGCGTTGCAGTCCATCGCCGGCATCTTTTCGAAGACCAGCGCGGTGACCTGGTCGTAGGCGTGACGGCGGACGTCGAGGGCTTTCCCCGCGACGCCCGGCAGATATCCGGTCCGCCCGTGGACGAGTCCGGCGGCGACGGTTTGGCCTTTCGGGCCGACGACGTCCGCGGAGTCGTCGAGCGGTATGTAGAACATCGGTTCCGCCGCGCCGAGGCAGGCGGGCAGAAGGGCGGACAGGAATTTCAACAACGGTTTCATGGATTCTCTTTGCGGTTGGTTATGAGAAATTTGTAACTACAGTTTATACGGCCACCAGCTCCGGTAGTTCGGGTGCGACGCTGTATAGGTGCCGAGGACCGTGGCATAGTTGCGGCATTCGACATGTCCGTCGAAGAAGGTGATATTCATCGCCCTTCCGCCATTGTGCCGGTAAGCCGCCACTGCGGACCCGGTTATACCGTCAATGGGGTTGGACGCCAACCAGGTTGCGAGCTGCGTGTTCCAAACCCAGACGCGCCCCTCCTTGTTGGTCTCCATGAATCCGAAACGGATGGAGGGCGTGCGGACTTTGTTCAGGCGAAAGACAACATGTTCATTGAGGTCAGTTCCGAATGACTGCATCTCTCCGGCTGCGGCGTCGCCGCAGACGGGCTGCCCATAGACATTATCCATGGACTTCCATAGATTCGGGGGAAAATTCGTATCTCCGGGCGGGGGGGAGGGTTCTCCGCATAAAGCGCTTCTGCGGATATATTGCGGGTAGTTGAGACTCCGTTGGAAATTATGCAAGTCGGTGAATCCCGGATTGGCGAACCATTTCCATATCGGTCCAGAACTTCCCCTCAGATTGTAGGGGACCCAATATTCATTGTAGTTGGCGGCATATTGCGCTGCGGCCAGTCCCAGTGTCTTCATGGCATTCGCGCAAAAGATGGTGCGGCCTTTGCTTCGGGCGCTGTTCAGGGCGGGCAGCAGCATGGCCGCCAGGATGGCGATGATGGCGATCACGACCAGCAGTTCGATCAGGGTAAAACGACGGCGCATAAAAGACCTCCTTTTAACGGATGATTAAGGGTAATTCAAGGGAAATGCCGTCGGGGTATCCCGCCTCTCCGGCTAATTTCTGTTTGACCAGGCGGACGGTTTCGGCGGCAATGATCTCGAAGGGAATGCCGAAGCAGATCTCCCGGAAGCCGGAGACGTTCTGCGACGAGAGGGCGCATTGGATGATCGCGCACCGTTTCGGACTCTCCGGGTCGACCTCCACCAGCATTTCGGGCAGTTCGTTGTTGCCCAGCATCTGGTTGCAGATGGCGTCGATCGGCACCCCGGAGCGCAGCAGCTTCGCGATCTCCTGCAAAGCATTGAGCGAGTCCTCAAAGAAGAACTCTTCATTCAGCTGCACTTTAGCTTCGGCAAAGGCCCGCCGGATGCCCCGGTACGGTTCGTTGTTGGCCGGCCGGTCGTGCATGAACACCACATTCCGGCGGTTCTCCGCCAGGAGCTGCTTGCCGCAGCGGTAGCCCCACTCTTCGCTGTTGAAGCGGACGGAGCCGGGGAAGGGGGCCGATGACGACACGAAGATAACCGGTAAACCGCTGTTGCGAAGCTGTTCGCAGCGCTCCCGGTCGTGGTCGACCCCGCCGACACAGACCAGAAGGTCGAGCTTCTCGGTGAGGATGTCCCGCTGGATGATCTCCGGCTCCACCGACCCCAGGTTAATCTGCTGGACGATGACCGGAATGGATACCAATTGCTTGATCAGTTCCCCCGCCATGCCGCCGAAATACCGCGTGAGGTACACCCCCATGCCATCCTGGAGCAAGAGGCCGACGTGAGGAAGCCTCTGCCCGTCAAGGGTGTTGCATTTGGCCGGGTTGGTGAAGGAGCCGATACCCCGGCGGCTGATGATGTAGCCCTGCTCCGACAACTCTTTCAAAGCCTTGCAGACGGTCGGCCGGCTGACGCTGAACGACTCACAGAGCTCCGCGACCGTCGGCAGCCGCGTCGGATTGGCCCCCGAACGGCCGATCAGCCCCACCACATACCGCCTGATTTTACGGTAGTCCGAGATGTCCGGAGCAGTCATTGGCTTACCTGTGTTTACTTTTGTTTACTACTATATTATGGCACATTTTCTCCGCGTTGTCAAGGCCGGCTCGAAAAAAAATCGTTTTTTTGGGCGGCAACGCGATTTGGGGGGACAAACGCATAGCGCGCGATTGATGCGGTGGGAGCTGTCGGACAAGTCCGACAGTC
>JAVBRV010000217.1:0-4356 GCA_031547585.1 Victivallaceae bacterium
AACAGTTTGGGCACAAAAGTCGTCGCGCTCGCAACCCGTACGTCGGGTCAAGGGGCCACCGCCCCTTGCGGGTCCAGGGCAGCGCCCTGGTCGGGGGCCTGGGGCAGATTGCCCCAGCGAGAACCGTTGTTGGGGCACGCAACTAAAGAATTTTCGGAGAAAGAGTTTGGCTTTTCGCTTTTCCGCGTTATATTATCTTGAATTAACACGTTGAATGGATCGGATATGAAAACATTTGAAGAACTTTTCGCGGAACTTTCCGGGAAGATCGCTGCCGGCGATCCTGCTTCCGGGACTGTCCGCGAATTCGCCAAAGGCAAGCATTTCATCGGCAAGAAGATCGTCGAGGAAGCCGCCGAAGTCTGGATGGCCGCCGAATATGAGGGGCGCGAAAAAACCGCCGAGGAGATTTCGCAGCTTCTCTACCACCTCCAGGTCATGTTGATTGCCAATGATCTCACGCTCGAAGACGTTTACCGCTATCTGTAAGGAATCTGCAAACATGCTGCAACTGGCTATTCCCAATAAAGGGGCTTTGTCGGAGGAATCGGTCGCGCTGCTCCAGGAGGCGGGCTACCGCTGCACCCGGTACGGCCGCGAACTGGTGGTCACCGACCGGTGCAATGAAATCGACTTTATTTATCTGCGTCCGCGCGACATTGCGCTCTATGTCGGCAACGGCATTCTCGACCTCGGCATCACCGGCCGCGACCTCGTTCTCGACAGCGGCGCGGCGGTGGCCGAGATCCTGCCGCTCGAATTCGGGCGCTCCCGTTTCTGCTTCGCGGCGCCGAAGGAACAGGATCTGGCCGAGAAGGACCTGAATGGGCTCCGCATCGCCACCAGCTACCCCGAGCTCTTGAAAAAGAATCTCGACGCCAAAAATCTGAAGGCTGAAATCGTCAAACTCGACGGTGCGGTGGAGATTTCGATCCGCCTCGGCGTGGCCGACGCTATTGCCGACGTGGTCGAGTCGGGTTCGACCCTGCGTGAAGCGGGGCTTGAAATCATCGGCGAACCCATGCTGCACTCCGAAGCAGTGCTGATCGGCCGCTCCGCCGCGCTGGCGGAGGCTCCGGCCATCGCCCGGCTGGTGGGGCGGCTGCGGGGCATTCTGGTGGCTTCCAGCTACGCGATGGTCGAGTACGACATTCCCCGCGTCAAGCTGGAGGCGGCCTGCCGGATCACTCCGGGTATCGAGGCTCCCACCGTGTCGCCGTTGGCGCACCCCGACTGGGTGGCGGTGAAGGCGATGGTCATCCGCAAAGAGAGCAACGCCATCATGGACGAGCTTCATGAACTGGGCGGGCGCGGCATCGTCGTCACCGACATCCGCTCCTGCCGGTTGTAAGGAGAGATCATGGCGGCGAAAGGAATTCTGGAACGGGCCCGCGAGGTTATCGATATCGAGATCGAGGGGTTGGCGGCGATTCGCGACAGCCTCTCGACTTCATTTGAAGAGCTGGTCGAACGCTGCGCCGCGGTGACCGGCCGCGGCGGCAAACTGGTGCTGACCGGCATCGGCAAATCGGGCCACATCGGCAAAAAGATGGCGGCGACCTTGTCGAGCCTCGGGACGCCGGCGATTTTCATGCACCCGGTGGAGGCGCGCCACGGCGACCTCGGCATGCTGCAGGACGGGGATCTTCTGATCGCCCTTTCGTACAGCGGTGAAACCGAGGAGCTGCTGGTGGTGCTGAATCCGGCCAAACGGCTGGGGATTGAATTGGTGGGGATCACCGCTTCGGCTCAGTCGACGCTGGGGAAGATGTGCGACCTGGTGGTGGAAATGGCGGTTCCGCAGGAGGCTTGCCCCTTCAATCTCGCGCCGACCACGACTACTACGGGGCTTCTTGCCCTCGGGGACGCGCTGGCGCTGGTGCTGCTTGACCGGCACGGGTTCACCAAAGACGATTACGGCCGCCGGCATCCCGGCGGGGCGATCGGGCGGATGGTGACCATGCGGGCCGGGGATATCATGCGTAAACTCGACCGTTCGGCGATTGTGTCGCCTGAAAATATTGTCCGGGACGCTCTTCTTAAGATGTCGGCGGCGCGCTGCGGTTCGGCGATCGTGGTCAACGGCGAAGGGCGCCTCTTGGGGATTTTCACCGACGGCGACTTCCGCCGCTGGGCCGAGAAGAGCCTGTCGGTGCTCGAGCTGCGGATCGAAGAGGTAATGACGCCGGGGCCGGTGGCGGTTCGCGAGAACGCGCTGGCGGTCGAGGTGATGAAGATTCTGGAGAAGCGTCGCATCGACGACATTGTGGTGGTCGACGACGAAAACCGGGTGCGGGGGTTCATCGATGTGCAGGACCTCCCCGCGCTGAAACTGATGTGAAGGGGCCGTAATGACCGGACGAATTCGGGTACTGTTACTGGCGATGGTATGGGCGGGTGCTCTTGTTGCCGACGACCGGAGCGCGGCAGAAATGTATGCCGCCGGGCATGAATTGTACCAGAAAGGCCAATATTACGACGCCGGGAAGAAGTTCGAATCGGCTGAGTTCGAGGCGGATTCGGCGGTGGTCAAGGCGAACGCGCTGCAGGCGCAGACCTCGGCCTGGCGGATGGCGAAGCTCTATTCGCGTGAATTCGACACGATTGAGAAGCTCTTGAAGCATTATCCCGAATACGCCGATTTCGCGGTGCTGGTCAAGCGCGAATTCGAGATCGGCGATGAATTTTACCATGGCCACCGCGATCCGGCTTTCTGGGCGTTTCGCTGGGTTCCGTGGCTGACGGGCGATGACCGGTCGATCGAGATCCTGACGGCGGCGGTCGGCCATGCGCCGTTTGCGGCCGAGGTGCCGCGGACCCGTCTTCAGCTGTCGTGGCTCTACGACAACGCCGGGAACGTCAAGGCGTCGCTGGCCGAATTGCGGCGGCTGATTTCCGACTTCCCCGATGCGCCGGAGATAAAATTCGCTTATCTGGCGCTCGGCGAGGGGCTTTTCATGCTCTCGAAGACGGGCGACGGCGACGGCAAGTACAACCGGGAAGCCCAGGATGTATTCCGCAAGTTCGAAGAGAAGTACCCGGAGGCGAAGGAGAACGCCTGGATCAGCCGTCACCGGCTTCAGGCGCGCGACATTCAGGCCGCCCGGCTGTATGAGATGGCGGAGTACTACGAGCGCAACGGACGCCGCGAGGCGTCGCAGCGTTATCTCGCGAAGATTTTGAAGGAGTATCCCGACAGCCTCTCCGCCGACCGTTCGGAGGCGATGCTGGCGAATCTCGATTCAACCTTTATTCCGGAGGACTTCCGTCCGGAGGCGGCTCCCCGGCTGGAGCATGCGCCGACCTATCCCTACCCGGTGGAGGCGGAGCGGATTCTGATTACGCCCAACAGCCGGGAGAACAAGAAATATCTGTTGCCGGTCACGGATCTCTTCCCGCCGCCGACGATTCCGGAGGAAACCGTGGTGGTTCCCGGGGGAAAAGAGGAGGCGAAGACGCCATGAAGAAAATGATGATGTTCCTGGCCGGGCTTTGCCTGGTGGCGCTTGCCGGTTGCAACTATCGGGTGGGCAGTGTGATGCATCCGCAGATCAAGACGGTGGCGATTGCTCCCGTCATCAACGAGACCATCTATTACGCGTTGGCGACCGACTTGCGGGGCTTGTTGTCGGAGCGTTTTATGTTTGACGGTTCGCTGAAGGTGGTGAGCGAGAAGGAGGCGGACTGCATTGTATACGCGCGAGTGCTGGATGCGAAATTCAAAGAGATCACCTGGTCTTCGCAAAACAGCGACGATTTGATGCTGCCGAACCAGTGGCGGGTGGAGCTGACGGTGGAGTACTCGGTGATTCTGCCGGGGCGCGGAACCCCGTTGGCCGGGCCGGGCCGGGTTAAGGGAATGGCTGAGTTCCAGACCGGTCCCGACATGGAGACCGGGCGCTTGAGCGGAATCCGGCAGGCGGGATACGACGCGGCGAAGATGATCGTGGCCTCCACGGTGGAAGCCTGGTAGGCAATTACGAATTACGAATTACGAATTAAAAAAGGTGCGAAGTACCCGGCCGAGCCGGGACGGCCGAACGTCAGCCGCGGGGTATGGCGTCGTTAGAATCGCATCGCTCATTGGCGGCGTGTACCAAATTACATTGCGTGCCAACCTCCCCGGCCCACCGCGTGGTTAGCTTAAGTAAGCGCGGCAAGCGCCGCGAGCGGATGTGAGGGAACTCGTTTGCCGCAGCAAACGAGCGAAGGCACAAGAGTGCCGACGCCGAACGTAGTCGCGCGACGGCCTCGCCTTCTGAGAGCGCCCCGCAGGGGCGGCTAAGGTCGCGAGAGCGACCGCTACGATCCGGAATCGGGATTCGACCTTTAGTTGCGCGCCTCTGCCCACGGGCG
>JAVBRV010000404.1:0-15661 GCA_031547585.1 Victivallaceae bacterium
CTCAGACAGCCGTTCACGTTGCAGGGGCTTTGGGGTGAAACCGCGCCCCGATCTACGCCGGGGAAGAGAGAGCCCCATACCTTTTATCACACATTCATACCCTGAAGACCATACAGCGAGAACGGCTGTCTGAGGACAGACAGCCCTACCTACCTTGTTACGTCACCGCCGATTCCGGCGAACTCCCTGATACCTCACCCCTCTAGGGCGGGGTAGTTCATTCTCTCCGGCGGGTTTCGCCATCTTCTCCGGGATACGGATGATCAAAGACATTGTGCATAAAATATGCATAGATAAAATAATTTGCATTTTTATTCAAAACGCTCTTGCCTTTTGCTGAATATTGTGTCATAATATATGCAAATAAAACATGCAGGGAGGGGAATATGGCGATACGGCGGCGTTCCGGCGGGCAGGTGAATATGACCGATGTGGCGGCGCGGGCGGGGGTTTCGCAGTCGACGGTGTCGCGGGTGATCAACAATCACCCGGGGATCAGCCGCGAGACCCGCGAGACCGTTCTCGACGCCCTGCGCCTTCTGGGGTACAAGGCGGACGTGATGAGCCTGATCCGCGAGACGGAGGCGCCGACCCTGGCGGTGACGCTCGCCATGTGCCCTCTGCCGGAGCAGCGCGACCCCTTTGCGCTCGAATATTTCAGCCTGCTTGCCGCCGGGGTGCGCGGCGGATTCACGGGGGAGCGGGTCGACTTCCGGCTGCAGACGCTCCCCGCCGGCGCGGCGGAGCTGCCCGAGCTCGACCCGGCGGGCGGGGTCATCCTGATCGGCTTCCCCGAGGAGAAACTTCGCGCTTCGCTCCGCGAGGCGGGGGTCCCTTATGTGATCGCTTCGGGCGATATCTACTCCAGCACCGAGGATATGGTGACCGTCAATAACTTCGAGGCCAGCGCCGAAGCCTGCCGCTACCTCCTGTCGCTCGGCATGAAGCGGATCGGCTTCCTTCTGACCGACTTCTATCTTTCGCGCTACGCCGGGTTCGAGGCGGCCATGCTGGCGGCGGAGGTGCCGATCCGGCCGGAAGACTTCCGGCTCCTCCCCGACAGCGAACTCACCACCTTCATCGAAGGCATCCACAACTGGATCGCTTCGGAAAATCTCCCCGAGGCGCTGGTCGTCGGCACCATCGACGCCGCGCGCACCGCCCGTACCATGCTGCAATTGCAGGGCGTCCGGGTTCCGGCGGACTTGAAGATCGTCGCCTTCGACCACCACCCCGGCAGCCGCAGTGATTTCATCTGCCTCCAGACCAATCCCCGCGAACTCGGCTTCCGGGCGGCGAAGCGGCTGCTCGAGAAATTCCGGGGGGATCGGCAGCCGGTCCATATCGTGGTCCCCATGACGCTTGAAACGCCGGAAACCGGCAAACCATAAAGGGAGATCCCCATGAGAAGACAACGTTTCACTCTTATTGAACTCCTGGTGGTGATTGCCATTATCGCCATTCTGGCGGCCATCCTCCTCCCGGCGCTCAGCAAAGCGCGGCACCGGGCGCGGATCAACACCTGCATCACCAACCTGAAGAGCCTGGCTTCCGGCATTCAGTTCTACACCCTGGATAACCGGGATCAATACCCCATTCACAAAGGATTATTCGATCAGAGCAACAACTACAACTCCTCTTTCTGGATGTGGCAGTGCTACCAGAAATACGGTTTCGGGCAGAAGACTTTTCTCTGCCAGGCCAATTCACGCAACCTGATCGACGATAATAAGGCCAATTATATTCCCGGTCTCGGCGATGGCCCCTCCTGGTATACCGCCAACGGCGGCCGGACCAACTACACCATCAACGGTCGACTGGTCTATTCCGGCGGATTTACCCGGGGAAAGGTTGGTATCTGTAACACCCCGTCGCGGACGGTATTGGTGATGGAGTTCGATGTTCCGCAGATGGCCTATGTCGATAATTACAAAGTCTACAACAGTCGTACCATCAGCCGGTTCGGGAATTCGGCCAGTACCGCGAAGCGGGATCACGGCGGCACGGTTTCCAACTTTGCCACCGTTGATGGACACGTGGAAAGCCTGCGCTTCGGCGTCAATCCGCGGGGAATCACCCTCAACGAACACTCCTCTCTGTATAAGAAGGGAGACCCGACCAACGGCGACTTCTGGTACCCGACCATCTGAAGGAGAAATACTCATGTTTTCAAAAGCTTTCGGCGCAATCGCACTGACGGCCGGGGTCCTTGCGGCCTCCGGGGCCGAAATCGAAATCAAGCACCCGCTCTACCGCTTTGAAGTGGAGCAGGGGAAAGCCGTGATCCGCGACAGCGGGGGGAATCCGCTGCTTGAACTCGGGAACCTCCGCATCGGCTGGGGGAGCCCGCAAGCCGGCGTCGGCGTCTCCGCCGAGAAGCTGGATGCCGAAACCGTCAAGGTCACCTACCGGAGTGAGAACGACCCCGAGGGGCTGGTCGCCTTCGACGCTCTCTACACGGTGAAACCCGAAGGCGTCAAGGCCGAATACGCCCTCACTGCGCCGGAGAAGATGAACGTCGGCGGTACCCAGCTCACGGTTCGTCCGCTCGCGGGGACCCGCAAGGGCGACCTCTATAAATCGGGGCTCTGGACCCGTCCCGAGGGGAACGGCGTCTCCTATGAGGCCAACGACGGCTACTACCGCCTCTTCGCCGGCAAACAGGCCGATCTTTACATGCTGGTCACCGGCAACCACGGCTGGAACGATGTGACCAGTCAGCACCTCAACTTCAAGCCGAAGGCCAAAGGCGACCGGGAACGCTTCGCCGAAACCTTCTTTTTCGTCACTCCGAAGGGATTGTCGGGCGGAGCGGCGGCGGCTTACCGGCAGGGCCGCCCGCTTGCTCTTTCGCTGGAATCGGCGAAGCCCTTCCACTGGTTTGAAACGGGGGAGGCCCCGGCGGAGTTCCGCTTAACCGTCGAGGCAACCCGGCCGATCGCGAAGGCGGCGGTCACGGTGACGGCGCGCGACTTCGATGGCAAGGTGGTTCTCGAAGAGAAAAAGAGCTTCACCGCCGACGCCTTCGGGCGCGAGAGCTGGAGCTTCCAGCTTCCCGCCGCGGAGCGCAATCTCTACTTCATCGAAGCCGTCGCCAAGGTGGAGGGGAAAGAGCTTTTCACCCGTACCAACCTCGCGGTGCTGCCGCCCTTCGAATTCAAACACCGCAACGAGGGAATCTTCGGCATCGCCGCCTTCTTCCAGCTGCCGTCGGAGGGGGAGGCCTTCCGGCTGATGGAGCGCCTCGGCGTCCGCCATCTCCGTCAGTACGACAACCGCGTCGCCCGAAAGCACGGCATGGAGGCCTTTTACCATGCCAACGTTTCCGTCAACATCAAGCCGGAGGAGTGGGCGAAGGCCCGCGACCGCTTTCTCGGCGAAATCAAAAAGAATGAGTGCCCCGCCTTCGAATTCGGCAACGAGTGGAATATGAACAAACCCCGCGAAGAGAGCATCCGGCGCGCCAACATCTACACCGGCCTCTGCCGCGACCTCAGGCAGGCCCGCGACGCCGCCGGAATGGATTTCAAAATCATCTCGCAGGGGATGGTCAACCAATATCCCGCCTTCGTCCGCGACCTCTACGACGCGGGCTGCTGGGAGCTGCTCGACGCCGTTGCCTGGCACACCGGGCGCGGCAACCTCACCCCAGATTGCCCCAAAGGAACCTGGAACTATCTCGGCAGCATTCGCAGCCTGAAGAAGCTCTTGAAGGAGTTCGGCGAAAAACCGATCTACATCACCGAAGCCTACGCCAAGACCAAGCCGAACGACTTCTGGCACGACAGCTACCGGCAGGCGGCCGAAAACGTCATCCTCTCCTTCGCCATCGGCCTGGCGGAAGGGGTGGAGGCGATCCACTGGTACCAGCTCAATGACGCCGTCTGGAGCGATGTGGGCGGCGTCAACCCCAACGACGGCGAATACCACTACGGGCTCCTGATGCGCGACCTCTCTTTCAAGCCCTCGGCCATGGCCTACGCCGCCGCCGCCGAAGCGCTGGGTGGGGCGAAGTTCCGCCGCTGGTACGAGGGCGAAGGGAACGTCCGCGGCCTCCTCTTCGACACGCCCCGGGGGGAGCTCGCCATCCTCTTCGACCGGACCGACGGCTTCCAGCTCTCGAAGAAGGGGCCGGAGACCCGCCCCGAACCCTGGGCCGAAAGCTGGAAAAGCCGGGTCGCGGCTTCCTTCCCCTGCCGAGGGGAGGGGGCGACAGCGATCGACCCCATCGGCCGCGAAACGAAAATCCCCGCCAGGGGCGGCAAGGTCAGCTTGACCCTCACCGGCGCTCCCCTTATGGTCTATAACCTCAACCTGAAGTAAAACCATGATGAAACGCACTCTCTTTGCCCTCCTTGTGCCCGCCGCCCTCAGCCTCGGCGCGCTTGATCCATTGGAGAAGATCGACGCCTACTCCCTTGAGGTCACCCCGCAGCTCCGGGGGACCCGGAACTTCTTCCCCATCGGCATCCTCGGCGACCGTCTCTTCGAGGAGACCCTGTTTCTCGGGCTCAACCTGACCGAGAACATCCACACCTGCTACGACTTCCGCACCGGCAAGCCCTGCTCGCTCGCGAAGAACAGCCGGGGCGACAAGGGCACCTACTTCTACAACCTCTGGGTGGCCCATTCCCTCGCCGGGAGCCGCGACACCAAAAATTACGGGCTCCTCAAAAATTCGCAGAAGGCCGACGGCACTTCGTTCGGACGACACCACATCAACATCTTCGACCCGGCGACCCGGCGCTACATCCTCGACTGCGCGGCGGCTTCGGTGAAGAGCGTGCTGGAGAAAGACACCGACAACATCACCCTCTGGGGCATCGACAACGAGTGGGAGCTGCCGATGGATTACTCCCCCGAATCCCTCGCCGCCTTCCGCAAAGCGTTGCGCGACACCTATCAAGGTGACCTCGCCCGGCTGAATAAAGCCTGGGGGAGCGAGTACCGGGATTTCAGTGAAGCCGTTCCCCCCGCTGCCGAAGAGCGGGTTCGTCGCCCCGGCGCCTGGCTCGACTGGCGGGCGTTTCAGGACGGCGCGTATGCGGACTTCATCGCCGCCTACTTCCGTGCCATTCAAGAGGCCGACCCCGAGAAGCGCCCGGTCATCTCCAAATCCACCCAGTGCACCATCGAAATGCAGGCGGTCGCCCGCAACCGCGCCCTCGACCACGAAGTTCTCGCCGAGCGGACCCGCGAACTCAGTCACGGCTGGTACGGCATCGACCAGTACGGCCACGGCGACCGCAACTCCTATGAAGCGAGCTACCTCTACAACTGCATCCGCCCCGCCGACCCCCTCGACCGGAGCTATCGCTACGGACTCTTTCTCGCCGAAGCCAACAACCACGCCGGACCCGGCAACCAGTTCGCCCAGAGCTACTGGCGGATGCTCGCCAACGGCTTCAAAGGGGCGGATTTCTTCGTCGTCGGCTCTTTTCTGGGCACTCGCGACTACGCCACCTTCGGCATGACCCGGCCCGACGGAGTCCGGCGCGACCGCTTTTACTATACCGGGCGGCTCGCCTCGCTCGTCCACCGCAGCGAAGCCTTTTTCGCCCAGGCGGTTCCGGCGGAGGGAATGCCCCGCGTCGCCCTCCTTCTCCCGAAGCGCGACGTTCTCCTTGCCGACGATACCGGCGTCAGCTGGTGGGATTACTCCAACAACAACCGCCTCGATGTCTACCGGCGGCTTCGCGATATGGGCTACTGGGTCGAAGTGATTCCCTACGGCAAGCTCGATCCGCGCTTTCTGGACCGCTTCCAGGCGCTGCTGCTGGTCGGGGCGGAGCACCTTTCGAGTGAAGAGTGCGGCCGGATTGGCGATTTCGTCCGCCGGGGCGGCGTTCTCCTTGCCGACATGCGCGCCGGGCACTTCAACGAACACCACGAAGTCACCGAAGGGCTGAAGGAGGTCCTCGGCCTCCGCTATAAAGGCGTCTATGCGGGGATCGAAGTCTCCCCCGACGACCTCTGGTACAATACCCCCCTCGGCAATGTGATTCGCGGCGACGGCAAGATCGTCGCCGAGCTCGATGCCGCCGAATTGGTCAATAAAGCCGACGTTTTCAATAACTTCAAAGGCGCCTGGATCACCCGCAATTCGTTCGGCAAAGGGACCGCTCTCTGGTTCAACACCCGGCTCGGCGCGCTCCGCCCCGAATCGGTCGAAGATAAAGTGGTGGCCGAATGGCTGGCGGACCGGCTCGCTTCGGCGGGGGTAAAACCGGCCTACACCTTCGGCGGCCGGAGCGAGACGATCCGGGTCGAAGCCCCCCTCGTCGACGGCATGGGGGACGCCGCTTTCGTCGTCGCCGGTTCCACTGTCCGCACGGTTCCGGCGGGCGAGCTCACCGTGGCTCTCCCCGAAGGGAAGTTCCGCACCGCCTTCTGGGCCTCCGCCGACTCGACCCGGCTGGAGAAGATGGCTTTCTCCGTCGAAGGCCACACCGGACGCTTCCAACTGCCCGCCGTCGACAGTGCCGGGGTGATCTATCTCTTTAACGCCGATGTGCCGCTGCTCGGCCAGTTCGCGGAGGCTCTGGATCACGCCGAACTCGACCCCCATACCCCCCGCTTTCAGCCCGGCGAAACCTTCACGGTTCGCAGTCAGCTGGTGAACGCCGCCGGTGGACGCCTCCGGCTCCAGGCGCTCGAGGGCTGGCGGGTTGAACCCGCCGAGGGCTATGACGTCGGTTCGGCCGAGGAGCTGAAAGAGTTCGCCTTCCGGGTGACAGTTCCCGGGGAGAGTGGATTCTTCCGCCCCAACCGGGCCTATCCCCTTGTTTCCGTCTATGAGAAGGAGGGACGCCGCCTCGCGGTCAACCATATGGTTGCCGAGGTCAAGCTTGATCTCCGGAAGTTCGAACTTCTCCTCACCGACAACGAGGGAGTGGACAACCGCTTCCGGCCCTTCTCGCTTCGTACCGGGGCAGAGTGCCGCTTTACGCCCGAACTCCCCACGGATGCCCTCACCAACCGCCGCGGCCGGATCACCCGCTTCGCCAACGGAACCACCACGGCGGAGTTTGATCTGAAAGCTCCGTACCGGGTCCGCCGTATCGTTCTTGTCGGCGCGGGCAAACCTTACCCCGCCCGGATCGCCGTCAAGACCGACGACGCCCCGGAATTCACCCCCGAACTCCAGTGGAATCAGCAGCATGAACTCGAAATCAAGCTCGACTCGACCACCCGGCGCGTCCGGCTGCAATTCGACTTCCCCGAAAACGCCCGTTTCGACGAGGTGGAGATCTACGGCTCGCCACTGTAGTCCGCCATCCAAACCACGTTTTTGCCCAATCAAAACGCGGCACACCACGTTTCTGCCCACAGGAACGCGAAGCGTCGCGGCCGAACGTCGGCGGCGTTCTCCAAACCGTGTTTTTACTCAACTGAAACGTGGCACATAACGTCTTTGCCCACAGGAACGCGAAGCGCCGCGGAGTGGATGAGAGGGAACTCATTTGCGGCAGCAAATGAGCGAGGAGCAATTGCGACGAAGCCGAACGTAACGCAGCGAAGGCCCCGCCGTCTGAGGGCGCCCCAAAGGGGCGATTAAGATCGCGCAAGCGATCGCTAGGATCCGGAGGCGGAAGTGCTCAGCCACATCAGGCGGCTTCCCCACACCCGGGGGTGGTTCAGGAGGGGAGTCAGGCCTCTCCTGACTCCCGGCCCCATCTCACCTCACATCCCGTCAGCTCCTCGCGCACGCAACGTATCTCCCCAGAGCCGAGGAGGTTCGGAGGAGGTGCAACCTCCTCCGGCTCCCACGACGTCTTGCACGGAGTTATGCGCCTTTTGAGCTGCCTCTGGCGATCTTCTGGAAGAGCCGCCCGAGCGAGTCGATGGTGATGGGTTTGGAGAGGATGGCGTCGAAGGTTTTCGCATCCTCCGGCGTCACCTGGGTGTCGGCGGTGACCGCCACGATGGGGATGCCGGCGGTGTCGGGATTGCTCCGGATCAGCCGCGCGAGCTCGATGCCGTTGGTTTCCGGCATCCAGATATCGGTTAGGATGGCGGAGAAGTTCCGGTCACCTCTCAGCTGCTTCAGCGCGTCGGCGGCGGAACCGGCTTTTACGGTTTCCACCTTCATCCGCTTCAGCATGGCCCCCAGGACCTGGAGGTTTACCGGCACGTCGTCGACGATGAGGACGCGCAGGGCCTCCGTCATCTCCCGGATGGCGGCGGCCGGAGCGGGCACGGTTTCGGATTTCGACGTGTATTCCACATTGTCGATCTCGACGGTGAACGAGGTCCCGACCCCGGGTTCGCTCGCCAGCATGATCCGCCCGCCCATTTTGTCGAGCAGCCGCTTGGTGATGGCGAGGCCGAGCCCCGAGCCCTCGAAAACCCGCTTGCCGCGGGTGACGGTATCCTGTACGAACGGGTCGAAGATGTTGGCCTGGGTCTCTTTGGAGATGCCGATGCCGGTATCGCTGACGCGGAGGGTCAGGGTGCCGGTCTTGCGGTTTTCGGCGGGAACGAAGCGCGCGTACAGTTCGACATACCCGGCGGTGGTGAATTTGAAGGCGTTCCCCAGGAGATTGAGCAGAATCTGCCGCAGCCGGAGCGCATCCATCAGGAGAAGATACGGCAGCTTGGAGAGTTCCACCCGGAACTCCAGCCCTTTTTCCAGCGCCTTGAGCTTGAAGACGCTCGCCACCTCTTTCGCCAGCGCGGCCACGTCGGTTTCGGTTGGGGACAGACTCATCTGCTCGGCTTCCAATTTCGAGAGGTCGAGCACGTCGTTGACCAGGTTCAGCAGCGTGGAGCCGGCGAAACCGATCGACTGGAGGTACTCCTCCTGAAGGGTGCGGTCGAGGTGGTCGTGCCGCATCAGCTCGCTGAAGCCGATGATGGCGTTGAGGGGCGTCCGCAGCTCGTGACTGACGGTGGCGAGGAAGAAGCTCTTGGCGCGGTCGGCGGCCAGCACCTTCTCCATGGTGATTTCCAGTTCGTGCTTCTGGCGCTTCTGCTCGTCGAGGCTGTCTTCGAGCAGCTTCCGCTGCTTGGCGCGGTCGTAGGCCAGCTGGAACAGGCTGCCGATGCCGGTGGCCGTATGGCGGTCGCAGTCGGTGAATACCTTCGGCTGCCGGTCGAAATCCATGCCGATAAAGCCGTAGAGTTTATTGTCGATCCAGATGCCGCTGCCGAGAATGGACTTGACGTTCAACGAATGCAGCGTCTCGAATTCATCGGTAAAGGGCGGCGGCGGCTTGGCCGTATCGTCGAGCGCCAGCGGTTGGCGGTTGAACATCAGCTTGGTGAATTCGGGGTAGGCGCCCATGTCGACGTCCTGCATACGGTCGAAGAGGGAGTACTCCGGGGCGCGGCTCCATTCATAGACATTGCTGGAGAGCGTGCACTCTGCGTCCCGGTAGCGGAAGACGTAGCAACGGTCGGCGTCGAGGCTTTCGCCGATCAGTTTCAGCATCTCATTGATGGCGGCGTCGAAACTTTCCGTCAGCATGATTCCCGACAGCAGCTGGTAGAGAATGCGTTCGCTGGTGATGTATTCGTTGAGGGTTTTGATGGTTTCCAGCTGTTTCTGCTCGAGCTGGTATTCGCGGGTGAGGTCGACGCCCATGCCCAGCAGCAGCCGGGTCCCGTCGGACTTCAGCAGCAGTTTTTTGACCGTGCGCATGGCGTAGAAGCGGCCGGCGGAGTTGGTGAACGATTCGAAAACGTCGATAGTCTTCCCTTCGGCCACCAGTTTCTTGTCATCCTCTTCGATTTTGCAGAGGCCGTTTTCGTCGACGAAGAAGTCGCGGTCGCGGTGGCCGATCAGCTCGGCGCTGGTGTGGCCCATCAGCTCTTCGAAGCGGGTGTTGCAGACGAGAAAGCGGAACTCGTTGTCGATATCCTTCACGAAGAGGAAGCCGGGCAGATGCTCGACCACCGTCTGGAAGAGGTTCAGGTTGTCGCGGTAGAGCATCTCATTCCGGCGCGCTTCGGTGATGTCCTGGATGACGCCGCAGAGTTCGGTTTCGCCGGTGATGTCGTTGAAGGATTTCTCCATGCGCACTTCAAAGTACTGCTTTTCGCCGGAGAGGGAGGAGGAGTAGACCTGGTAGAGGTGATCGCTTTCGCCGGTGAGCAGCGCTTTCCATTGCGCTTCCAGCGGTTCCACGAATTCGGGGTCCGCCCAGTTATGGGAGGGGAGGGGGCGTTTGTTCTCATCCAGCGGCAGGAAGGCGTCGGTGGAGGCCGAGATCAGCACGCCCTGGGGATTCAGCCGGAAGTAGTTGAATTTGGCGATCTTCATCGCCGTGTAGAGCGCGCTGGCCTGGACGCGCAGCTGGTTGCGCTGGTTGTAATCTTCGGTGACGTTGCGGAACACCAGGACGCCGCCGGCCACCTTGCCGCCCTCCAGGATCGGGGCGGCGCTGTCGGCGACATGGTAGCGGGTACCGTCTCTCGAAATGAGGACCGTGTGGTTGGCGAGATGCACGATTTCGCCGGTGGCGAGCGCTTGTTCGATCGGGGAGGAAACCGGTTTGCCGTCGAGCGCGTTGACGATATGGAACACCTCTTCGTGCTTCCGCCCGGTTGCTTCCTCCGGGAAGAAGCCCGTGAGCCGTACCGCGATCGGGTTGACCGAGGTGATCCGTCCTTCGGTGTCGGTGGTGATGACGCCGTCGCCGATGGAGTCCAACGTCAGCCGCAGCCGGTCGGAGAGGCGTTTCGCTTCCAGGTTGGCGTTGTGGAGCTCGGTGACGTCCGACGAGATGGCCATGACCACGTCCTGCTGGAACGGGTTGTTTTCGGGCAGGCGGATGAACTGGGTACGCCGCTGCTGATTGTTCAGCCGGTACAGCCGGATTTCGTCTTTGCCATCCGCGAACACCTGCTCAATGGTCTCTTCGAAAATCCGGGCGATCTTTTCCGGCAGCTCTTTGACGCTCCGGATGGCCTTGCTCTCGTGTTCGGGCAGGTGAGCGTAGACGACGCCGCCCTGCCGATCGAACACGAATACCCGCGAAGGAAGATGCTGAAAAAGCACTTCATTCTTCAATTGCAACCGGCGCTTGACTCGCAGCGTGGCGGTGTAGGCCCCCAGCACGACGAGCGCGATGATGCCCAGGGCGCCGAGATGGACGGTGTATTTGCGGAAAAACGACGGTGGGATGTTGACCCAGACGGTCTCCTTCGGCGCGTTGGCAAGCGGAATGCCCAGTCCTTTTATGGAGGTCTGGTTGAGGCAAATGACCGGTTTCGACTCCTCCACGGGGATCGACCCCGGCGGCACGCCGCCTAGAAGAAGGAGTGCCATTGCCCCGGATTGGCGGCCCACGTCGCGCCCCTGCTGGACGGCGCCGCCCATGGAGCCGTAGCGCAGATAAGCGTCATATTTCCCGAGGATCAGGCCGGGGAAGCTCTCCTCGATGCGCGGCAGCACGGTGTAGGAGTGCTCCGCCAGCGTCTCCTGGGCGGACATCCAGGAGTTGAAGAGGAGCAGGGTATCTTTGGGCAGTTCGGCGACGATGCCGAGCATTTTCTCGGTGGAGAATTCGTCGCCGCCGATGACCCGGATGGTGACGCCGAGCTTCGCCTGGATTCGCTGCGGAATTTTCGGAATCTCTTTGCCGCCGTGGACGGCCTCCATGACGAGGGCCACCTCTTTGAGATCGGGGCGGAGGCGCTGGGCGAGGCGGACGTTCTCTTCGAGATTGTCGGCCAGCTGGACGCCGGTGATGCCGGAGTTGAGGGGGATCCGTTCCGCGAGGGGGGCGATGCCGGAATAGGCGATCAGCAATACCGGAGTTCTCCCTGAGCTCTGCAATCGTTTGTCGAGGAAGAGGTTGCCCGCGTTGGTGTCGGTGGTGACCACCAGGTCGTAGGGTTTGGTGGCGAGCATTTCGGTGAGAGCCTTCTGGTCGGCTTCGGCAATGGCGCCTTCGAGCTGATAGCGGATGCCGAGGTCGAAGATCTCATACTCGCCGGTCACGGCGGCTTGTTTCAGCGCCTCCTGGAAGCCGCTCATCAAGGAGCGGCACCACGGATCGTCGGCGGAATAGGTATTGATCCAGAGGATGCGTTTCCCCCCCGGAGCGTTTCCCGCCGTCGCGGCGGCAGCGATACAAAAAAAGCAAAGAAGCAGTATTGTAAAACGGAAATGAAATATCATTTTGTCACCCTGGCCCCCCTGGGGGTGTTCTGTAAAGGATAATATAGCACGCCATCAGTGCAATACAACATGATTTCGGGGATGTTTTGAGGGATATGCTGTGGAGCGCGGAGGGGGGTATTATTTTTTATATATTCTTTAATTCATCGCTTGCATTCTATTTTGTTTACGGTATTATAGCTTCAGTGACCTTACTTACAGGAGTATTGTATGTCTACTTATTCAGTAACTTTTACTGATGAACACAACTACTCGTTCGTCAATGAGGTGAAGAGTGAGGATCAGTCCGTCGGGGTGACCGGGGGGAAGGCGGAGGTCGATCTCAGCCTGACGCTTGAGGTTTCCGGGGAGAGTATCTTCTACTTTGACGCTCCGGGGGAGACGAATCCGGGGAGTCATGTGCTTCGCGTCCGGGAGACGGCCGAGGGGCTGGTTCTCGCGGGGAGCGGGGGGAGCCTGACGACGCTGGCCTGGCCGGCGAAGTCTTCGATCTTGATTTTCCGCGGGGGGAAGCCGGAGTGGTTTGCGGTCGGCGATGAGGAGGAAGCGCAGATTCTCGGACAGAGCGGCGGGAGCTTCCACTGGTACGGGTTGCGCACTTGTGAAGAAGAGGAGGAGTGAGCCATGCCCTTTATGAACTTTCCGAAACCCTACCCGATAAACGGTGAGTTTTATCAGGATTACAATAACCTTGTCGAACAGTGCCAGATGCGTGAGTTCGGGGACGAGCTGAGTAAGAAAGAGGCGTTCGACCCGATTACGGCGGCGGACATGAATCAGTTGCGCGAGGCGATCGACAAAGGGCGAAAGCTCTTCTACGACCCGGCGCGGCTGGAGGCGAACCTGGATAAGAACGATCCTTTTGAAGCCGCCGAGATGCAGCTGAATGGCGGCCGGGGGTTCCTGGTGGTTCCGGCGCGGCTGACTTCGAACGGGCGAAATGCGTACAGCCCTTCAGTGGGCAGTGTGGGCGTTTTCCCGGAGCAGTTCCAGGATATGGCGGCCATTCTGCGGACCTTCCGGCATCGCCGGTTCGATTATACGGCTGTACTGGATATTTCGGCGACGGAACTGAAGGTGAAGCTGGAGTTTTGCCGGGGGCACAAGGATGGCGTGACGAGCAACCCGACCTATGACGGGGGGACCCGCCTGGTCACCGACAAGGCCGAACTTCGCTACTGGTCGCTGCCGGAGGGAAATACGCCCCCGGCCTACGGATTGTACTACAAGGCCGGCGATGCGAAGTGGCAGGCGTGGACCGGAACGCCGCCGTTCGCGGACCCCTTGAAGCTGGATATCAATCTTGGCAAGATCCGGGTGGAGCTGGGGGATGCCTCCTGGGAGGGTACGCTCCGGCTTCAGCCGGTGGCGAACATGAATTACCAGGGAGCCGCTTTACAGCCGGGAAAGGGGTTTCTGGGGAAGGAAATCGAGGGGAACGGCGTGGTCGCCAACATCGGCTGTGCGGCGGCCTGCTGCGACCCCTTCGCCAACAAGTATCTTTATCTTAAGAAGTTGATAAACAGCTGCTTCGGCGAAGTGGATTTTTCGCTTGCCATCTCCAGCGGACTTCAGACGCTTCAGGTGGGGCATTACATGACGGCGTTCGATTACGCGGTGAATTCCGGCGAGGGCGCTCCGGTGATGAAGTTCGGCCAGTACAACTGCGACACCCGGATTCTTGACCAGTGCCGCGGGAACGGCGAGGATGAAGAGGGGAATACGGTCACCTGGGAATACTATTACCTGCTGCGTCCGTCGGGCGCGGTGGTGCTGTTCCGCCCGCCCAAGGCGGGGGTGACGGGCACATTTTACCCGGAGAACGGCTTCAAGTACCGGTTGCGCCGGAGCGGCGGGAACCTATGCGTGGATTTCTCCGACGGCATCACGCAGGTTTTCGGCGGGAACGGGGAGCTGGTGCGCTGCGAGAGAAAGCAGGATCATACCTCGGTGACGCCGCCGGGGCAAGGGGTGGAGCGTTCGGGGAGTGGAACCGTTTACACCTTTACCAGCTTCACCTATCCGGTGGTGATATTGACGACCAACGAGCGCGGGGTGCCGTTCGACCGGAAGACCCCGACGACGGGTTTCCGGCTGTTGAAGAGCTCCCCGGCCTACGATTTGATCGAGGAGATTCGGAGCAGCGAGGATTTCGCCGATGCGGCGGGCTATTCGTTTGCGGACTTCTACGATGCGGGGGACGCTCCCTTTTTCGGGACGGCGGGGAGCTGCTTTGTGATGGACTTCCTCAACGCTTCCGGGCAGTTGATCGGCAAGTGCGTCGAGATCGGCTACACCTCGGGAACGCGGGTCAAGGGCTTCTGGAACAAGGAGGGGGATCGGCTGCAGCCGACGGAGCTGGCGGTGTTTACGCGTGTAACCGATTTGGATGATTTGATTACCGAACTGGAGACCCGGATCCGCTATGGCTCCGGGGGGCGAAGCGAGGTAAAGAGCCGCTGCGAGAAGCGGCGGGTTGGCGGGGTGGAGCGGACGGTCCGGGAATTTCTCCGCTACGGGACCTCGGAGCAGCGGGCGGCGACCTACGACTACGACCTCGACCCGGAGTCGGCGACCTGCGGCAAGCTGCTCTTCAGCACGGATTTCGACGGCGGTTGGCGGCGGTACGGCTACGACGGCGAGGGGCGGGTAATCCGGGAGGTGACGCCCTTTATGGATTCGACCCCGGGCGAGGCGGACGACCGCCACCGGGTGACGGTCTATGACTACGAAGCGCTGCGCGCCGACGAGGAGGTGTGGGAGAGCGACACTCGCCCGCGCACGACGGTCACCTACGCGCTGGGGCAGGAGGTGGGGCGCGAATACCGCCTCTACTTCGCCGGCGAAACCTGGAGCGTGCAAGCGGCCTCTCCGGGGGCGGCGTACGACGCGCCGGGGAACCTGACGGGCAAGAGCTTCGTCTACACCGCGGGCGAGTTCGCCGGGCGGCACTGGAAGAGCGAGAATCCGGATGGCTCCGGCTCGGTCAGCACCTACGCCTGGGCGGGAGCGGATACGTTGCGGACGACCACCGAATCCGGCCGGCTGCCGGGCTACGGAACCCGGAGCGTCACCCTGACCGACCGGCTGGGGCACGTGACCTCGCGCCGGGAGTACGATCTTGAAACGGGCCTCCTGATTTCGGGGAGCGATTACGTGTACGACCAGTTCGGCCGGGTCCTGACCGAAACCACGGTGGATGGCGACGTGACGACGACGGAATACAACTGCTGCGGTCCGCGCCTCGTCACCAAGCCGGATGGGAGCATGGCGGAATACGCCTACGACGTCTTCAACCGGCTGAAGTTCAGCAGCGAGGCGGGGGTGACGACCTACCACGCCTACGACGCCAACGACAACGAAACCGAAACCACAGTGGTTGGGAAAGACGGCGGCGAGCTGACGACGACCCGCGAATACGACGCCGACGGCGAACTGCTGGCCGAAGTGGATCCGGCACAAGCCCGGACCACCTATCAAAGGGGGATAGCTTACACGCAGACCACCAACGCTTTGGGCTTCACGGAACGCACC
>JAVBRV010000476.1:0-12941 GCA_031547585.1 Victivallaceae bacterium
CGTCGAGAATGCCGTCGCCGTCGGTGTCGCCCTCTTTCGTACGGGGACCATCCACCACGTCTTCCTTGGGCTTCGCCAGCGCCTCGTTGCAGAGCGGGCACTTCTTGTCGTTGTCAAAATAAGAGTAGGGAATGATCTTCGCACAATGCGGACAGCGGGCCATCGGGAAGGGAATCACCAGATCGGAGAAATGCTCCTTGTTGTGTTCCGGGTCGCGCGGCGCCGAGGCGGTCCAGACCAGACCGGTCTTCTCCATCCGGGCGGCGATGTTGAACTCGTCGCTCTTCGGGTCGTGCATTGCATAATCCGCCTCGCGGGTCGGAATCTGAAGGCTCTCCTCCGTCACCTGGCGGGTCTCCTGAATGATCCCCAGCACGTGAACCATCGACAGGATGAAAACCACCAGAAGCAGAAGAAGAATCAGTTTCTCGTAGTGTCGTCTCAGAAATTCCAAAATAAACCTCCGCCCCTCTTATCGCGCGACATTCGTCCGCGTTACATAATCGATGCTGATGACCGCACGGCACTCCTGGGTGCCGCCGATCAGAATCCGCCCGAACCCATACCGCTCATTGAACGGTTTTGCCGCTTCAGTCGCGAGAAACGTCTTCAACTCCTGCTCACGCTTCTGAGCCAGAACTTCAGCTGTGTTGACTTGCTCCTCCGGCGCCGCCGCGGCGGGCCCCCTCCGGCTGCCGCCGCGACGACCGGGAGTCGGCTGCGGAGCCGCGGTTACGTTCCCCGCACCGCCGCCGGCCGCCTCGATCTGCTGCCGGCGAAGCTCCTCGAGCATCTCCTTCTGCCGGATCCGTTCATCCAACTGCTCCACGCTCAGTCCGCCCTGCGTAACCTCCTGGTTGAACAGTGCCTCGGCCTGGTCATGGATGGCAAAGAGAGCGATGCTGCGGACGATGTATACGCGCTTCCCGGCATAGCTGGTATCCAGCAGCCGGCACAGCTTGCGGATGCTCTCGATCGGGCCGTTCACTTCAAAAGCATAATGATAAACATGATAATCGCCGACGGTCTCGCCGACCAGCGAACGCCGGTGCATCTCCGAAAGCTCCTTCACTCCGGACTCCGTGAGCTTCTTCACGAGATCACCGGTGGCATCCCAATGAAAGGCGAGAAGCGGCGCGTCGTCGATCGCGAAACCGCCGTTGGAGTGATGAAAGCCGAATTCGAGCGCATTGGCAGAAACCACGATCTTCGCCTTCTCCAGAAGGTCGAGCGCCTGGAGCCGGTAGTCGCTCATGAAGGTATTCAGCTTCTCCCGGTTGTACTGCATATGACGGGGAACCCCGAGAAGCGAAAGAAAAACATCGTCCAGGGTCTGGTCGCCGATCGGTTCGGTGGTCAGTTCACCGGCCCGTTTGGCAAAAGCTCTCATCGCCTCATTCCAATTCGGGTAGTCCCGCTGGAATTTTTTGAAGTAAACCCCCTGCTGCGCGGAGTTGTGGGAGTCGATCCCCTTCCACCCCTCCATGAACTTCTTGTGAAATTCACCCTGCTTGACTTCCGGGCGAAGCGTCTTGATGAAATCATCGAACGCCGGCTGAAGCGGATTCTCAAAATAAGACTCGATCTCTTTCGAAGCCTTCCGGTACAGCGTGACATCGGACTTGATGCGCGGTTTATTCTCATCGACCGGCGCCGGCTTTTTGTTGATCAATTCGCTGATCTGCTTGCGCAGCGAAATGATTTCGGTACTGTACGTATACATCTTCTGGTAGTCGATGGCAACCAGAACCAGCAAAGCCAGTACCGCGACCGCCGACGCGCCGCAGACCGCAAACAAGGCCAGATTGTTTTTGACAAAACGATTCACAACACTCTCCGTGCTATTTCTTGATCGGTTCTTTGAGCTGGATGCGCATTTCGAACGCGGTCAGATTAAGACCCGCCGTCTCGGGAACGAACTTATCGATTTCGGCCTGGGAAAAATACTTCGATTTCCGGGCCCGGGCCTGCAATTCGCTCTCTAGAAGGTCGCGCTTCAGAATCAGCGTATAGCCAACCAGATAAACCTGCTTGATCTCACGCAGACCGGTGTACGGATCCAACGCCGTCGCCTGCGAAGCCGCCGGCTCCTCCCCCATGCCGAAACCGCCGCCGCCGAACGGCGAGCTCTCCGGCTGACGACCGCGGCCGCCGCGGCCGCCGCGCCCTTCGGAAGCGGGCGCAACCACTTTGCCCGGAACCACGTCGCCGATTCCTTCCACCCGGGTAAACCACATCATATCCGGAGCCATGCTCTGCAGCTCCATCATCACGTCGGCCCATTTGTTGCGGTCCCGCAGGAACTGCATCGGCGCCTCATATTTACCCTGGACTCCGCGCAGCTCCCCCATCAGGCGGTTGACCTCTTCCATTTTGGTGTTGGTCTCGGTCACCTTCGATTTGACCCGTTCGACCCGCGACTTATCGTAATTCAGCCGCCGGTTGACGCCGACCCAGAAAATCAGGAGGCAGATCACGATCGCCAGCGACGAAGCATAAAAATAGGGCTTCCGCCGATTCAGGTCGCGCTGCTGCCGGATCGCCTTGGGAATCAGGGAGATATCGATCGGGCACTGGGTAATTTCCCGCAGGCTCATGCCGATCAGCTCCTGGAACATCGGGGCGATCATCTGCAGTTGCTCTTTGTCCACCCCGTCGCCGATGGTGATGGCGCTGAAGGTGTTTAGGTAATCGACCGGCAACCGGAGCTTCTCATGGAAGAAGTCGGTCAGATAAATCATCGTCGAACCGCCGCCGGCCAGCAACACCCGGGTCGGCTGCTGCCCATTGTGCTGCGCCCGCCAGACGTTGATCGAGCGGCTCACTTCGCCGTGAAGCCGGGTCATCACGTTACGGGCAATCTTGGAGATGGTTGCGGCCACCTCGGACTCCGGCTCCTCGTAAGCGCCGCCCAGCGCAACGAAACCGTGCCGGTGCTTGAGATCCTCCGCCTCGGCGAAGCCGATGCCGAACTCCTTGGCCACCTGATGGGTGATCGCGTCGCCCGCGATCGGAATGCTTCGGATGAACGCCCGGTTGCGGTCGGCAATCATCAGGTTCGAACCGCGGCCGCCGATATTCAGGAGAAGAACGCACTCGTCGGCCCGGCACTGCCCGCTGCCTTTGGCCGCGTTGAACAGCGCCACCGGCGCAATTTCCACCGAAACGATGCTGCGCCCGGAGTCTTCGATCACATCCGTATAACAGGAGATCTGGTCGGTCTTCACCGCCACGAAAAGCGCCTCGAACTCCTCGCGGGGTTCGCTGATTTCCGTCACCGTGCCGTCTTCCTCGGTCTCTTTGACGACCTCGTTCCACTCGCGGCGCAGCAGCTGGTAATCCCACTCCACCTCGCTCATCGCGTAGGGGACGGTCTGCCGGGCCTCGTATTCGACGATTTTATCGACCGCACTCTGCTTGCCGAGCAGCGAAGGCAGCTTGCTGAGGCGCGAAAAAGAACTCTGCCCCGAGAGGGAAAGGCGCACCCGCTTCGCGGTGAACTGGTAATTCGCCAGCATGTCCCGGTAGGTATCGGCAAAACCGCGGCCGCCTTCCCCCTCGTCGAATTTACGGAAGGCGAATTTCCGCAACACGATTCCCCCGGTCAGGGGGAAGACGAATTCGGCAATCTTCAGGGTATTGCCGCCGACGTCGATGGTTAAAATCGAATTTTCTTTTGCCATTATATCCGTCCGCTTAACTCGCTATTTCTATTTCGGCGCCTGAATGGAGGCCGGCTTGATAAGATCGTAATTATCGGCCCGCAAAGGCGCCCAGGGGGTATTGTCACGGGAGAGAACGGCGTTGGGCAGTTCCACGCTCTTACCGCCGATCAGCTGCGCGAATTCGCGCTCCATCGCCTGCTGCGACCCCCGCATGCCGTAATATCCCCGCCCGAGCAGATTGCCCGCCCGATCGGAAAAAACCGCACGGACGACAAACGTGGAGGCGTTCACCGTGCTGCCGCTGCCGCTGGCTTTCAGGTAACGGTCAAGCATCTGCGGCGGAATCATCATCGTCGCCACATGACGCCTGTTGTCGAGGGGGACCGTCCAGAAATGAGTACTGCCGGTCATCACGCCGGTCAGCTCCTGCCCCTGGGTCTGCGCCAGAAAGGTCACCGTGAGGGTCAGGATCACGTCGTCGATGAAGGCGTTCTTGTTATTTTCCAGCCTGGGGTGGTATTCAACGGCGAATACCGCCCACTTGTTGCGGTAAGGACTGGCGGTGATGTTGGTGCTGAACCCCTCCCCCATCGGGTAAGGCGGCGCACTGACACCGGAAAAGAGGTTGATCCGGACTTTCCCGAACAAAAGTTCGTCATCCGACGCCGGAGCCGCCGAGGCCGCCAGCCCCCCCAGGCAACCGGCAATGACCGCCAGGTGCAGTACCCCCATCATCAACCAGCTTTTCATTGCCGCCCTTTTTCTTGATTCCAACTCACTTCTGCGGAGCCGCCGGCAGGGTGGCTTCCGCAGGCGCCGTCGCGGGTGCAACCGCCGCCGGAGTTTCCCCCGCCAGGAGTTCGGCGCTGACGCCGCTATCCTGCCCGGTCAGCTTGGCGCCGTGGCCGATCAGCGACGCCAGAACCAGCGTCAGCACAAAGAAAACCGAGGTCATGATGACAGTAGCCTTCGTCAGATGCCCCCCCGCCTGACCGCCGAACACCGATTCGCCGACGCCGCCGAAAGCCGCCCCCATGCCGCCGGATTTCGACGGCTGAATCAGGATGAGACCGATCAGAAGCAGCGACACGATCACCGACAGCGCATACAACAATACAGTAATAATCTGCATGAAAACAACCTTCGTTTATTTAACAGACTTGCCCGATTCCGGAGAAAAGGCCGGAACCGTTTCAAATCTGTCCATATTCTAACGCTTCACCGGGCAAAAGTCAAATCTTTTTTTTCAACTTTGCCGGAATCTCGCGTTTTTTTTATCATTACCGGGTAATCGCGTTGCGGATCAGGGCGGCAAAGCTATCCGCCTTCAGCGACGCGCCGCCGATCAGGCCGCCGTCGATATTGGGCTGGGCCACCAGTTCGGCGGCGTTTTCCGCCTTCATGCTGCCGCCGTACTGAATCCGCACCGCCTCGCCGGTCGCCTTGCCGAAACGGTCGTTCAGCCAGACCCGGATGAAATTGTGCGTCAGCTCCGCCATCTCCGGCGTCGCGGTCTTGCCGGTGCCGATCGCCCAGACGGGCTCGTAGGCGATCACGATCTTCGCCATCTCTTCGGCGGAGATTCCGGCGAGGCCGCCGTCCAGCTGGGTGGCCAGCACCGCATCAGTGCGGCCGGATTCACGCTCTTCCAGAAGTTCGCCCACGCAGACGATGGGTTTGAGGCCGGCGGCCAGCGCGGCTTTCAACCGGCTGTTGACCGTCTTATCGGTCTCGCCGAAGAACTGACGGCGCTCGCTGTGGCCGATAATCACGAATTCGACGCCGGCATCCTTCAGCATCGCGGCGGAGATTTCACCGGTGAAGGCGCCGTCGGCCGCCCAGTGGATGTTCTGCGCGCCGACCTTGACATTGCTGCCTTTCGCCGCCTCGACCACCGCTCCGAGGGTGGTGAAGGGGGGGCAGACCACGATTTCGACGTCGGCGACATCGCGGACCAGACCCTTCAGCTCCTCCACCAGGGCACGGCCCTCGGCGGCGGTTTTATTCATTTTCCAGGTGCCCGCGATGATGATTTTGCGGCTCATGTTTTTTTCGACTCCTGTATTGTCAATGGTTTCAAACGCAAAAATGCAGAAGAAAGATAGCACCGGAAAATCAGGATTGCAAATCCGAAACCCGGTTCAATGGAAATTTACTCCGAAGTTTTTTGTTCCTCCGCGGGAACCGCGTCGCTTTTCGACTCCTTTGGCGGGGCCTCTTTCACCACGCCGACCGCCGACATGATGCGGACCCGCCGCCAGACGATCCACAGCGTCATCCAGCCGGTGGAGACGTCGTGCGATTCGACGTCTTCGATATCGTCGGCGCCGTGCCGCTTCGCCCGCGCCTTCAGCATCGGCAGCATGTCGCGGTCGGTCATGCCGTTCCAGAAGAACTCATAGTCCCGCCGGTTCGGATGATCCGGGTTGCCGGTGACGATCGGCGCCCAGTTAAATAGAAAGAAGCCGGTATTGCTCCCGGCGACGTTGACCGCCACCTTTTTGCCGCTCTTGCTCGTTTGTCCCGGCTGGGGCCCCTCGCCCTTCACCAGACTGGTGAAGCAGCCGCATACGAGAAGCAGCGAGACCGCTGAAATCCCGAGAAGCATCATTTGTTTCATCATTCTTCACACTCCCTAAGTTATTGCAGCCAATCCAGAATCGTCTCCGCCCGCTTACGGTGGCCATGCTGCGCAAGGCAGCGTTCGCGCCCCGCTTCGCCCACCTTCCGCGCCCAGCCGGGTTCGGCCAGCGCCCGCCGGACTCCTTCGGCCAGCTCCTCCGGCGTATCGAAAGCCAGCAGTTCCCGGCCGATTTCAAAGGATTCGGCCAGCTCCTCCACCCGCTCGGTGACGAGACAACTCCCCGCCGCCGGAATGGCGAACACCTGGAGGCTCATGATGGTCTTCGCCCGCGCCAGATTCTCCTGCAGGATGTTGATGAGAACGTCCGCCCCCCGGTAAATATCCACCATTCCCGGCCCGATCACATCGTGCCGGGTGCGCACCGATTCTGCGAGCATGGTTCCAGCGCACTCCGGCAATTTGTGCCAGCGCCTCCCGTACAGGGCGAGCCCGCAATCGGCAATCTCGCGGCAGAACTCCGCCCGCCGCGCCGTCGCCCGCCCGACGCAGGAGACCGGCGAACGGTATTCCACCGCCGCCGGACCGGGCGAGTAGTAGTCGCAATCGACGCCGTGCGGCAAATAGCGAACCGGCGCGCCGGAAGCCAGAAGCTCACGCTCGATCGGACGCGAAACCGTCAGCAGAAGATCAATCTCCTTCAGCCACTCTTTGGTTTGCAGGCACTTCCAGTTCGGCCCGTCGTAATCCCAGAGGACGATCCGGGCGCGGCTGTAGGAGCGGATCCGGGCAAAATCAAAGCGGTGCCGGGCGATGATGAAGAGAATCAGATCCGGCTTGCAGCTCCGCACCAGCTTCTCCAACCGGCGCTGACAGGCTTCGAAGCGCCCGGCTTCCCCCCGCAGAAATCCCCACGAACTCTCCAGCCCGTGATAATCGACCAGCTCCACCTCCGCCCCGGCGGCCTCGAAACCGCGCTTCATCTGGCCGAGGTGAATTTCCATCCACCCCTCGCAATTGCCGACGAGGAGAAGTTTCATGGTTTCCGCCCTCCGCCGACCGTTTCGATCAGCTCCGCCGCAACGGCGGCCCGGCTGTAAAAATCGGCCTTTCGACCGTAGTTCAACGTACGTGCGCGCAAGGCTTTCAAGGCTTCCGGATCAGCCAGAAGCCGCTCCAGCACCTCATTCAATTCCGTCTGGTTGAAGGGACGCGCCAAAGCGAAGTTCCCCGCTTCGGCCACGATCGGGCTGAAGCCGCACTCGCCCGAGGCGATCACCGGCAGTCCGAAAGCCAACGCTTCCAGCAGCACCGCCCCGGCGGATTCGTTGCGCGCCGGATGTACCATCAGGTCCGCCGCCAAGAGCAGCTCGGGGATGTCATCGCGTCCGCCCAAGAAACAGGTCCGGGCGGCCAATCCCAGCTCGTGCGACAGGGGGACGCACCCGGCGGTCGCCCCTTTCCCGGCAAAGACGATCCGGCAGCGTTCGCGCAACGGGAGGGGGAGCGCGCCGACCGCCCGCAGCAGCCGGTCGCCCCCTTTGCCGTCGAGGTTGGAGCCCACGAGAAGCAGCAGCCACTCCCCTTCGGCGACGCCGAGGGCTTCGCGCACCCGCCGCCGGATGGCGGCCGCGTCGGCAGGATAATTCCGGCAGCGCTCATCCACGCCGGGGGGCAGCAGCCGGAAACGCTCTTCCGGGGTGTCGTAAGCGGAGCGGAACTCCTCCTTCTGACGGGGGGTGATATGCATCACCAGAGGACGCTCCCCCCGGGGGTCGAACACCTCGCGCTCCAGGCGGAGAAAGATCCGGTAACGCGGATTCAGGGCCAGCGCCAGCGGGGAGTGTTTCGCCCGGGCGGAGAGGGCGAGGCAGTTGTCGGCCGCGAAGTAGAGATCCAGCCCCTTCATGCGGTTGAAGCCGATGGTTCGGTCGAAGCCCCCCTCCCCTATGCGGCGGAGGGCTTTGCGTTCGAACTCGGCGGCGCGCCCGTGGTTGCTCCAGGCGCGGAGCGGAATCACGTCGACGGAAAAGAGGGAGGGGCGTTCCCCCTCCCACTCCCCGGCGAAGCAGGTGATCTGATGGCCGCGCCCGGCGCAGGCCTCGGCGATGCGCAGAAAGTCGCGCTGCAATCCCCCATGGGGAAAGTAGCGGAAAATCGTCATGGCGATCTTCATTGCAGCGCGCTCCCCGCAGATAACATCAGAGCAGTCCCGCCGTCTCTTCCAGGCCGAAACGGATATTGAGGCACTGGACCGCCTGGCCCGAAGCGCCCTTGGTCAGGTTGTCGATCACCGAGGTAATGATGATCCGGTTGGTGCGCGCGTCGAAGTTGTAGCCGATTTCGCAGAAGTTGGTCATGGTGACGTACTTGGTGTCGGAGCAGCGCTTCGCGGGCAGGATCCGGACGAAGGTCTCCTTGCCGTAGGCGGCCTGGTAGACTTCGCCGATCTTCTCCAGGGTACAGCCGGGAGCGGCGTCAAGCAAAATGGTCGAGTTGATGCCCCGGTTCATCGGCGCAAGGTGGGGCAGGAAGTTGATGACCATCTCGGGGACTCCGGCGGCGCGGGCCATCTCCTGCTCGATCTCGGGCAGATGGCGGTGGCCGACCACACCGTAGGCCTTGAGGCTCTCGTTGCATTCGGGGAAGAGGTAAGGGAGATCCACCTTGCGCCCCGCGCCGCTGACGCCGGAGCAGCTGGAGACGATGACCCCCTTGGGGTTCGCCAGCCCCGCCGCGAGGAGCGGCGCGCTGGGCAGAATCGAACTGGTGGGGTAGCAGCCGGCGCAGGCCACGAGGTCGGCGGATTTCAGCTCTTCGCGATAGAGTTCGGGGAGTCCGTAGACGGCGCGCGCGAGGAGTTCGGGGGCCGGATGATCGGCGCCGTAGTACTCCTTGTACTTGGCGAGGCTGCGAAGCCGAAAGTCGGCGGAGATGTCGAAGACCTTGACTCCGGCGGCGATGAGGGGCACGGCATATTCGGCGGCGAGTCCGTGGGGCAGCGCCAGGATGGCCGCGTCGCAGTTGGCGGCGATGGCGGCGGCGTCAGGGGCGACAAACGAAAGCGGCAGCCCGGTGAAGCGCGGGAAGACGGTGGAAACAGGTTGACCGGCGTTCTGCCGCGAGGTGATGGCGGTGATCTCCACATTGGGGTGGCGCAGCAGAATCCGCAGCAGTTCCTCGCCCGCGTAGCCCGAAGCACCGAAAATCGCAACTCTGACTTTTTTCATGACCGTATATCCTTGTTATTGTAGATTGACTCAGTCTATAAAATAGCACGCGCCGTCTATTTATCAAATAAACGGCGCGGAAGATTACCGGACTTCGCCGGCAACCGATTAGATCAATTTAAAGGTGCGGAGCTGGAAGGGGGTGAATTCCAGCTCGACCCGGCCATTGACCGGAACGAGCTCGCCTTCGTTCGTCCACTCGATGAGGTTGGTTTCCACCAGCTTGCGGTCGGTGTACACCGTCATTTTCGAATGCAGTCCGGCGGTCTCCACCAGGCGGATGACGAGAGAATCCTCCTTCTCCGCCTTCTTGAGGGCGGTGAGGTTCACGTTCTCCCCTTCAAGGCGGAAGGGAGCCGCCATGCCGCCCGCGAAACCCTCCAGCCGGAGCGGCGGACGGTTCAGCTGGATCGCCTCCTCATAGACGCCGCCTTCGACATGGTTCCCGGCGTGCGGCAGGAAGCTGTAGGTGAAGAACTGCTCCCCGCGGTCCGCGTCCCAATCCGGCCAGAGCGGCGAACGCAGCAGCGCGAGGTCGAGAGTGCTCCCCAGCAGCCGGTGCCCGTACTTGCAGTCGTTGAGCAGCGCCGCGCCGCGCCGCTCTTCGGAGAAGTCGGCGTACTTGTGGGCGGCGACTTCGAAGCGGGCGCGATCCCAGCTGGTGTTGGTGTGGGTCGGGCGGCGGACGAAGCCGTACTGGATGTCCGACACCGATTCGCGCGCCTGGATCGAGGTCGGGAAGGCGACCCGCAGCATCTTGCGCCGTTCGCGCCAGTCGACCGCCGTTTCGAAGTCGAGCCGGGCGGAATCTTCACTCAAGGTCACCCGCTGGCGGATCGCCGATTCGCCGATCCCCAGGGTGAATTCGATGCCGTTCCCGGCCGGACCCGCGAATTCACGCGGCGGCGCGGAGCTCTTCGCCTCGGCGGCGAGGTTGCGGACGTAATTGTCATCGATATCCCAGGCTTCGTAGCGATTGGGGCGGTCGACGTAGAGAGCGAGGCGGTTGCCCGCCTCCCCGGCCTCCAGCACCTCGAGACCGGTCGTCTTGTCGAAGGCCGACAAGAGCCGCCCGTCGGCGTCGAAGGCGTAGCGGACAAAGCGGTTTTCGAGAACGAGTCCGGCGGAGTGAGCCCTTTCGGCCCCCTCCCCTTCGCAACGCCGCAGGGTCACGAAGCCGAGCGCCGGAACCGTGAGACGCGCCCGCACCCGGCCGTCGGGGGAACCCTGTACCGGAATCCGGCGGCCTTCGGCATCCACCGCGCCCGAACCGAACCAGGAGAGCGGCAGTTCGACCACGCCGCGCCACTCCGCCGACAGCGAGTTGTAGAAGGTAACGCACGCCTCGTCGCGCCGCAGGAGCTGCCCCGCCGCGTTTTCGATCAGGCGGCGGGCTTCGGCGATGGCCTCGGCGTGTTCGCCCTCGGTCACCTGGTAGACCCGGGTAATCGACGAGCCGGGGATGATGTCGTGGAATTGATTGATGAGAAGCGTCTTCCAGACCTTCTCCAGCTCCTTCCCGGGGTACGCCGCGGGCGGCAGCGCCGAGCACAGCGCTTCGGCGGCGGCAAGGAGTTCTTCGAGTTTGCGGTTGTTGCGCTTGGTGCGCGCCTGGGTGGTCAGGGTGCCGCGGTGGAACTCAAGGTAGAGTTCGCCTTCCCAGACCGGGAGGTTCTTCTCGATCCCTTCGAGGCGGTGGAGAAAATCATCGGCGCGGCCGAAACGGAATTTCGGCGTTCCTTCGAAGTCGGCGAGACGGCGGGCGCGTTCAAGGTACTCTTCCTTCGGACCGCCGCCGCCGTTGCCGATGCCGCAGAGGCTGAGGTATTCATCGGTAAGGGTGCGCTCCTGAAACTCCTGTTCGCCCCGGATGGTTTCTTTCGGATTGATGGAGGAGTTGTAGGTGGCTTCGGGGGGGAAGAAGGAGAGGACCTCAGAGCCGTCGATGCCCTGCCAGCGAAAGGCGTTGTAGGGGAACTTGTTGCTCCAGCTCCACGACATCTTCTGGGTGACGAAGTGCGGGCAGCCCGCCTTCTTCGAAATCTGCGGCAGGCTGCCGGGATAGCCGAAAACGTCGGGAATCCAGAGGTTGTCCACCTCGATGCCGAATTCGTCGCGGAAGAAGTTCTTGCCGAAAAGGAACTGCCGGGTCAGCGATTCGCCCGACGGCAGGTTGCAGTCCGCCTCGACCCACATGCCGCCCTGAAGCTCCCAGCGGCCCTCGGCCACCCGGGCTTTGATCTTCTCATAGAGGGCGGGGTAGTGCTCTTTGACGAAAGCGTAGTGCTGCGGCGAGGAGGCGCCGAAGAGATATTCCGGATACTTCTCCAGCAAATCGAGCTGGCTGGCGAAGGTGCGGCCGCACTTGCGCACACTCTCGCGAACCGGCCACAGCCAGCCGGTGTCGATGTGGGCGTGGCCGATGCCGGTGGCGGTCATGGCCGAGGCGTTGGCGCGGCGGGCAAATTCGGGGGCGAGTTCGCGGCGGGCCTTGGCGGCGTTGCGCGGATCTTCGCCGAGGGCGTCGGCGGCGCGGTCGAGGGCGGTGATGATGAGGTCGCCGCGACGGCTGCGTCCGGGCAGCTCCTTCAACAGGCCGACCAGAATTTCCACGTCAAGGCAGAGATGCCAGAGTTCGCGGTTGAAACGGCCGATCTTCATTTCGACGGCGATGCCGTCGCATTTGCCGTAGGGCTCGGGCTCATCGAGCTCGGGGTCGTCGTTGTGTTTGAGTCCGAAGAGAGCGTTGGCGGCGGCTTCGACCCAGAATTCGACCCGCGAACCGGCGGCGGCCTCCGGCAGCTGGTAGAGGTCCTTGCGATAGTGGAAGCCATAGACCGAACCGGCGCTGAAGCCGTAGAGGGGAACCCCATCCGCCGAGAAGAGCAGCGCTTCACCGCCGAGGTCGAGCCGGAGCGCCAGCGCCTCCCCCTTCCACGCCGCCGGAACCTCCGCCGACAGCCGGAACCAGGCGGAATCCCACGAATTCCCCCACTTCTCCCCCTCGCGGATCGACCGGAACTCCCCCTTCAGCCGCTCCCCGAAAGCCACCGGCGCGACCGAACTCGACACCTCGGCGGTGAGCGGCATAGTTTCAAAGAAGAACCGCTTCTTCAGTCGTTCGAAGAAGGTTTCGGCCCGCTGCATGAGAAAATCGTAGTCGCGCTGATTCATGGATACACCCTTTTTGTAAAAAATGCAATCGGTTGCATTGCTAATACAATAATCGCTTTCGCGGAAATGTCAAGCGAAAAATCGAAGCGTTGTGGAAAAAGCGGCGCAATGGGTGTATTGTTACGTCGTATACAGCGTTATGTGGTTTAACCACGGTTCCCGCTGGGCCAGCCTGGCCCAGACCCCCCGGCGGGCTCCGCCCTGCACCCGCAAGGGCTACCGCCCTTGACCCCGGGTATCAGGGGAACCTCCAAACGGCATCAGCCGACCACTCTCCCCGCTTTTTTGCGG
>JAVBRV010000269.1:0-9415 GCA_031547585.1 Victivallaceae bacterium
AGGACAGAGCGCCCTACCATGACGCATCAGCCAAATAATAAGATTTTGGCCGCTGGTGACACAACGAAAAACACTTACCCCACCAAAGGAGTTATCGAAATTATGCGAAAAATCGGAGTCGGAATCGTCGGCCTCGGCCGCGCCGGACGCAACCAGCAGCGTACCGAACTGGAATCATGGCCCAATTGCTTCGAGATTGTGGCGGGCTGCGACACCGCGCCGGAACGGCTGAAGGACCTGCCCGGAACCCTCGCCAAAGCGACGATGTACGGTGATTACGAGGAGATGCTGAAGGATCCGCGGGTGGAGCTGGTGGCGATCGCCACGCGGCACCGGGCGCATGTGCCGATGGCGATCCGGGCGGCGGAGATGGGCAAATTCGTCAGCGTGGAGAAGCCGTGCGCGGTCAATTCGGCGGAGGCGAAGGTCCTTGTCGAAGCGTCGAAACGCTACCCAGGGAAGATGTTCCTGCGGCTGAACCGCCGCTTTGAAGGTCCGTTCATGAAGGCGTTGGCGCTGATGAAGCAGGGCCTGCTCGGCGAAGTCAACACGGTGAAGCTCTACCGCAGCGTCGGCTACTGCCGCCGCAACGACTGGATGACCATGAGCAGCGAAGCGGGCGGACTCCTGACAAACTGGGGACCGCACATCATCGACCAGGCGCGGCAGTTCCTCGACAGCCCGGTGACGGAAATGTGGGGCAGCGTCCGGCGGATCATCAGCATCGGCGACGGCGACGACCATATCAAAATCCTCATGCGGGCGGCGAACGGCCGGGTGGCCGATATCGAAATTTCCGGCGCGCACACCCTACCCGGCCGGGAAATCGAAATCCAGGGCAGCCGCGGTACGCTAGTATATCCTGTGGACGGCAAAATCAAAATGCGCTACGTCGACCCCGCTTGCGAATTCAAGGCCCTCAAGGTCCATCCGGAAAACCCCCGTTTCGAATACGGCAACTTCGACGAAACGTTGACCTTCATCGAATCACTGGTCGACGTTCCCCCGGTTCCGGGCAGCCAGATCTGGAAGCACATCTACGACACCATCGCGGAAGGCGCTCCCTACCCCATCCCGATGGAGTACGCCGTGGAACTGACCGGGCTTCTCGACCAGGCCTTCGAAAAAGGAGGCTTCCAAGCGGAAGACCCCTTCTGGAAGTGATTTGGCTTAAAGCCATATCGCCTCTTCTCCTCCCTGGGTCCCAGAACGTCTTTTATACCAATTCACTGTCAAACATAGAGGCAATGCCATGTGCTTGTGTGCACATGGCCTCCGTCTATGTTTGAAAGCGAATTGGTATTAGACGGTGATGATGCGGACGCCGTGTTTGCGGATGGTGTTGAAGAGGGGGTAATTTTCGGGTTCGTCGCCGGTGATGAGGATGTCGATTTCGGGCCAGAGGATCATGCGTGACATTCCGAATTTGCGGAATTTGCTTCGGTCGGCGAGCATGATGACTTTTTCGGCATGGCGGATCATCATGCGGGCGACGGCGGCAAGTTGGTCGTTGGTGTCGAGGATGCCTTCGTCATCCATGCCTCGGGCGGAGAAGAAGGCGGTTCCGGCGTAGTATTCGCGGAGGGCGGCTTCGGTTCGCGAGCCGAAGAGGATTCCGGCTTTGAGGTCGATGGTTCCGCCGGGGAGGATGACTTCGGGACCGTTGCCGGCGGGGAACCGCTGCATGAGGGCGCCGCAGACGGCGACGGAGTTGGTGATGACGGTGCCGCTGTCGATGTGATTGGCGAGCGCGAGAGTAGTGGAGCCGCCGTGGATGAAGATGGGGTCGCCGTTATTGAGGAATTCGCGGGCGCGGAGGGCGATGGCGGCTTTTTCTTCGGCGTGCCACTGTTCGCGAAGGGTGAAGGGGATGGAGTTATTCCCTTCAGGGGGCAGGCGTTTGAGTCCGCCCTGGACTCGCCGTGCCGAACGGTTTTCCGCCAGGCGGGCGAATTCGCGGCGGACGGTTGCCGGACTGGTCCGGAGCAACTCCGCCGCCTGGAAGGTGGAGAGGAAATCATTCGACTCCAGGTAGCGCAGAATGATGGTTTCGCGCCGTTCCTTCATCGCCCGATTCCTCTCCCGTGCCCCCTACTCGAACTTGCGGAAGAGCAGGGCGGCGTTGTGCCCGCCGAACCCGAGGTTGCTGTTGAGCGCGTAGGTGACTTTGCGTTCGCGGGCTTTATTCGGGGTGATATCGAGGTCGCACTCGGGGTCGGGCGTCTCGTAGTTGATGGTCGGCGGAATAATGCCGGTCTGGATCGCCTTGATGCAGGCGATCGACTCCATGCCGCCGGCGGCGCCAAGGCCGTGCCCGGTGGTGCCTTTGGTGCTGCTGATGGAGACTTTGCGGGCCGCCGCTTCGCCGAAGGCCGCCTTGATGGCCAGCGTTTCGAATTTGTCGTTCAATTCGGTGCTGGTACCATGGGCGTTGATGTAGTCGATTTGATCGGGGTTGATCCCGGCGTGGCGCATGGCCATCAGCATGGCGCGGGCGCCGCCGTTGCCGTCGGGCGCGGGGCTGGTGATGTGGTAGCCGTCGCCGGTGGAGCCGTAGCCGACCACTTCGGCGAGGATGGTGGCGCCGCGCCGTTTGGCGTGCTCCAGCTCTTCCAGGATCATCACGGCGGCGCCTTCGCTCATCACGAAGCCGTCGCGGTCGCGGTCGAAGGGGCGGCTGGCGTGGAGCGGATCGTCGTTGCGCTGGCTCATCGCCTTCATCGAGCAGAATCCGGCCATGCCGAGGGGGATGATGGTCGCTTCGGTGCCGCCGGCGATCATGATGTCGGCGTCGTCGCGTTTGACCATCCAGAAGGCTTCGCCGAGGGAGGTGCAGCCGGTGGCGCAAGCGGTGACCACGCCGAGGTTCGGGCCGCCCGCACCGTAGCGGATGGAGATGTTGCCCGCCGCCAGGTCGCCGATCATCATCGGGATGAGGAGGGGGGAAATTTTGCCGGGGCCGCGCTCGCGGAGGAGGTCGGCCTGTTCGCTCATCGTCGCCAATCCGCCGATGCCGCTGGAGACGGAGACGCCGACGCGGTCCGAGTCGATCGAGCTGCCGCGAAGTTCCTTGGGGAGGCCGGCCATTTCCATCGCTTCGTCGGCCGCCGCGATGGCGTATTGACAGAAGAGATCGAGCCGTTTGGCCTCTTTGATCGACATGTATTTCGACACGTCGAATCCCTTGACCTCGCCGGCGATCTGCGTCCGATATTCGGAAGCGTCGTACCGGGTGACTTTACCCAGTCCGCACTTGCCGTTCACCAGGGAATCCCAGAACTCCGACACATTGTTTCCGACGCAGGTAACCACGCCGAAGCCGGTAACCACTACCCGCCGATTGCTCATATATCGTTCATCTCCATGATTGAAAGCGGATCAATAAAAAAGGCCACCCCGTATCAAAACGATGAGTGGCCCTTTTTCTCCGTGCCGCCCCGGGACCTAAGGGGTCGCTATGCGGCGCGGACTGCAAGCAAATGCTTATTCAGCCTTGCCTTCGACATACTTGATCGCATCGCCGACGCAGGTCAGCTTCTCGGCGTCTTCGTCCGGAATATCCGAGCCGAATTCTTCTTCGAGGGCCATGACGAGTTCGACGAGGTCGAGCGAGTCGGCACCGAGGTCTTCGATGAACTTGGCTTCGGGGGTGACCTGGTCTTCGGAGACACCGAGCTGCTCGACAACGATCTTCTTGACTTTTTCAGCAACAGAGGACATGTTTATATTCCCTTCTCTTGGATTGGTTTCTTACCCAATGACATTTCGTCAACACGTGATTTTGCAATCGGATATAAGATGCACCTATTTCGTCGAAATGTCAAATTCTTTTCGAAAAATATCGAAAAAATTTTATGGATTCAGGTTATGCTCCGCCCAGCTGTGCCAGCAGTGCCGCCACCGCGAATTCGGTCCGGAGAATCCGCGGCCCCAGCGATACCAGGCGCGCCCCGGCCGCCGCCAGAAGCTCCGTTTCGTAGGGGGTGAAGCCCCCCTCCGGACCCACCGCCAGCATCACCCTTTGCCGCCGCGCCTCGCCCGCCGGAACCTTTGCCACCGCGCCCGGATGGCCCGCCAGCAGCACGCCGCCCTTGCAAACGCCGGGGAGCTCATCTTCGACGAAGGGCTTGAAACGGTTGCGGAACTCCACCAGGGGAAGCACCGTGTCGCCGGATTGCTCGAGCGCCAGGCGAAGCTCTTCGGCCACGGCTTCCGGCGTGATGAAGGGGCTTTGCCAATAGCTTTTCTCCACCTTCCAGGAAGCGATGAAGTAGAATTTCTTCACCCCCATCGAGGCCCCGGCGTGCAGCACCTTGCGAAAGCTCTTGGGCCGCGGCAGCGCCGCCACCAGCATCACATCGAGGGGCGGCGGCGGCGGACTATGAAGATGAGGTGAGAGGATTTGAACCTCTCCCTCGCTGGAGAGCAATTCCGCCTCGCCGACCAGCCCATTCAATAGCCCCGCCTTGCAGCTCTCACCGGGCTGCAGACGGATCACCTCGCGGAGCTGACGGCCGCGCCGCCCCTCCACTCGAACCCGGTCGGGGGCGATAAAATCGGCTTCTTCTAATAACAGGAGGTTCATTTTAGGTCACTCACCAACATTAAACGCATTGTGGCGGACGGCTCTTGTCGGACGAGTCGGACTGGTCTGACTTGTCGGACAGCCGATGACGTTGCCAGCCCGGCGACATTTGATTTTTCCCCTGGCATTTCTACCGCCTGCGGGGGTCGGCCCGCAAAAAGCGGGCCAGGGTCAAGGGCCCACCGGCCCTTGCGGGTCCAAGGCAGCGCCCTGGTCGGGGGTCTGGGGCAGATTGCCCCAGAAAAAACCGTCATTAAGGTATAGGTGGTATGTGACAATTAATCAATCTCCTCGCGACTGCCGCGACGATAAGCGAGGGGGGAGCAGCCGGTCATTTTCTTAAAGATCCGGCTGAAGTGAAAGGGATTTTCCCAGCCGACGGCGGCGCCGATTTCGGCGATGTTGAGAGTTGAGTTGACGAGGAGGATGGCGGCGTTGCGCATGCGGAGATGCGCGATGTATTCGAGGGGAGTCATGCCGGTTTGCGCGCGAAACACGCGGAAGAAGTTGGCGCGGGAAAAGTGGAATTTCTCCGGCAGGGCGTCGATATCGACGGTTTCGCGATAATGGCGGTTCAGGTGCACGACGGCGTCGTGGATGCGCCGGTCGCGGGGTTTTGCCTGCGGTTTCGGTTCGGCGCCGTCGAGCAAGGCAAAGAGGAGAGAGAGACCGCACTCCTGACGGCCGACGGCGTGAAGGCGGGCGTCCGGGGGCGGCTGCGCTTCCAGTTCGTCCAACCGGAGCAGGGCTTGACGCATCTTCTCCTGACTTGCCTCGGAGAGCGGACGCGGCACTTCGTAGAGCTCCGGAACGGAGAAGCCGCCGCGGGTTTCGAAGGAGAATCCGGCCACCCGGAAGTCGCAGGTGTCGGTGTAGTTGACCGTGCGGCGGAACTCGTTGGCGATGATGTAGACGACGGCGTTCTCCGGCCGTTCGAGCCGGCCCAGTTCCTGGCGGAAGTAGACGGTTTCGGAGCGGCCGCGGCAGTTCCAGATGAAGATGGGGAAGGGCTGGGTGAACCACTCGCCCAGCAGCTTCTTTTCCGTGCTTCCCTTGCGGAACATGCGGAAGTGGACTTCCACGCCCTCTTCCCGTTCCCGGAGATCCGAATCGGCCATCGTGAGATTCCCATAGATGAGTTTAATCCGGTATTAATATACCATAATTCCCCGGAAGAGCCAACTCTTTTTCTTGTAATCGGCGGAAAATCGTTTATACTAATGCTATGCGAAAGAAGAGGAAACAACGTAAGGCCGAGAAAGGCGCTTCCATCGTCGAGGCGACGGTGGCGCTCTGCATCCTTTGTTTCATTTTTTTCGCCCTGCTTCAGGTCTACCAGTGGTGCGTCAATGACGCTTTCTGCGAATACGGCGCCTTTTATACCGCCAAGGGGCTCGCGCTGGGGTACGACCCGGTCATCGTCTGGCGCTCGGCCCGGGTCGCCGCCATCGGCATCTCCGGTCCGGCGGTCGGCTCCAACCGCGGCGTCGGCGTCGAAGCCGAAGAGGAGATGGCCGAAAGCTACATGGTCAACGGCGATTACAGCGGCGTCTGGTACGAGTATTGGTCCGGCGGCTCCTCCCGGCAGCGTCCCGAGCTCTATATCTCCGGCAGTCCCGGAACCTCCGGCGACAACGGCGCCCCCATCATCAACGGCCGGGTCGAACTCATGCACGCCCCCCTCTTGCACCCCAACCTGGCCGTTCCCCTCGGCATCAGCGCCCCCCCGAACCCCGTCGGCCGGGTGACCATTTTCAATTATTCGGGATTGTACATGGAAGATGAATAATCTGCGTCATCAATCCGGTCAGGTCCTGGTGGTCGGCATCGTCATGATGCTGATTCTGCTTCTGGCCATCTTTTTCATCTTCGACCTCCACCATGTGATGCGGGCCAAGTTCAAGACCGAAACCGCCCAGCAGTCCGCAGCCCTCGCCGCCGCCAATTGGCAGAAGGAATCCCTCAACCTCATCGGCGAAATCAACCTGGTGAAAGCGGTTGAAAGCCTCCTCGCCGAGCCGGTGGAGTGGGATAACGCCGCCCCCGCCTCCGTCGACCCCGACCTTACCCTTCTCGCCCGTACCGGCGAAACCCTCAGCACCCGTGTGCGGCTGCTGACCGAAATGCAGTCCCGGGTGGGCTTCCTCGGTCCCCTGGTCGGTTTCGCCGCCGCCCAGCAGGCCGCCAAAGCCAACGGGCTCAACCCCTGGACCAAGCTCGACAGCTATATCGAACGCCTGGCCACCGATGAGCGCTACCTCCGCAAAGAGGTGGTCCAGAACTACCGCTGGCGGCTGCCCTACATCAACGTCTTGAACGGCATCGCCGACAGCGGTTTGTCGGTGATGCCGAACGTCCGCCTCACCACCAGTCCGCGGGTCTCCCCGCGCGGCCTGGCGCTTCAGGATCTGTACAACGAAATCCTGGCACATGACCTCAACATTCCCGAAGGCAACAATATCTCCTGGCTCGGAAACATCTACGCCTTCGTCAAAAACTGGACGGATTCCGACTTCAACGGCCAGTGGTGGGAGATCGATTACTCGCTGGTCCGCTTCCCCGAAGAGAGCGAAATCTACACCGTCGGCATCGAATTTTACCACAACGACGACGAATCCACCGCCCTCGAATGGATGCGGGCGCTGAAACCGGACCTGGAGATCTTCCCCGCCGAACGCTTCCGGGAGCTCGCCCGCGTGCTCGAACTCACCTGGTGCTGCTACGACAGCCAGTGGTACCCGGAATACTTCAAGAACCTCGACAGCAGCTACGAATCGGACCTCTTCGACTACTGGTTCAAGGGGGGCGGCGCGTTGCGCAAGAGCATCCGGCCCGGCTACGTCTACGAGGGTCCCGCCGCCTACGCCGAGGGGCAGGTCGACCTCGACCTCGTCTCGCGCTTCGACGTGCGCAGCGGCAAAGCGGCCGACGTGAAGGGGCGCTTCAAGCGGCGCAGCAGCTCCGGCACCGGCTTCCAGTCGAACCGGGTCCGGATCGGCAGCAACCGGAACGCCCACACCGGCGGCTCCGACAGCCTGAGCGACTACCGCCCCGGCGCCATCGCCAAACCGCTCGGGCAGCTCGAAGGGGAAACGCCCCCCATCGCCCTCCCGGTGATCCTGCCGGTCTTCGACAACGCCTCGGTGATGCCGACGCACATGCCGATTCCCTTCAACTTCGGGGTGCTGCGGGTCAATTACGCGCTGCTCGACACCTTTCTCGGCTGGCTGTCGCAGCAGGATTCGCTCTGGGAATACGACCCGGCGCCGCCCGCCGGAACCGAGAGCTTCCTCTACGCCCTCCAGCGGCTGACCGACGGCAAAGGCTTCCGCTACTACGGCTGGAACCCCAACTTCGATCAGGCGGGCTTCGACAAAACCTGGCGCGACAACGTCCTCGAATTCATCAAGAACCGCGACCGGCTGGTCTACCGGGGCAACCAGAACTTCACCGGTCCGGGCTGGCTCCAGGAGCCCAAGCTCTGCTACGCCCTCCAATCCAGCGACGTCGACGATAAGACCGGACGCCGCGACGTCCAGGTCACCGACTACATCAACGGCGGGCTCGCCACCCGCGTCTACCCCGGCGGCAGCTCAGGCTACTACGTGGTCGACTCCACGAAGCACATCATCACCAACGACGATTTCGACCCGACCGTCTACCGCGCCACCAGCAAGCCCGGCGGCGGCGGCGGATGGGGCGGCTCCGGCAACCTGCCCGACACCAAAAAAGGACCGCCGAGACTATGAGGAACAACCGCGAATCCGGCCAGGCGATGATCGAACTCGCCGTCATGCTGGTCGCCCTCTTGGCGGTCGTCCTGGGGGTGGTCTTCGTCTGCGGCATCCTCCGCAGCGGCAACATCCAGTTCCTGCGCTCGAAGACCGTGGCGGAAATCTCCTCCCGCACCGGCGGAGCCCCCATGGACAGCTCCTCCGATATCAGCCGCTGGAACTACGGCACCCTCGAAATCTGGGGCGAAACCACCGTCCGCTCCGCCGACGGCTCCACCTCCACCCTCAGCGCCGCCACCGCCACCATCCCCTTCACCTCCATGGATACGATCAGCCACTACGGCGGCAACGCCCTGGGGGAGATTCCCGCCGCCTTCAACGACGACGAAGCCTCGAACTCCGACTCGTACCGCTACAAGTGGATGCAGCTTCAGGATTTCGATTCGACCGCCTTCCGGGCCGACTTCACCCCGGGCCTCTCCAACGCCATCGGCGCCGCCGGACTGGTCCGCGGACGCGCCGCCAGCGACCGCAACGCCCTCCACGACTTCGATAAAGGGTACAAAGGCGACGCCGCCGCCGGTATGCGCAAAAGCTTCACCATCTGGTTCGGCGTCACCATTCCCGACCGGACCATCTACGAAAATCCGGTCTTCGACGTCTACATCCCCGTAGTGGAAAAACAAGAATGAACTGGCTCCTCGCCCCCGACTCCTTCAAGAACTGCCTCTCCGCCATCGAAGTCTGCCGCCACCTCGAAAACGGCATCCGCGAAGCCGACCCCGGCGCCACCGTCGTCTCTCTCCCCCTCGCCGACGGCGGCGAAGGAACCGTCCGCGCCGCCGCGGCCGCCGCCGACGGCGTCCTTTTCACTCTCCCCGTAACCGGTCCCCTCGGGGCAAAAGTCGACGCCGAATACACCCTCCTCCCCGACCGCTCCGCCGTGCTCGAAATGGCGCAAACCTCCGGCATCGAACAGATTCCGCCCGGCAAACTCAACCCCATGCGCACCACCACCTACGGCTTCGGCGAACTCATCGCTCACCTCCTCGACCAGGGCGTCCGCGACTTTACCCTCGGCATCGGCGGCAGCGCC
>JAVBRV010000235.1:0-7196 GCA_031547585.1 Victivallaceae bacterium
CGCGATCTCGCTCCGCAACACCGCCCCGAAGAATAACTATGCGATCGCTTTGGCGAAAATCGACCGTTCGCTGGCGGCGCAGATGAAGCTGGCCTTCCGCTACCGGGGGAAGCCCGCCAACGGCAGCGCCCACCTCACCGCTGCGCTGACGGTGGTTGAAAACGGCAAGTGGGTCACCCGCAATTCCGCCTCCTTGCCGGCCGGCAACGGCGAATTCCGCACGGTGGTGCTGGGGCTCGACAGCGACTTCAAGCTCTCCGACGCCGTCTGGGAGGTGAAGCAGCTGAAGTTCGTCCTTAACGGCAGCGGGAACCCGGCCGGTTCGGAGGCCTCGGTCGAAATCGAAGAGGTCCGCTTCGCCGCCGCCGACGAACTCACCGTCGCCGGGGGCGAATTTTTGGTCATCCCCTATCGGGAACCCGCTCCGCCGGAAACGGTTGCGGGGCTTACGCCGCTCAAGGTCTGGTTCGACTTCGACAACGACGACTTCTCCAGCGCCGTGGTCAGCCGGACATCGAAGGGGAGCTATGACGACCCGCCGCCGACGGCGGGCTTCCGCGAACTCCTCCTCCGCCACACCGGCGGCATCTTCGAATTGGCCGCCTCCGCCGCCGAAGCCGATACGCTGGTTCACGCCCGCGCCGACGGCCAACCGGCCGCCCAAACCGGGAAATCGCTGATCGTCTACGGTCCCGGCGCGGAGCTCCCCATCCGGATGGAACCCATGGAAGCATCCGGCTTTGCCCCCCGCTCCGCCATCCGGGCGGCGAACCCGAAGCATCCCCTCTTCGCCGGGCAGCGTTTCGCGGCGGGCGACTTCGGGCGCTACTTCAAAACCTCGCTCCGGGAGGGAGCCGAAGCGCTGCTCGTCTTCGCGGACGGCTCCCCCTTCCTCGCCCGGCAGGGCAAGGTCTACCACCTCGCCGCCGGACCGGGAAGCGCGGTATTGGAGAACGGCCCCTTCTATGACCAATTCCTCCTCCGGCTGCTGGCCTTCGAGCACCCGGCCCATCTCGCCGCCCTGGAAGCGCGGGGGCGCGAAGCCGCCGCCGCCGAAGTTGCGGATGGATTCCGCACCGGCATGTCGCGCCATAACGTCGGCCGCTTCGGCTACCGCATCGGCGGCGGGCTTTCGGTCGACAACCTCGGCAGCGACCTCACCCTCACCAACGGCGCGCAAAGCTACCGCTTCGACGCCGACGGCAGCCTCAGCCTCCCCCTCTCCGGCTGGAAACACCGGGTGCTGAAGGGCAATATCTCCTTCGCCCGCAAGGATGACGGGCGCGAGCTCTGGTCCGGCGAGGGCGAGGTAGAGTTCACCTGCGAGCTGGCCATGGATCCCAAGTGGAAGGGCAAAAACCTTCGTTTCGAGGTCAAGGGCGGCATCGACGACATCGACACCACCCTCTTCAACGGCCAGATCATCGGTGAAACCGGCGAAAAGGTACCGTACCACTGGATGGCGCCGCGCGCCTACCCGGTTCCGGAGGCGGCGGTCCGCTGGGGCGAAATCAACCGCTTCACCGTCCGCATGGGCAACCTGCGCGGCGACGCCGGTTTTGTTTCGCCGCCGGTGCTGACGGTTTCGGAGCCCAATTCGCGCCCGACGCTGGCGGTCCGCCACGTCGACTGGGTCGGCAAGGAGTATCTCATTACCGCCCAGGGGAAGACGCGCACCCTGCGGACCAGCCTCCTCGTTCCCTTTACCCGGCACGACTTCCCGCAGGGTGAACTGCGCCTCGCGGTGGAGAACGTGGCCGAATACGCCGCCTGGAGTACGGCGAAAGGCGTCAAAATCGTCCGCCTCGCCGACCGCGCCGACTTCTTCGACCTCGCCCGCGACGGCACGTGGAACGCCCCCTGGCTCCTCCTCTACCGGGCGCGGGAGACCCGGCCCCTCCTGGTGGTTTTCGCCCGGCAGCCGGGCGCGCTGACGGCCATGCTCCGCGAGGGGCGGACGGAAGCGATCCAGTTCAACGCCAAGGGGAAAGATCCCCTCGGGGTGGTTATGGCGGGGTGGCCCTTCGGCGTCCGCGCCGTCGACGCGGCGGGCTGGGGGAAGGGGCTCCCCCTCGACGTTCGCGAAGCCGTCAGCTGCGGTGTCAAGCTCGCTCTCAACTACCCGGTGGGCTGCGACGAACTCTTCCGCCTCGACCGCGCCAAAGGTCGGGTGGAGATCGTCAACCGCTTCCGTTTCGAACCCGTCAAGGACGACTGGAACACTCCTCTCGAACCCTTCGCCGTCCTGCCGCCCCTCGCCGCCTTCTCTTTACAGAAAAAAATGCTGGTGGAGTCGGAAGCAGTCACCGACTTCCAGGTCGACACCCTTTTCGGGCCGACGCTGGGCAAATGGGGCGGGGATACGATCCGCTACAGCCTCCCCCTGCCCCCCGCGGACGACCTCGTCATTCCCCGGGTCGCCGACCCCGGCTCTCTCGAAAAAGCCTGGAATGACATTTTCGCTTCGGGCGTAAAATATTCCTGCGGCGGCCTCGTCCCGGTGAGCGCCTGGACCCCGGCGCAACCGGCGGGGCAGGAGTACCCCATCGCCAATATCGACCTCTTCGCCTGGAACTTCGGCCTCGGCACCGCACTTCAGAGCAGCTGGCTGCTAAATGAAGCCAACCGGCAAAAGCTCGCCTTTCGCTGCCGGGAGCGCTTCCTCCGGCCGGTGGAGCAATTCCAGTACAAGAACTTCGTCCGCCACCGCGAGGAGCCCTTCTCGGGGCTCCGCTACCCCATCAGCTTCAACAGCTTCTACCCGAGCTCCATCCCCTACGCGCCCGGCATGGGGACGAAGGTCATCTACGGCGACGCCAACGAAGCCTGCACCCTCGCCGCCTGGATCGGACAGCAGCTCGCCGATCTCTACGGCCACGCCGGACTCATCCGGAGCAACTGGAGCTTCTTCCGCGAAGTCATGCGCCAGGAGCTCTACATCGACGACTACGCCTTCCACACCGGCAGCTGCCGCGAATCGGGCGTCGGCGCCTGGATCGACATGCTGAACGGCGAATACCCCGGCATGGTCTATTACGCCCGGCTGGCGGCGCTGGCCGGAGACCGCGCTTCCGAAGAGGAGGCGCTCTGCCGCGCCGCCAAGCGGATGCTGCCGACCCTGATGCGGCTCCACTTCAAGGAGTACCTCGCCCGGGCGCTTCCCGAAATCGACCTCACAAACGCCCTGGTCGTCGGTTTCGGCGACGGCGGCGCCAAATTCATGCGCTTCCCCAACGACGGCAGCAACTTCACCGCGGCCATGGACCTTTTCGACTATTCGCAGGGCTCCCCCGGCACGCTCTACCGGCTCTACCGGCGGTACGCCGAAAAAGAGATTCAGAGCTATCTTGAAAACACCGCCCTCCCCTCGCTGCTGGCGGGCGGGAAAAGCCGGATCGGCTCCGCCTACCTCCAGCCGCTCGCCATGTATGTTCCGCAGCCGGAGCGCCTCAACGCCTGGGCGGAGGAACTGGTGGAGCGCTCCGGGAAGCGGCTGAAGCAGGACTGGCCGGGCATCACCACCCCCACCCACCTCGGCCTGGTTCTCTGGCGGAAGCACGAAGCACCGGCCTTGATCCGTTTTGCGGAGCTGGAAATCCAGCGCTTCGACTACGACCCGGTGCGCCGCCGCCTCGAATTTGACTGCAAAGCGACGGCGGCAAGCCGGGCGGAGCTGGAGCAGCCCCGCCCGCCCCGCGCCATCACCCGGAACGGCAAAGCACTCCCCGCGACCACCGGCGCGCTGCCGCTTCAGCCGGGCGAAAACCGCTTCATCGTGGAATATCGGGAGAAGTAATTGCAAAAATCAACGAAAGAAGGTTTGCTGTTACCTCAAGGAGCTTGCGTTTACAAATTTCCCGGTCAGCAGGCCGTCGGCGGAACAGCTTTGCTGCTCCCATCGCCAGATTGATTCGAGGCGGTATTCACCTTTTTCGAGAGGCAGTAATTTGCTGATGGCGAGAATCTTGCGGGTTCCGTCCGGCAGGCGTCCGGCCTGGACGATGTATTCGATGGCCGCGACGACCTGGCTCCGAATGGCGGAGAGCGGCAGCTCGAGGCCGCTGAACAGGGCGCAGGTCTCCAGGCGCAGCAGGCTGTCGTGGGGATTGTTCGCGTGAATCGTCGACATCGAACCGGAGTGGCCGGTATTCATCGCCTGAAGCAGATCCAGCGCTTCCCCGCCGCGGATCTCCCCGAGGATGATCCGGTCGGGACGCAGCCGCAGGGCGGAATGCAGCAAATCGCGAAAGGTGATCTCCCCCTCGCCGTTCTTATCCGGATTGCGGGTTTCGAGCGGGAGCAAGTGAGGCTGCTTCAATTGCAATTCGCAGGAATCCTCAATGGTAATGATCCGTTCGCCGGAGTCGATGAAACCGCTCAAGATGTTCAGGATGGAGGTCTTCCCGGAAGAGGTCCCCCCGCAGATCAGGATATTTCGCCGTTCACGCACGATTCGGCGCAGGTATTGCAGCATCTCTTCTGAAACGCTCTTCCACTCCAGCAGCTTCTCCGGCGACATCGAATCCGCCCGGAATTTCCGGATGGAAATCACTGTGCCGCAGCGGGCAAGGGGAGGAAAGAGGGCGTGAACGCGGGAGCCATCCGGCAGGCGGGCGTCCAGGCGGGGATTTTGGGCGTCCAGAATCCGCCCCACCGATTTCGCGATATTGATGGCGGCGGCTTCCAGTGCGGGTTCGCTGGGGAAGCGGGCGTCGATCCGGCGCAGTGAGCCAGCTTGCTCCACGTAAATATTCGACGGGCCGTTGATCATGATTTCACTGACTTCGGGATCGTCAAGCCAGCGCTTGACCGGCTCCAGAAACATGGCGAGGAAAGAGATTCCGTTCATTTTTTACACAATCGGGTTAGAGTGATTTCTTCTTCACGCGCTTTCTCCGGTGAAAAATCCGCGCCGGTTTTTGCGTGGCTCAAATCGAAGAGAACGCCGGTTCCGTCGGCGCGCAAGCCGAGATTGGCCAACCGGAGATCGCCGTGCAGAATCCGGTTGGCGTGAAGATGGGCGAGGCCGGCAAGATAATCCGCCGCCGGATGCTCCTTCACCTTTTGCCGGTCCGTCGCCAGCCGTTCCAGAAGGCAGGCCGGACGGCCGCCGGGCAGGGTGAATTCCCGGATCAGCCGGGGGAGGTTCCGGTGGCGCAATCCGGCGAGAAGCCGGAGCTCGGCGCGGAAACGTTCGCATGGCAGCGTGTGGGGCACTTTCAGCGCATATCCGGGCACCGCGTAGACGGCGGACACCGCGCCCGCGCCCACAAGACGCGAGACGGCGTGGCCGTGAAGGGTGAACTTCTTCGACAGCAGCCCGGCCGCTTCCGGCAGCGAGGTCAATTCGTAGCGGAAGCTCCGGTTGATGTAATCGGTGACGCCGCCCGCGAGGTTCCCGAAGGCGGACCCCTCCCAGAAGCGCAGATAGTCGGCGAGGGACTTCCGGTTCCGCATGATTGCGGGGAAATCGGGGGCGACCCCCGTCAGATGCGAGGCGATCCGGATGGCGGCGACGAAGAACCAGTCGGCGAGGGACATGCCGCTCTCCAGGATTCCCCGTCGTTTTTCCGGAGGGAGGGAGCCGAAAACGGCCGCCGGACAAAACGAATGATTCACCAGTGAGGCCTCCCGGTCCGCCCGGAACAATTCGGCCAGAATATCCCGGCAAAAGGCGGATATCCCGTCATCGGCGGCGGGATTCTCCGCGAAGAGCAGCGGCAGCCGGTTATTCGGTCGGTGGAGTGGCATCGTTTTCGGCCTCCTCGTCTTCCTCGTCCGGCAGGTTTTGTTTTTCCTGCTCCACGTCGGCGGTGACCGCCGGGAGATCGGCGAATTGAAGCAGAATGACCGACAGGTTGTCGATTCCGCCCGCGTCGGCCGCTGATTTCGAGAGCTTCTCGAGCTTTTCGCGCAGCGTCCGGTTTTCGGCCAGAACGCCGCGTATTTTTTTGTCGGGAACCTGCCGGGTGAGGCCGTCGGTGCAAAGGAGAAAGAGATCGCCTTTCCGGATCGGCACCTCCCCGGCGTCCAGGAAGAAGTTGGCGCCCACCCCGACCACATTGGTCAGGACGCCCTGCATATGCTTGGGCAAGGTGCTCTCGTCGACTCCCATTGCGGAGGACACGGTGTGGTCGTTGGTCAACTGCTTCAGCGCGCCGTCCCGGTACAGGTAGGCCCGGCTGTCCCCCGCCGAAAAGAGGTAGCCCGACTGCGGATTGAACGGATCCAGGACCAGACCGGCGACGGTCGCCCCGGTCCCCTTCCAGTGGTGGCGGGAGGCGGCCTCCCTGATCTCCTGATTGGCCCGGTAGACGGCGCGGGAAGCCCGGGAGAGGTTCTTCGCCGGGGTCGCGGCGAAATCGCGGAGGGATGAAATGACGATTCCGGACGCCTGGGCCCCCGCATCCGCCCCCCCCATTCCATCCGAAACGGCGAAGCAGCCCGAGGCCGTGCCGCAGAATACCGCGTCTTCGTTGCAATCGCGTTTCAAGCCGGGGTCCGTGAGGGATTCGACGGCAAAATAACTCTTCTGAAAAAGCAAAAACGGCATGGTGTCAATATTTCCTGAACGACCACATCCTGCGAACAATCGGGTCCCCCGGCAACCCTTGTTTGAGGATGGCGTCGCGAATCTCGATCTGCTGTTCGGCCGGAACGTTATTGTAATCCCGATTCAATTTGATGATCGGTTCCCGCAGCTTCTTCAGCTCTTTGGCGAAGCCCTCGACCAGCTCCGGCGTGTAGATCGCCGGGGACGCCAGAAAGGCGGCCATGCCATAGGCCACGACCCGGGCGCGCTGATCCCCCCGCTCGGCGAGGAACGCCGCGGTCAGCCGGTCCCGCGTCTGCAACAGGACCAGGGCCTGCTGGTAAAACCGTTCCAGGCGGCCACCGCGCAGCCAGGCTTTGTCGGCGGCGCCCAGGTAACGCTGAAAGGTTTCCAGGCTTTTCAACAACTGATGAAGCTTGACGATTTCGGGGACGAACTGCAATTCGGAATAGATGCTCGAATCGTAAGGCTCCGGGAGCGAATACAGAAAGTCGTAGAAAGGCTCGACGCCGAGAATGCGGTCATATTCGCTGGTCGGCTGCAGGCGGTTCCGGGAGGGCATGCGATGATTCAGGGCGTCGCACCGCAACACCTTGTTCATGATCGCCTCGTCGGCGAAGGTCTCGAAAACCTCCGGAATCGG
>JAVBRV010000340.1:0-5395 GCA_031547585.1 Victivallaceae bacterium
GGGCTTCCGCGAATTGTATCCGCGCGAACTCCTCTGCCGCTACAATGTGGCGCTGGTGCAGGGGCTTCTGATGTACGCCGAAGAGGTGGTGTTCGAGGCGGCCGACGCGAATCCGGCGGAACTGCGGCGGCTCTTCACATATCTGCGCTTCTTCCGGCTGCTGGCCGAGGTGAAGCGATTGCCCGCGAGCCGTCATCCGGGCAAGACGGCGCTGCGCCTCACGGTGAGCGGACCCTTCGCCATCTTCGCCAACTCGCGCAAATACGCACTCCAATTGGCGACCTTCTTCCCGGCGCTGGTCAACCTCGAATTGTGGGATCTCAAGGCGAAGATCCGCATGGGGGCGGTCAAGGGGGAGCTGAAGCTCGACCAGGCGTGCGGCCTGGAGTCGCACTACAAGAACTTTTCCAGCTACGTCCCCGAGGAGGTGCGGATGTTCCATCGCCTGTTCAAAACGGAGGTGGCGGAGTGGCGGATCGTCGGCGAAACGCCCTTCATCAACGGCGGCGGCCAGGAGGTGATCTTCCCCGACCTCAGCTTCGAGCGGGCGGCGGATGGGAAAGTGCTGCACCTCGAACTCTTCCACCGTTGGCACCAGGGCCAATTGGAGCGCCGCCTCGAACTCCTCGCCCGCAAGCCGGAGCTCCCCCTCATCCTCGGCATCGACCGCGCCCTGGCCTCGGACGAAGCCTTCGAGGAGCTGAAGGCGAAATACCCCTCCCTCGTCAACCGGATCTACCGCTTCCGCGACTTCCCCGGCGTCGACCGCACCCGCCGCGTCCTCGATACTGCTGCTGATTTATAGTGTGGACATGCACTGGCCGAACTATATTTCATGCTCATGTCATCGCAATAAAAATGGCACAGATATTAGAAACAACACCAACAGTATTGCATGGGAAAAGGATAGCGGCAATAAAATGAAATCATATCAATTTCTCTTTTTTGCTTTCACTATCTTATCTCCTGAAAGATTTAATTCGATACACATCCTCTTTCGGCAGATTTGAGTTCGTAACTCAAATCTGCCGAAAGAGGATCATTCTTTGCTTTTTATCGAATGACGACGATTTCGACGCCGGCGATTCTCGCGTAATCCTGCATGTGTTCGGTGGTCAGGGCCGGGGCGTTGACGCTGTGGTGGGCGCCGCCGGCTTCGATCCACTGCCGGGCGCCGCCCGCCAGGTTGGGCTTCGGGGTCCAGACGGTGCTTGCCACCGGGAGTTTGGGGAGCGCGGCGTCTGGCTCCTCGATTTGCAGTTCGTTGACGATCAGGCGGTAGTGCGTGCCGAGGTCGATCATCGTGGCGTTGATGGCGGGGCCGGGTTTGGTGGTGAAGACCAGCCGGGCGGGGTCGTTCTTGCCGCCGATGCCGAGGGGGTGGACTTCGAGGCGCGGCTTCCCGGCGGCGATACTGGGGCAGACTTCGAGCATGTGCGCGCCGAGGACGCGTTCGCGCCCCGGGGCGAAGTGGTAGGTGTAATCCTCCATAAAGCTCACGCCGCCCGGTAGGCCGTGGCCCATCACTTTCAGGGTGCGGAGCAGCGCGGCGGTTTTCCAGTCGCCCTCGGCGCCGAAGCCGTAGCCTGCCGCCATCAGCCGCTGCGAGGCGAGGCCGGGGAGCTGGTCGAAGCCGTAGAGGTTTTCGAAGGTGGTGGTGAAGCCCGCGAAGCCGCCCGCTTCGAGGAAGGCGCTAAGGCCGATCTCCTGCTTGGCGGCGTTCTTGATCGAATTCATCGCATGGGGGGAGGCGTCCGGAACGGTGTAGAGGTCGAGGTACTCTTTGACCAGCGTTTCGGCGGCGGCGTCGCTGACCTGGTCGATGTATTTCAGCACGTCGCCCACGCCGTAGCCGTTGACCGCGTAGCCGAACTGGATCTGCGCGGAAACCTTATTCCCTTCGGTGACTGCCACTTCGCGCATGTTGTCGCCGATGCGGGCAATCTTCATGGTCTGCGAGTCGCGCCAGGCGGCGGCCACGCGGGCCCACACGCCGATGGCGTCCCGGACGGCTTCCGTCTCGTAATAGCCGTTGACCACTTTGCGCGACAGATTCAAACGGGTGCAGATGAAGCCGAATTCGCGGTCGCCGTGCGCCGCCTGGTTCAGGTTCATGAAGTCCATGTCGATGGTCGCCCACGGAATATCGCGGTTGGCCTGGGTATTCAGGTGCAGCATCGGCTTCTGCAAGAGCTTCAGGCCGTTGATCCACATCTTGGCGGGGCTGAAGGTGTGCATCCAGCAGATGACCCCGGCGCAGTTCGCGTCGGCGTTGGCCGCCTGAATCGCGGCGGTGATCTCATCGGGGGTCTTGACGGTCGGAATCCACTCGATTTCGAGGTCGATTTTGCCGCTTGCATTGAGCGCCTTGACGATGGTTTGCGCGTTGGCGGCGACCTGTTTCAGGGTCTCTTCGCCGTAGAGATGCTGGCTGCCGGTGAGGAAGCGGAGGCGGTATTTCTTGAGGTCGATGGTGTTCATATCAATGTTGGACCTGTTTCATGGTTTCGGTTTCAACGGATTGGCCGAGTTCGAGATAGCGCGCGTACAGCCGGTCGTAAAGTTTCGCTCTTTCGGCGTCCGGCCGGTAGATGTGGTTGTACTTCGAGCGCATGGCTTTGACCGCCGCGGCGAAATCGGGATGCACCCCGGCCGCCGCCGCCGCGAAAATCGCCGCGCCCAGCGCACAGGCCTGATCGCTTTCGGCGACCTTGATCGGCAGGTTGAGGACGTCGGCGCAAATCTGCATTACGAACGAGGATTTCTTGCTGATGCCGCCGATGGCGCCGACCGATTTCACCGGCACGCCTTCGCGCTGGAAGCGTTCGATGATCGCCCGCGCGCCGAAGGCGGTGCTCTCCACCAGCGCCCGGTAGACCATCGGCGGGGTCGTGCCGAGGGTCAGGCCGAAGATCGCCCCGGCCAGATGCGGATTGGCGTCCGGCGTGCGCCGTCCGTTCATCCAGTCGAGCGCGATGACGCCGGGTTCGGTTTGCGCCGCGTCTTTTTCCAGCTGCGGCAGTGAAACTTCACCGCCGTAGCTCATAAAGCGCTTGAACCAGGCATAGACGTCGCCGAAGGCCGATTGTCCGGCTTCGAGGCCGACCATGCCCGGAATGACCGAGCCGTCGACCTGGCCGCAAATACCTTTGACGCAATGGTTAATCTCCGGAGCGACCAGAATGTCGCAGGTCGAAGTGCCGATCACCTTCACCAGTTCATACGGCTCGATCCCGGCGCCCACCGCGCCGAAGTGGCAGTCGAAGGCGCTGCCGCCGATCACGACATCCGTCGACAGGCCGAGCTTGGCCGCCCATTTCGCCGACAGCTTCCCCACCGGGACTTCCGCCGTCTGCGTTTCGGTATACAGCCGTTCGCGAAGGCCGTCCAGCAGGGGATCGACTTTGCTCAGGAATTCCTGCTGCGGCAGTCCCCCCCAGCTCGCGTGCCACATCGCCTTATGCCCGGCGGCGCAACGGCTGCGTGCCATGGTGAGGGGCTCGGTGCGTCCGGCCAGTTCGCCGGTGATCCAGTCGCAATGCTCCACCCAGCTGAAGGCGGCGCTCCGCACTGATTCATCGACGCGCAGGGTGTGGAGAATCTTCGACCAGAACCATTCGCTCGAATAGATGCCGCCCTCGTATTTCAGGTATTCGCCGCCGAGCTCATTGATGCGCGCTGCTTCGGCGATGGCGGTGTGGTCCTTCCACAGGATGAACATCGCGTTCGGATTCCCGGCGAACTCCGGCAGCAGCGCGAGGGGCGTACCGCTCTGGTCCACCGCGCAAGGGGTGGAGCCGGTGGTGTCGATGGCGATCCCGGCTATTTCCACCGGGTTTACCTGTTTCAGCACGCCCTTGATGACCGCCTCGGTGCATTCGAGGTAATCGTGGGGGTGCTGCCGCCACTGATTCAGCTGCGCGTTGCAGAACTCCCCCCTCTTCCAGCGCGGATATTCACAGACTTCACTCGCGAGCGTCGCCCCATCGGGCGTAACCACCACCGCCCGGACGCTGTCCGAGCCGAAATCGAGACCGATGCTTAATTTTCGCATGATACGCTTTCATCTTGTTTCTTTTTCCGGATGCCGCAATAGACCAGCCAGGCTCCGATGGCGGTGATCGACAATCCGCAGGCGAGAATGGCGATCTGGCCGCCCGGCGCATTCTTGAACACCAGAAGCGCCAGGATCGAAACTCCGTAAACCAGGCTGAGCTTGCCGATGACGTCGAACTGGCGGGCGTCGCTGTTATAGGCTTCGCGACTGCCCTCTTTCGCCAGATCGACCGGCGTATTCATGGTTTTAAAGAACTCCTCCACCCGCGCTTCATCTTCGGCATTGCGCTTTTTCGCCAGGAACACCGAGAGATAGAACCAGGCGAAACAGACCGCTATCAATATACCCGTGGTCAGCGCGAGATTCAAATCGTTGATCTCACTTTTGCTGAGCGGCGTTTCGACGAAGGTATTGGTCATGGCGATGAGATTATTGGTGGTCAGGATGAAGCGCAAGGCGATGGAGGTGGCGAAGCCCACGGCCAGCGTGCTCCAGGCGGCCCAGTCCGGAGCCTTTTTGTTGAACATGCCGAGCATCAGGGGAACCGCCTGCGGAATGCCGGTGCTGGTGGCGGCGATCAAAATCAACTCGTACAGCGGCAGCGTCTTAACCGTGGAGAAGAAGATGGCGACCAAGGCGTAAATCACCCCCAGAACGACCGTGTAGACGCGCCCCAGCCAGACCTGGCGGTTTTCGGAGGCCTTCGGGTTGAAGAGGGGCAGGTAGATATTGCGGATGATCGAGCCCGAGGTGGCGTTCAGCCCCGAATTCATGCTGGTCAGCGTGGCGGCGAAGATGGCGCAGATCAATAGACCGAGCAAGCCGTGCGGCAGCACCATGCGGGCGATCTGGATGTAGGCGCCCTCCTGCGGATTTTCGAGCCGGGGGTAGATCGCCGCCATATCGGCGCCGCTGATCAAGACGGCGCAGGCCAGCGCCGGAATCATGAAGATCAGCGTATGGGGAATGGCGGCCAGCCAGGCGATGGCGCTGATGGTGCGGGCGTCGCGCCCGGTTTTGACGAAGACGAACTTGGCTGCGCCCGCCGTCAGGCTGTTCTGAAGGATCGTCTGGTTCAGGATCAGGGTGAGGAGGTAGGGGATGAAGATCCACCAGCGGCACATGCTTTTGATATTGGTGAGGTCCGGGTTCTGGAAGACCTTTTTGCAGAGCCCGGAAAGGCCGCCGATGGGGTCGGCCGCGACTCCGTTCGGCAGCACGATATCGGTCTTGTACAGCACCAGGACGGTGACGGCGATCGACACCGCGATGAGCATCAGCATCTGCACGAAGTCGCCGGCGGGGGCCGCCCACGAGCCGCCCAGCATGGTCATGATG
>JAVBRV010000129.1:0-6226 GCA_031547585.1 Victivallaceae bacterium
CGGAATCGGGGTCGCCCTTAGCTGCGCGTCTCTGCCCACGGGCGGGGGTGGTTCAGGAGGGGAGTAAGGCCCCTCCTGACTCCCACGGCGCAATACGTATATCGCGCTGGGAGCTGCCGGACAAGTCCGGCAGTCGGCGAAGAGAAAAAATGACCCGGCCGAGGGAATCGGACCGGGTCAGGGGAAAAGGGGCAACCTTGTTTACCTGTTACTATGTGGTTCTTTAAAAAAAGTTACGACTTTATGTCGAAAAAATGTAATTTTTTTATTTAGTGAGGAATTAATGATGTTGAAGAAAATGATGGCCGCCTTGCTGTTTGCCCTGGTCGCCCTCTCTGCCGGTGCGGAAGAGAAAGCGGCGCATTTTCTTTTCGCCCGGCCGGGCAATATTTTTCTTTCGGGCGATCCCCTGGAGGCGAAACTCCGGCTGCCTGCCGCGATCATTGGCGAACTTCGGCTGGAGATCCGCGACCATCGGGGGAATATGGTGGATGCGTCCACCCTCAAGGCTGCTGCCGAACAGGCGGTGGCTCTGCCGGGCGGACGGCTGGGCTGGTTTGAGATCCGCCTCGCGCTCCCCGGCGGCGGTGTCCTCCGCGAGAGTTACGCGGTGCTTCCCCCGTATGAGCGGCTTCGCAAGCGCGACTCCATTTTCGGCGGCGTCCTCGGTCCCGGCGGGAAAAAGACGCTGGAGACGCTCGATTGGATGGAGTGGATCGGCATGAGCGCCGTCCGCCGCGCCCACGGCATCGCTTCCCCCGAGGTCTGGGTGCCGGATAAACCGAAGCGGAAAATCTTCTCCGTCGCTGAAACCGAACGGATTCTCGGTGAAACCCATCGTCGCGGCATCGAACCGGTTCCCCTGACCACCGACGCCCGGCGCTATCCAGCCGGAACCTTCCGCGTCGCCGAGGGCACGGGCGGCGTCAACGCCCGGCGGCTGCCTGTCGACTATGCCGAAGAGCTGAAGATCGAATACGCCCGGACCCGCCTCCACGACCGGGGAATCTATGTCGCTTCCGGCGGCGTGGCGGGCGTCGACCTCGCCTGGCTGGACGGCCTGGGGGAGAACGGCGGCTGGGATTATTTTGACCTCCTCCAGCTCAACCTCTACTGCTTTCCGCGCGCCCCCGAGGTGAACGGCGAACTGTCGGGGGACTACTGGCTTCATGACCGGGTGACTCAATTGCAGACGCTGATGCTGAAATACGGCGCGCGCCCGGTTTACGACGGCGAGAACGGCTATCTCGCGCAGTTCCCCGAGCGGCGGGTGGAGAACTTCCCCCTCGCCGCCGTCTCCAGCCCCTCCACCGTCGCCGCCTACCTGGTGCGCAGCTACCTTCAGAGCATCGCCTACGGATTGTCAAAAAAAATGTGGTATACGGTCGACGGTTCGGATGGCTTCGGCCTGATCGAAGAGGGCCGTCCGCGCCCCGGCTACCCGGCCTACGCCGCGATGACCTGGATGCTTGACGGAGCCGAATACGTCGGTGAACTGCTGCCCCGCGAGGAACAACCGGCGGATGCCCCGCCGCGCTTTCTCCGCGCCTTCCGCAATTCGGAGGGTGCCCCCCTGCTGGTCGGCTGGGCGGCGCTCTACCGCCAAAATCCGGTGACGGAAGCCATCGACACCCCCGCCTGGCAGGGCGAGAAGCCCGGCGTGCCGCTGCTCTGGGATGGAACGCCCGCCCAAGAGCCGCCCGCACCGCTCGAGACCCGCTTCCGGGTCGGCGTCCACGAGGTGGAAGTCGCCGATCTCATGGGCAACCATCGGAAGGTGGCCACGCCCGGCGGAATCCTCACGCTTCCACTCGACGACTACCCGGTGTTCATCTTCGGCGCCGCCCCGGAGCTGCTGGTTGAGGCGGAGAAGCACAGTCTGCAGATTTTCACCGACTATATCGCGCCGAACGACCTCTGGCGCCCGCTGATTCAGGCGGTACTGCCCGCCGAGGGGGTGCATCCGCCGCGCAACTCCTTCAGCGACCAGGAGAACCGTTCGGCGGAGCTGGTGACCGGCAAACCGTACCAGGTACACGTCCGCCTCTCCAATGTGGGTTGGCAGGCCGATATGGGGGAAATTACCCTCGAACTCCCGGAAGGGTGGACGTTCACCCCCCGCCGGGTGCGTTTCACCATCGCTCCCGGTAAGGAGAAGGAGGTCGTCGCCACCTTCACCGTGACGCCCGACCGTCCGGCGGCGCGGGCGAAGGTCATCAGCCACGCCTTTTCCGGCCGGTTGGGGGAGCTCGCCGATTCGGTGATGAACGTCTCGGTCAGCGACGTGAAGTAGTCTTCGAGGGATTTTTGGCTGTCGAAGTTCGTTTCGGCTTCACCGCCACGCCGACCAGCAGCAGCGCCGCCAGTACCAGGGGGAGCAGAAGCCCGAGCAGCCGGGTTTGCCGCGAAAATACCGGCGGATTCACCAGCCGGTTGATCCGCCGCCTTAGTTCGCGCGGCACTTCGGCGAAGGCGACGGCCCCGCTCCCCTCCGCCGCGAAGCGAAGCAGCAGTCGGCCGTACTCTCGCTCGGAACCCGGCGAACTCGCCAGTACCCGCCGGTCGCAGGTCATTTCACAGGCCGCCCGCAGCCGCCGCCGAAGAACGAACACCAACGGATTGTACCAGAAAAGCCCGACCGGCAGCAGCCCCAGCACATTGATGAAGAGGTCGCCCGCCCGGACGTGGAAATATTCGTGCAATAAAATCAGCTCCAGCTCTTTCTCGCTCAGGGTCGCCAGCTGTTTCTCCGGCAGGAGAAGCCGCCGCTGGAAGCAGCCGAACAGCGTCGGCCCCACCTCCGCCGGTCCCCCGTCGAGCAGCACCGGCGCCCGGCGCAGCTTTCCATGATGGAGGAGGATATTCCGCCAGGCCTCGAGAATGCGCGCATCGGTCACCGGCGGCAGATTCCGCAGCCGTTTCCGGCACTGGTAGTAGCGCCGCCCCAGCAGCGCCAATCCCCCGGCCGAAAGGAGCAGCATCGCCGCCGCCGCGCTCCCCCCGGTCGCCGCCGGCGGAAGCGCCGCCCGGATTCCGGAGAGATCCACCCGGATCGGCAGCGCCCGGCTGAACGGCTGCGGCAAGAGAAAGAGCAGCGCCGCCAGCAGCCAGAGCCGCCGTCCGCGGAATCCGGTCATATACCGCCCCCCCAGCCGCTCCGCCAGGAGCAGCAATAGCACCGCCGCCGTCCCCCGGCAGGCCGCGGCAAAGAGGAGCAGCGCCGCTGAATTCATGCTTTCCCCTCCCGGTCAAGCAGTTCGCGGAGCTTATGCAGCTCCTCCTGCGAGAGCTTTTCGTGGTTGACGAGGCAGGTGAGGAAGTTCCCCGCCCAGCCGTCGAACAGCCGGTCCAGCATCGTCCGGCCCACGTGATACTGGTAGGCCTCGCGGTCGATCGCCGCGTGGTAGTAGAAGCTCTTCCCCGCGCTGCTGCGGCGGACCGCCTTCTTGCGGAGCAGCCGCAGGAGCAGCGTTTTGATGGTCGGCTCGCCCCACTGGGTGCGCGCCTGAAGGCGGTCCACCAGCTGCCGCGAAGTGAGCGGCGACTCCTGCCACAGCTCCTTCAGGAGCTCCAGCTCGGCGTCGGAGATGGTCGGTTTTTTCATCTATTTCAAGTCCTTGTAGTTGAAGATCAGGATCGACAGAAAGAAGAAGCCGACGATGTAGACCCCGAGCGTCGACAGATTGAGCATCAGCTTCTGCAAGGGAATCGGCGACATGAGCAGCAGAAAGGCGTTGTTCATCACCTGGGAGAGGAGGTAGGGCCGGATCTCCTCGCTGAACGGCAGCGCCCCCACCACGTACGAGACGAAATAGAGCGAAATCACCGTCACCGTCGAGGCGCTCATGCGGTTGAATACCGTCGAGAAGAAGAGCGCGATGGAGCCGATCGCCATCAGCGAGAACGAGAAGTAGATCGTCGAAGCGAAGTAGCATTTCAGCGCGTCCCAGAGGCTCATCACCACCACGTCGGTGCCGAAAAACTGGTCGGTCAGCATGACGAGCTGCGTCGGAGAAATATTGAAAAGCAAGGCCGCGACCACCAGGTTGAAGGTGGCGAAATAGAGCGAATAGAGCAAGGTCACCCCGTAAATGGCGATGAACTTGGAGAGAATGATCTTCACCCGCGAGCGGGGGCGCGACACGTAGAGCTTCAGGCTGCCGTCCTGCATTTCGCCGGCCACGCAGTCCCCGGCAATGGTGGCCACCGCGATCGGCATCAAAATGATGAAGGTCGGAATCAGCGCCACCCGGGCAAAAAAGAAGCCGTCGAAATAATCGGTCAGGTTCCCCAACTCGAAGGACATGTCGCGGAGAAACCGCTTCGCCAGTTTCGTCTGGCTGGAGCGGAAGGCGAGATAGCAGAGCAGCATGAAAAGAATATGCCCGCCGAGCATCACATAGTTCTTTTTCTGCACCCGGAGCTTCAAGAGCTCGAATCCGATCATGCGCAGCATCAGCGTTCGCCCCCTTTCGCGGTTTCCTCAAGGAAGTAGTTTTCGAGGTTCTGCCGTTCGATGGCGAGGTGCGACACGGCGAACCCCTCCCGGTAGAGCGCGCTGTTGACGGCCGCGGGCAGCGCTTCGGTGAGTTCCAGCAGCAGCCGCCCGTCCTCCCCGCGCCGGACCGACCGCGCCGGGAGTCCGCCCGCGGCGGCTTGGGCGGCGAGGAAGCGCTCCGCCTCCTCCGGCCGGTCGACCTCCACCCGGAGGTAGATGCGTTCGCCCAGAAGCTCGCCGATCGGTCCCCAGGCCCGCAGATTCCCCCCGGTAATCAGCACCAGGTGGTCGCAGATCTGTTCGATTTCGGCCAGCAGATGGCTGCTGACCACGATGGTGACGCCGTACCGGCGGTTGTATTCGCGGATGATCTCGCGGATTTCGACGATGCCGCCGGGGTCGAGCCCGTTGGTCGGTTCGTCGAGAATGATGAATTGCGAGTCGGGCAGCAGCGCCAGCGTGATGCCGAGGCGCTGGCGCATACCGGTGGAGAAGGTTCCCACCTTGCGCTCCTGGACGCCGTTCAATTCCATGAATTTCAGGATCTCTTCGCGCTTCGCCCGGTAGGCGGGTCCGTATCCGCCCGAAAAGACGTCGAGATTCTGCCGCGCCGTGAGATCGGGGATGAAGCTCGGCCACTCGATCACCGCGCCGATCCGCCGCATGGCGAGCGTGTGTTCGCGGTGCGCGTCGAAACCGTCGACGAGGACGAAGCCCTCGGTCGGCCAGATCAGGCCCGTGATCAGTTTGATGAGGGTGCTTTTGCCCGCCCCGTTCGGGCCGATGAGTCCGGTGACGCCGCCGTCGCGGATTTCCAGCGACACATCCTGAAGGGCGGTCTTTTTACCGTAGCGTTTGGTCAGGCAGAAGCACTCGATGGTCATGGCAGTTTATCCCCGGAGAAATTCTCTTCGACCTTGGTGCCGAAGTAAAGGTAGTTGCGCGAAGAATCTTTGCCGCTCGGTCCGTGGAAGGAGTCGCTGTCGGAGAGCAGGGGGACCCGCTTCAACCCCGGGAACGCCGGCTTGAAGAAGAGCAGGATCAACTTCTCATCGGCCTTCATTCCATTGACCAGGTAGTTCCAGCCATAGCTGCTGCCGTGTACCTGAAAATCCCGCTTGGAGTCGGCCGGGCAGCGGAAAACCTTCACATTATCGCCCAGCATCGGGCCGAGAGTCTCGACGATGCCGGATTGGGCCCCTCCTTCGGTCGGAGCATCTTTCGGATACGCCTTGCACACGGGCAGGATCCCCCGGTAGCTGTCGAGGTACTGCTCCAATCCCAGCCCGATCTGCTTCAGGTTGTTGACGCAGCTGGTCCGTTTGGAGCGCTCCCGCGCCTGGCCGAGCGCCGGCAGCAGAATCCCCGCCAGAATGGCGATGATCGCGATCGTCACCAGGAGTTCGATCAGTGTAAAATGCCGTTTCATGGTTGCTCCTATAGCTCGATTCACTCTTCGCTGGGCTGGGCGATTTCCCAAGGTAGGGCGCTCTGTCCCCAGAGCGCCGTTCTCGTTGCAGGGTCTTTGGGGTAAAATTCGCCCCATCTCCGTGTCCCTCCGTGTCCCTCCGTGTTGACCTTGTGGGCCGAGTGGGCGAGAGGGTATCGGACAGGGCGCGAGTGGCGGACGGTTTCCGGCTGCGGCTCCGCGCGCTGCGGCTCGATAAAAGCCCTGGCTCCGCCAGAGTCTTTTATCGGCAGCGCTCCGCCGGTCGGTACTGTACCGAT
>JAVBRV010000199.1:0-2617 GCA_031547585.1 Victivallaceae bacterium
CGCTGCGGCTGATTCCGGCGCTGGCGACCCTGCTGACCGCCGGAGTCGTCTGGCTTCTCGCCCGGCGCGGTTCCGGGGGCGACCGGCGCACTGCCGACGCCGCCCTTATCATCTACCTTCTCTCCCCCCTGGTCTTCGGCGCGGGAACCGCCGCCACCCCCCACGCGCTCGCCGGCCTCTTCGCTGCGCTGGCGGTGACCGGACTCTTCTTCGGATTCACCGAGAGCCGCGCGGGGAAACGCCTTCTCTTCGTCTTTCTTGCCGGACTCGCGCTGGGTCTCGTCTTCCTGACGGGGGGTATGGCGGGCGTCCTCTTCCTCCTCGCGGGCTTCGTCGCCTGGCTGGCCTGGGAGCGCCGCCCCCGGGAAATCCTTCGGCTCTGGCCGCTGCTGCCGGGGCTCGCCCTCCTCTATGTGCTGCCGCCGCCGGTGTCCGGGGCGGGGCTGCCCTACGCCGCCTGGTTCTATCTGCCGGTCTTGCTGCTCGGTTTCCTGCCGTGGTTCCTCTTCTGGCCGGTCTGCGGCAAGCCGGAAGCCGTTCCGGGGCAATACCATCTGTACCGCCTCCTCTTTGCCGTCGCCGGTTGCTGCTTCGCCGTTTGCTGCGGCTGGCCGAGTAAAGCCCTCTTCGCCCTCCTCCCCATGTTCCCGGCGCTGGCGATCCTGACCGCGCAGGGCCTCCGGCGGTTGGAGTGGAACAATGACTTCGATAAAGCCGACCGGATGCTCAACCGCCTGGTCTGGGTGCTGCTGCCGATTCCCTTCTTTCTCTTCATCCTCCAGAGCGCGGCACGCTACACCACGGCGATTCCGCCGGAGTGGGTGCTCTTCGGCCACTACCGCAAGAGCTTCATTCCCTTGATCGGCCTGCTGGTGATGCTGGTCTGGTTCCGGATGGCGACGATGGAGCGGGCGGCCACGGTCAAATTCTTCGCCGCCGCCATCGGCACGGCCTTCTTCCTTCTGGCGCTGCCGAACTCGCTGCCCGACCGCTTTCTCCAGGAGATGGCTCCGGAGCGCTTTTTCGCCGCCACGGTTCCTCCCTTCGCCGGTCCCGCCGCCCATCTCGCGGCCGACGCCGACCTGGTGCCGACGCTGGCCTGGTCGATCAAGCGGCGGGACATCGTCCCCATCGGTGAATCCGCCAAAAATAACGCTCTTTCCCCCCGGGAACTCCGGGCACTGATCGATAGCAAACGGCAGGAAGTGGTCGTGGTCACCCGCGGCGACAGCCTCGCCTCCACCCTCCCGAAACCCGAGGCGGATCTCAACTCCGGCGGGTACCGGGTCCTTTTATTCATTCCACGACAACCAAGGAGCGCAAAATGAAATATTTCTGGCTGGCCGGCCTCTTTTTCGCATTCGTCTACCTGGCCTCGCTGGGAGCGCGGCCGATGATTATCCCGGATGAGTTCCGGTATGCGCAAATCCCCATCGAAATGGCGGAGCGGGGGGACTACGTCGTCCCCGAACTCCTCAGCGTCCGCTACTTCGAGAAACCGGTCCTCGGCTACTGGCTGAACGCCGGGAACTTCTACCTCTTCGGCATCAACGCCTTCGCGCTCCGCCTCGCCTCGGCGCTGGGGGCCGCCCTCGGCGCGGCCATGATCTGGATGATGGTCGAGCAATCGCTGCGCGACCGCAAACTGGCCGCCCTCTCGGTGATGCTCTATCTCACTTCGGCGCTGGTCTACGGGGTCGGCACCTTCGCGGTTCTCGACAGCCAGACCACGGGCTTCATCGCCGGCATTCTGGCGACCAGCTACCTCGCGGCGGTGGAGCCGGTATTCAACCGCCGCAAAGTCCTCCTCCTGCTTCTCTGCGGCCTCTTCACCGGTCTCGCCTTCCTCAGCAAGGGCTTCGTCGCCTTCGTGCCGCCGGCGCTGGCGATGGCGGGCTTCCTCATCTGGGAGAAGCGCTGGGTGAGCTTCCTCACCCTCCCCTGGATTCCCCTCGCTGTGGCGATCATGGTGATCGCCCCCTGGGCGGTGGCGGTCCACCGGGCCGATCCGGATTACTGGCATTACTTCGCCGTAGTCGAACACTTTCAACGCTTCGTGAAGCCGAGCGGCGGCCAGCATGGACAGCCCTTCTGGTTCTTCCTGCCGATTCTGGCCGGGGTCATCTTCCCGGGGGCGCTGGTCGCCCTGGGGGCCTTTACCATCGGCAAGGAGGAGTGGAAAAAGATCTTCTCGAAACCGCTCTACCGCTACTGTCTCGCCGCGGTGGTGCTGCCCTTCCTCTTCTTTTCGGCTTCGTCGGGCAAGCTGGCGACCTACATCCTCCCCTGCTTCCCGCCGCTGGCGATCCTGGGGGCCGCCGGAACCGCCGCCTACTTCCGCACCGGCAACCATAACCGGACCTTCCACTGGACGATGACCATCTGGGGCGGCGTCCTCATCGTCGCCGCCCTCGGCGGCGCGGTGTTCATGAATCTGCCCTTCGCCGATAAGCTCGGTTTCGACCAGCATCCGGTGATGGTGTGGGTCACCATCGGTACGGTTTTCGGTTCGGGGTGTTTGCTGTTCGGCTCACGCAAGATGACCTGGCGGCCGCGCCTCTACCTCTTTTACTTCGGAATCGCGATGATTCTCTTCGCCGGCCCCTGGGCGATTCCG
>JAVBRV010000398.1:0-8155 GCA_031547585.1 Victivallaceae bacterium
TCCAGCACCCGGGCGTCGGCGGGCAGCTCTTCGCCCTGTTCGACGAAAATCACGTCGCCCGTCACCAGATCACGGCGCGGCACCATGGTGAACGCGCCGTCGCGGATGGTCTTGCAGGGGGTTTCGTCATTGCTGCGGTTAAGAAGGTCGAACTCTTTTTCGGCGCGGTATTCGTTGATGAAGCCGATAAAGGTGGCGAGAAGAATCGCCGCCAGAATGCCGCCCCCTTCGACCCAGTCGCCGATCAGCATCGACAGCACCGCCGCGATGAGAAGAATCCGGATCACCGGATCGTTGAACTTGCGCAGATATTGAATATACCACGCTTCGCGCTCCGGCGGCGCCAGCAGGTTGGCTCCATGGAGCCGGCGGCTCTCTTCGACTTCGGCGGCGGTAAGTCCCCGATACTTCAGTTCTTCCATTTCCCCTTTTTCTCCTCATCATATTGAGTGCCATTTCCGACGCGATATACGTATTGTGCCGTGGGAGTCAGGAGGGGCCTTACTCCCCTCCTGAAACCACCCCCGCCTCTGGGCAGAGACGCGCAACCTAAGGGCGACCCCGATTCCGGATCGTAGCGATCGCTTTCGCGATCTTACTTTCGCTGCTGCGCAGCGACTCTCAGACGGCGAGGCCTTCGCTCGACTCCGTTCGGCTTCGGCACTCTTGTGCCTCCGCTCGTTTGCCTCCGGCAAACGAGTTCCCTCACATCCGCTCGCGGCGCTTGCCGCGCTTACTTAGGTTAATAACGCTGTGGGCCGGGGAATCGGCACGCGAAGTGGTTGAGTACAGGCCGCTGATAAGTCAAACAACGAGAGCAACGCAATAGCCCGCGACATAGTTTCCCCTCCGTTCCCTCCGTTTTTTCCCCTTGCTTCGCCGCCGGCAATCACCGCGGGTCGATCGTAATGGCCATCAGGGCCTGTTCGACCTTTACGCGATATTCTTCCAATTGTTTCTCATCCAAATCAGGCGGAATCTCGATCTTGTCGCCCAGCACCAGCGTCACCCGGCTGAAGGGTTTCGGAATCTGGAAACCATCCCAGCTCTTCACCGACCAGGCGCGCGAGGCGTTGATGCTGATGGGGATGACGCCGCCGCCCGTTAGCGAGGCGAGCTGGATCGGCCCGTTCTTCATCCGGTAACGCGGGCCGCGCGGCCCGTCCGGCGTGAAGCTGACCACTTTTTTCGCACGAATCGCCTTCAAGGCGGCGCGCTGGGCGTTGGCTCCGCCCCGGCTGGAGGAACCGCGCAGGCTCCCCAGCCCCAGGTTGGCGATGAAGTCGACGATGTACTGCCCGTCGCGGGAGGCGGAGACCACCGCCACCGTCTCGCGCCGCACCCAGCCCGGGAAAGCGACCGCGAAGAACATCAGCCGGTTGTGCCAGGTGACCGTGACCACCCCCCGCTCGGTGGCGCTGTAATTGTTGGGGTCATCGACCCGGAAGCGGTAGAATACCCGCAGCGCCAGCCACAGAAGGTGGGCCGGAATCCAGTAAATCCAGGTCGGAAATTTCTTGATGCTGCGGAATTTTTTCTTCAGAAAGCTCATGGCTGTTTGACTCCGTTACGTTTGCAGATTCCGTTCAGCACGCAGTTGCCGCAGGCGGGGCGGCCAGCGTGGCAGGTCCGGCGACCGTGCTGAATGAGTAGATGAGAGAAATTCGTCCAATACTCCGGCGCGATTTTGCCGCAGACCTCTTTTTCAATGGCTTCCGGCGACGGGGTGGCGACCGCGCCCAGGCGGTTCAAGACCCGATTGACGTGGGTGTCCACCGGGAAGCCGGGGATGCCGAAGGCGTTGCCGAGAAGAACGTTGGCGCTCTTGCGGCCGATTCCGGGGAGCGTGGTCAGCTCCTCCATGGTGCGCGGAACTTCGCCATTGAAAACCTCTAAGAGGCGCACCGCCGAAGCGTGGAGATTCTCGCTTTTATTGCGGAAGAGTCCGCAGGGACGGATGATGTCGGCAATTCGCTCCACCGGCAGCGTCGCCATCGCGGCAGGGTCGGGGGCTTCGGCGAAGAGAACCTTGGTCACTTCGTTCACCCGGTCGTCGCGGCACTGCGCCGACAGCATCACCGCCGCCAGCAGCTGAAAGGGGGTATGATGCACCAGAGGGCAGCCGCAGTCGCCGTAGAGCTTGAAGAGTTCATCGTAGATGCGCCGATAGGTTTTTCCGGTTGCCATTTTACGCCCCCTCCCCCAGAAAGTTCCGCAGGAGTCCGAGCCCCGCCCGCTGGCTCTTCTCGGGGTGGAACTGGACCGCCGCCCAGCGCCCCCGGCCGATCGCCGCCGAAAAGGGGAGGATGTACTCCCCCTCCGCCAGCGTCAATCCCTCTTCGACCGGCACGTAATAGGAGTGGACGAAATAAAAATACCCCGGTTCGGGCAGCCCCTCGAAAAGGGTTTCGCCCGCCCGGGGCCGGATGGAATTCCAGCCCATATGGGGGACTTTCTCCCTCCCGGCGGGGAAGCGGAGGACCCTCCCCCTGGCCACCCCGAGGCCCGGAACCCCCGGTGCTTCGTCGCTCCCCTCGAGGAGCATCTGCATGCCGAGGCAGATCCCGAGAAAGCGCCCGGTCCCGGCGGCCAGATAGTCCTGGATCGCCCGGTCGAAACCGCGGCTTTTCAGGTTCTCCATGCCGTCGCCGAAGTGGCCGACGCCGGGGAGAACGCACCGCTCGAAACCGGCCAGTTCCCGGCCGGAAGTAATAACTTCGACTTGGGCGCCGACGCTTTCCAGCGCTTTGGCGACCGAGCCCAGGTTGCCCATGTTGTAGTCGATAAGAGCGGTTCTCTGCATGATTCCTTTAGCGCCACACCACGCAGAGCGGGCGCGGCAGCTTGTAACTGATGCCGTTGGGGGTCAGCTTCCCGGCGGCGGCGTCGTAGTCGAAGAGGACCAGGATGTCGGAGAATTCATTGGCGGTGGCGAACATCCGTCCGCCGGGCAGGAAGTTGACGTCGCGCGGACTCGATCCGCCCGAGAGCACCATATCGTGCAAGGTCATGCCACCCTTACCGTCGAGCCGGTAGACCGCGACCGAGTCGAAGCCACGGTTGGAGGCGAAGAGAAACTTTTCATCCGCGGAAAGGCGGATCGCCGACGCCTTGGAGTAGACGTTGGTGAGGGGCGGCAGCATGGATTTTGTCTCGATCGCCTCGAAGCGGCCATCGGCGTAACGGTAGGAGATGACCGTGCTGGCGAGTTCATTCAAGAGGTAGGCAATCTTGCCCGAGCGGTCGAAAATCAGGTGGCGGGGGCCGGAACCGGCCGGTTCCACCGGGTTCTTGATCACGCCCGCCGCGTTCAACCCCTTGTCGGGGTCGATGGGGTACGCCATGATGGCGTCGATGCCGAGATCGACCACCAGGAGGTAGCGACCGTCGGGGGTAAGCCCGGTAAAGTGGGGATGGGCGGCGTCCTGGCGCGGCAGATTGGGGCCGCTGCCTTCGTGGCGAACGACCTGGGTGCGTTCGGCGATGCGCCCCTTTTCCAGCCGGAATTCGGAGACGCTCGGCCCCCGGTAGTTGGCCGCATACAGCCACTTCCCCGAGGAGTCGGTAATCACATAGCAGGTGGAGAGGCCGCCCGCGGCGCAGGTATTGAGCAGGGTCAGCGCCCCATCCGCATCGATGGCGAAGGCGGCGACGCCGCCATCCTTGCCCGCCGAACAGGTGGAGTACATATACTTCCCGTCCGGCGAAAAAGAGAGGTAGTTGGCGTCCGGGAGGGCGGTGAAACCGACCTGCTGCGGAGCGGCCGACTGGCGCATTTCGTAACGGTAGATTCCGCCTTCGGGCTTATCGGTACAGGCGGCGACGTAGAACATTGCGGGCATGGCACGGATTCCTTAAAGTTAACGGCGATTACCGAACAGACGCAGGAGATAGAGGAAAATGTTGATGAAGTCGAGATACAGCTCGAGCGCGCCGATAATGGCGATTTTTTTGCTGGTCTCGCCATCGAACAGACCGGCTTCGGCGGCGGCGGCGTGGCGGCGGATCTTCTGGAGGTCGTAGGCGGTGAGCCCGGTGAAGACGAGAACGCCGATAGCGCTGATGGCGAAATCGGCTATCCGGTTATAGAAGAAGATGTTGACGATCATGGCGATGATGAGGCCCCAGACCGCCATCAGACAGAGGGAGCCGAGGCCGGTGAGATCGCGCTTGGTAATATACCCGTAGAGCCCCGCGCCGCCGAAGGTGCCGCTGGCGACGAAGAAGGCGCTGGCGATCGACTGCGAGGTATAGACGAGAAAGATGCTTGAGAAAACAACTCCGGTTATAATCGAATAGGCGACGAAACCGGCGGCGGCGGCGGCGGAAGAAATCTTGTTGATCGCCGCCGTCAGCCCGATCACCATGACCAATTGAACGATGAAAAGGATCATGAAGATGCCGCGATTGGCGAAAACCAACTCGCGAAGCGCGGGGGTGCCCGCCACCGCCCAGGCGACGATTCCGGTAAGGGCGAGTCCGACGGTCATCCAGCCGAATACGCGGTTGATGAAGCCGGCCTGGGTCATGGCGCCGGAAGCGGCGGCATCGGGGTTGTAAGCATCGGGAGCGCGATTGTAAGCGTCATTGTTATTCATCATGATTCCTCCTGGGTAAACGGATATACAGTATCACGGATTCCCCCTCTTTTCAATGGCGGACGCTTGAAATTTACCATTCACGGTGATATTTTCACTAAAATGAGGCCATTTCACGATCTTTCGCTGTTTCACCGCCAGGAGGCGCAGCTGGTCAGCCGGGGGCGCGACTCGTCGGTTTATCAGACCAGCCGCGACTACTTCTTCCGGGAGTGGGTTCTGAAAAGAAACGGCGCAGAAGGGCTGCGCCTCTACGCCGCCTACCTCTGCGAAAGCACCCTCACCGCCGCCCCCTACTTCCAGCGCCGCCGGAACCAGCTCTATTGCACGGTCGAATACCTCCTCGAAGGGGAGATGTTCTTCCGCTGCGGGCAGGAGGCGTTCGCGGCCGAGGCGGGCGATCTCGTCCTCCTCCATCCGCACGGCGACAACGACCTCTACTACCCCGGCGGCGGCATCTGCCGGAAGTACGGCATGACGCTCGACGGCGACCTTCTTTCGCCCCTGCTCCTGCAATTGAGGCTGGATGGGGTCCGGGTGATTCCCTTTACGGAGCGGGAGCGCTTCGAGCGGATCTTCCGCGAGCTGGCCCGCCTGCTGCCGGAAGGCGACGGGGAGAGGATCGGCGGACTCGTATTCGAACTTCTCCTCATCTTCGCCGCCGCCGTGCCGGAGCCCCCCCTCCCCCCGCCGGTCGCCAAGGCGCTGAAGACCATGGAGAAGCGCCTCGCGGAACCGCTCCTGACCAGCGACCTCGCCGCCGAAGCGGGGCTAAGCCTGCCGACCTTCAACAAGCTTTTCGCGGCCGCCCTCCGCCTGCCGCCGCACCAGTACCTGAAGCGGCTCCGGCTGACTCACGCCGCCCGACTGCTGGCCGAAGAGAAGCTGAGCATCAAAGAGGTGGCCGCCGCCTCGGGCTACAACCAGCCGCGCCACTTTTCGCTCGAATTCCGCCGCTTCCACGGGAAGACTCCCGGAGAGTTCCGCACAGAGCAGCTTTCGAAATCCTGACTCTTTTTTCTTTTTCCGGACTGCTTCGCCCACCGCCGCTGTTTCGGGAACGGGCCTTTTCGTCTATACTATACGGCAGAACCATCCAATCGAAAAGGAATACGATTATGGAACGACTGCTGAAAACCGGCGTCCTCGCCCCCGTCCACTCCCGCAATGTCACCAGCTCGCCCATCGGGCTCGGCTTCGAAAAGCTCGACCGCGACGTCTTCGACCCCGAGAAAGCCTATGACAAAGTCGGCGAACTCGGCGTCAAGTGGATCCGCATCCAATCCGGCTGGCAGCGCACCGAAAAAGCGCCCGGCGTCTACGACTTCGCCTGGCTCGACTCCATCGTCGACAATCTGTTACTGCGCGGACTCACCCCCTGGATCTGCCTCTGCTACGGCAATCCGCTGTACGACGAAGCCGCCGCCAAGGTGTTCGGCGCGGTCGGCTGCCCGCCCATCAAGAATGATATCCAGAAAACAGCATGGCACAACTACGTCTCCGCCGTCACCGCGCACTACCGGGGGAAGGTCGAGTGGTTCGAAATCTGGAACGAACCCGACGGCGTCTGGTGCTGGAAGCACGGCCCCAGCGGCGCCGAATACGGCGAATTCGCCAAGGGCACCGCCGCCGCCATCCGGGCGGGGAATCCCGAGGCCAAGGTGATCGGCGGCTGCCTCTGCCTTTCCCGTCTCAATTGGCTGGCCGAGGTCTTCGCCACCGGCGCGGCCGCTTCGATGGACGCCCTCAGCTACCACGCCTATTCTTCCCATGAAGAGGACGGCTTCAACCGGGTCGCTTCCCTCCGGGCGCTCTGCAAAGAGTACAATCCGGCGCTGGAACTCATTCAGGGGGAAACCGGGACCCAGTCGCGCAGCGACGGCGCGGGGGCCCTCCGGGGCGGCGCCTGGACGGAGGACCGGCAGGCCCGTTTTCTCCTCCGCCACATGGTGGCCGACCTGATGGACAACGTAAAATTCGCCTCCTACTTCAGCTGCGTGGATATGATCGAGGCGCTGAATGGAACCGTAGGCGACAAGGCGAGTTACCTCGACTACGGCTACTTCGGGGTGCTGGGGGCCGAGTTCGACGCGGATGGCCGGGCGACCGGCGACTACCGCCCGAAGCCCTCCTACCGGGCGCTTCAGGTGATCGCGGCGGTATTCCGCGAAGAATTTTCTTTGGCAGAACTGCCGGTACTCTTCCTGCCACAGGAGTCGGGACGGGTCTTCCGCCGCGAGGATGCGCCGGGGAGCCTGCTGTGGCAGGGCTTCCGCCGTCCCGACGGCAACGCGGCCTTCGCCTACTGGCGTCCCACGGAGCTCCTCTCCACCAGTTACGAGTCGACGATCACGTTGGAAGTCGCCGCCCTCCCCTCCCCCCTGCAACTGGTGGACCTGATGGACGGCTCGGTCTACACGATCCCCGAGACGATGATCGAGAAGTGCGGCAACAGCCTTCTACTCAAGAACCTGCCGCTCAAAGACTACCCCCTTCTCCTCACCTTCGGCGGTTTCGTGCTCAACTGAAAATCAGAGTTGCGCGACGCTTTTGCGTTCGTGAAAATGGTAGGGAATCCGAAGCGTGCCCGCCGCCTTCCGTTTGGCGGCGAGTGCGTCAAGGATGTCGGCGACGCCGCCCGCCAGGCCGCGAAAGTCCTGCCCGAGGGTAGTAAGGGGCGGCAGCCACTCATCCGAAACGCCGGGGACCTCCCAGGTCAAAAGCGAAATATCCTCCGGGATCCGGTGCCGATAGAGGTTCAGCGCCCGGACGATCCGCTGGCCGAGCCCCTCCCCCGGCGCGATGAGAGCGGTGACGCCGGCGTGAATCAACTTCCCCAGCAGCTCATAAAATGGCTCTCCCGACGGAATCACCTGTAAGAATTCTTCATCCGGCAACTTCCACTTTCGCATGGAGCCGCGGTAGCCGTCGATCCGCCTGGCGCTGCACCAGTCATTGATATCGTACAGGAGAAGGCCGATCCGCCGGTGCCCTTTGCTGTAGAGGTAATCGACCGCACGCTCCATGCCCTCCTCTTCGGCGGAACAGACCGAACGGATATTCTCACGGGGACTCTCGGGGTTGTTGACCGAAATCACCGGAATGTCGAACTCATCGCTCCAAAAGGTCGAATATTCACGGACCGGGCGCAGCGTCACCGCCGCGAAAAAGGGATAGCTTTTGAGCAGCTCCGTCGAATGGAGGCCGTGAAACCAGTACCCCCGCTCGTTTAAGACGTTGTAAAGCTCATTGGTAAGCAAACACCCGTAGTTGTTCATGCGAAAATCCATCACCGAAGGATACAGCACGGCGACATGTCTGCGGCTGCCGACGCCGGAGTCATACCCCAGCGTCTGCACCGCCGTCAATACCCGCTTGCGAACCTCGCCCGAGACCCCCGGCTTGCCGTTGATCACCCGCGAAGCCATCGCCAGCGAAATTCCGCAGGAATCCGCCACTTGCTGCAAAGTCGTCTTTTTCATCGTTGTGTTTCTTTCGCTGACTGCCGGACTTGCCCGACAACTCCCAACGCAATATACGTATTATGTCGTGGGAGT
>JAVBRV010000322.1:0-3894 GCA_031547585.1 Victivallaceae bacterium
GGTGCCGACCTGGTTGGAGTAAACCCCGTCCCAGCAGAGGTTGAGCATGGGTTTCCGGTCGCCCCGGGGGCCGACCGCTTCGCGCCAGCGGTAGTAACTGGCGAAGCAGCCGCCCCAGCGGATCATCGGCGGCGCGAGGCGCTTGAAGAGTTCGACGGCGGAAGGCTGCCAGCGGTCGTTGACGTAATCCCAGGCGGCGTCGACCGAGGAGTCGGCGTTGCCCAGGGGTTCGGCGAACTGCATGTAGAGGTACGGGGAAAGGGCGTGAGTCGCCCGGGGGGCAATGTGAATCATCTTCTGGTGAGCCTTTTTATAGATTTACTCGAATGAAGTTGGCATTGGTGATTACTTCAATCATGGGATCCTCCGCCAACTGACTCTGGCTTTTGGTTTCGACGTGGCCGTCAGTCATCAGCAGGTTCGCCCGGCCGCCGTGACGCAAGCCGACGAACGCGCACTGGGTGTTGACGCTCTCCTGGTGGCAATAAAACCAACCGGCTTCGCTTCCGGGTTTCCCTTGGGCTACGGCCAGGGTCGTGGCGCTTACAGGCACCGTAGTGTCCGCCAGCAGGGTGAACCGGCTGGGGTTTTTCAGCCGCTGGTTGGTCAGGTAATAGACGTTGGTGGCGCCGGTTACCGCCCAGGGGGGCTTGGCTCCGAAAAGGTTCTGCCGTTCGACAGTCCACTCGGCGGGAACGGTTCCATTCGCATTCAGATGGCCGGCCGGCGATAATATTCCGTAGGTACGCCTGCCGGTTTCGTCTGCGGAGCCGTCGGTCCGCGGATCGGGAGCAGCCGGGCAATGGGCCAATGGGGAGTAGTAACTGTTGCCTGAGGTTGTCCGTTGTTCAGCATGAAATATGCCGTTGTCGAACTGGCCGAAGAAGGAGATCCAGGTGAACGCCACCCCGGAGTGCATCACCGGCATATAACCCCGGTTCGAATCCGCGTAGAGAAGGAAGGCTTTGCCGCATTGATTCAGGTTGTTGACGCAGGCGATGCTTTTCGTTTTCTCCCGTGCTTTGTTGAGCGCGGGCAGAAGGATCGCTGCAAGAATGGCGATGATGGCGATTACTACGAGGAGTTCAATGAGGGTAAAATTTCTGCGCTTCATTTTGTTTCTCCTGATTGGTTTTTTTTATCGTTCGGTGACGTCAATAGATAAGCGAGCGTTCCTCCCGGCAGCCGGTCGATGGCGATTCGAAAGGAGAGGACTCCATCCCGGTAGACGGTTTCCACTGGTTCGGCGGCGGGCGTGCCGTCGAGTTGGAGCGGCGTCACCGTCATTTCGCGCGGCAGGGCGAGCTGGACGGCGGCGCTGCCGCGCTCCAGCATATGGGGCAGCTTCCCCCAGTCGTTCAGCACCCGGCGTTTGGCGCTGTCGAAGCGGAGTCCGTCATTGGAGAGATCGGTCAGTTGAATCAGCAGCAGCTTCCGGCTCTCCGCCAGCGGCTTGCCGTCGAGCGAGTGAAGCGCCAGCGTCTGGTAGCAGGAGGGAGCTTTGACGCTCATGATCTTCCCCGTCATGGCTTCGCGGGTGGTGAAGACTTCGCTTTTCGAGGTAACGATGCGCATGGCGTTCTTACGGGGCAGCAGGGTGATTTCACCGGTGGCGGAGGTGATGCTTCCTTTTTCGGCCAATCCCTCCAGGGCGGAACGCATGGCGGGGGGAAGCTCCTTCTCCCAGCCGGGGCGGAGCGGATCGACGGTTTGAACCTTGCTGCTTCCGGCGACGCTGCCGATTCTTCCCCATAAACCGAGAAGGGTGAATTTTTCGGGGAAAGCGCCGGATTGGGTGTTTCCCGGAATGCCGCGGATCATCTCCGGGCGGAACCCGAAGGCGACCGCTTCGCGGGCGGGCTTCACGTCGCCGCGCACGAAGAGGAAGTAGATGATCCGTTCGGCCATTTGCGCTTGAATGTTGTTGACGATGTCGAAGCGGTGCAGAATTTGTTTTGCTCCCGGTTTCATGCCGTCCCGGCCGTGCGACCAGGCGAAACGGTAGAGCCCGTCCCAATCCTGAAGCGCGGCGTAGCCTCCGAATACCGAGGGGCACTCGACACGCCAGACGTTCGGCACGCAGAAGTTGAATTCGGTCACGGTAAAGGGCTTGCCGAAAACGCGGGTCGGCATGAGGGCGCGCGGATTTTCGGCATTCTGCGAAATGGAGGAGCGGTTGTGGAAAACGAAGGGGTACTGCCAGCGCTTCCCCGGGAACTGCGGATGATCCCAATAGAGGTGGTTATCCACAAAATCGAGGTTGGACCGCAGTTCGGTAAGCGTGTACGGCGTCGTCTGGTTAATATCGGTGATCATCGCCTTCAGCCCGACCTTATCGTGGAGGAAGCGGCTCTGCTCGGCGATGCAATCGGCCTGGAGGCGGTTCAGGAATTCGATGAAGTGCCCATTGCGCTGCTTCTCGTCGAAAGGGAAGGTGGAAAGGTGGTCGCGGAATTTTTGTTCGATGATCTCCGTCGCCTTCCGTCCGGAACGGCTGGTGTTCCAGGTGCGGAGCAACGGATTCTCATTTACGAGGTTGAGAGCGTAGAGCGCCGGGTCCTCCGCTATCGTCAGGCCGGTGTAGGGATTTTTGGCCGTCAGGAGCCGTTCGGCGAAGGTCTTCCAGTTCCGCATGGCGGCGGGGCTGATGACGATCAGGTTTTTTAAGCTGTAGTCACCGGTGTCGTCGAATTCGGGGATGTTGTCGCCGTTTTTCAGCTTGCGGCTGGCGTAGAGGTCGATGCAGATATAAAAGCCGCGCTCCTTCAGGCGGGCGAAGAGATAGTGAAATTGATCCAGCACCGCCGGATTGAAGGTGACGCTGTCGGCGGCCTTGGGGTCGAGAAGTCCGTTTTCGAAGTGATGAAGCCGGATGGAGTTATAGCCGAGCCGCTCCGCCTTGACGATGAAGTCGTCGACCAGTTCGCGCGGCAGGAAGTTGGCGCTGCCGACGAGATTGGGGCCGAAGAGGCGGATGCGTTTGCCCGGAGCGCCGTGGAAGGTGAAATGGCCGTCGCCATCCGCGATCATGTGCCCGTACTTCCCGGCTGGCATATCGCGTTGGCTGGAGAGATCGAGCGGCGACCCCGGGGCGGTTTCGCCAGTGAAATCGACCGGCAGCCACAGCGGACCCTTTTTCACCACAAACTCCTGTGATTTGACCTCCGGCAACGGCCCGTCGGCAAGCGAAGCCGCGAGGATCAGCCACATCGCCCCGGTGTCGGCTTGGAGAAACTCGATCTGTTTCGGCGCTCCCCGCAAGGGAAAGCAAGAGAGGTAAAGCCCCGCTCCGGCGGCGGGCCGGTCCCCTTCCCATACCAGCCGGGCGTTGTTCCCGGGGATGGGTTTGTACCAGTTGCCGCAGTCTACGCCGCCTGTGACCGGAATGGTTTGCGTGTTGTCATCCCGGTAGGTGACTTTGATCGTTCCGACCGCTTGCGCCGCCGGGGTCCAGGCGGAGGCGTGCAGCAGATAAAGCCGGGTCATGGCGGGCGGAGCTTCCACCTTGATTTTCGCTTTTTCGGCGGTTCCCCGGCCGAGCGCCAGGCAGGAGCCGCCGCTTTGCATGGCGAGCCCGCTGAAATTGTGGCGGCCGGGTGTGAAGGCGCGGAGATCCATTTCCGGCCCCTGACCGGTCCAGCCGCCCCGGCCGTCGTCGGCCAGACGACGGTTGAATACGCTCGTGAGGTCAAGAACTTGCGATTGAATATCGGTGAATTCCGCGCTGATTTTGAGGGCGAGCTTCCATTCCGTAATGGCTGCGGGGAATTTATCCTCCGGCGGCAGCAGCCGCAACTGATAGATCTCCCCTGACGCATCCGGAAACGCGCCGTAGACCACCGCCCGGAAGTTGCCGGAGATTCGGATTGTTCCCTCCGGTCCGGTCAGCTGGAG
>JAVBRV010000468.1:0-5045 GCA_031547585.1 Victivallaceae bacterium
GTTTTGTGGGGTGGGGGGTGGGGGGGCGGGGCGTCCTTCTCTTCTTTTATTTTTTTATATATTTTTGGCGGCCCCCCCCCCCCCCCCGGAGTCCCACAGCCCCCCACACGCTAAAAAGCGTTAGAAGCGGCGACGCGGACCGCTGGGACGGCGTCCGAAAGAGGGACGGCGGCCGCGGTCGCGACCGGAGGAGGATTCGGAGTGATATTTGGCGGGTTTGGCGCCGGCGACGGGTTCGGGGAGTTGGATCATCTCCTCGGTGGGGAGGGTGCTGGAGAACTGGACGTCGAGAAGTTTCTCGATTTCGGGCAGGTAGTAGGCGCCGTATTCGCAGAGGAAGCTGACGGATTTGCCTTTATTGCCGGCGCGTCCGGTGCGTCCGATGCGGTGGACGTAGTCTTCGGAGCGTTCGGGGAGGTCGTAGTTGACGACGAGGGAGACGTCGTCGACGTGGATGCCGCGGGCGGCGACGTCGGTGGCGATGACGATTTTCTCGGTGCCTTCGCGGAAGCGTTCGAGGATTTTGATGCGTTTATCCTGGGGGATGTCGCCGGAGAGGACGGGGACGTCGTAGCCGTAGCGCGCCAGGTCGTACTGGAGGCGGAGGTTGACGTCTTTGCGGTTGCCGAAGATGAGGACGCGTTCGTAGGGTTCGGTGCGGAGGAGGTGGAGCAGCAGGGCCAGTTTCTCTTCGCGCAGGACCGAGTAGAAGGTCTGCTCGATATTTTCGCTGACGATGTTTTCGGGTTCGCTTTCGACGATGACGGGGTCGGTGAGCCACCCCGAGGAGAGGCGGAGGATGCTGTCGTCAAGGGTGGCGCTGAAGAGGAGGGTCTGGCGTTCGCCGCGTTTCGGCAGCTGCGAGACGATCCGCTTGACGTCGGGAATGAAGCCCATGTCGAGCATGCGGTCGGCTTCGTCGATGACCAGGATTTCCGCTTTGGAGAGATCGAGGCTGGAGCCGCGCGAGTAGTCGATGATGCGGCCCGGGGTGCCGATGACGAGATCGACGGGCTGCATCAGCTGGCGGCGCTGGCGTTCGTGATCCATGCCGCCGAAGACGACGACGCTGGTAAGGCCGGTGAAGACGCCGAGCTCTTCGGCGTCTTTGTGGATCTGGATGGCCAGTTCGCGGGTGGGGGCGAGGATCAGGGCGCGGGGCGCGCCGGACTTGCGGTTCTCCTTCGGCTCTTTGAGGAGCTTGGAGAAGATGGCGAGGAGGAAGGCGGCGGTTTTGCCGGTTCCGGTCTGGGCTTTGCCGGCAAGGTCGCGTCCTTCGAGGAGGCCCGGCAGCGTCAGCGACTGGATCGGGGTGCAATACTCGAAACCGGCGTGCTGGATGCCGAACTGGACGCCTTCGGCCAGCGGCAGGTCGAGGAAGCGGAGCTTCCCTTCGGCCGCCGGAACCTCTTTCAATTCAGCGGGGCGTTCGGGCTTCGGCGCTTTGGGGGCTTCCGGCTCGCGGTCTTCGCGGGGGGCGCGTTCCCGGCGGGGACGCTCTTCGCGAGGAGCGCGCTCACGGGGAGCACGTTCCTCACGCGGCGTACGTTCTTCGCGGGGGGCGCGCTCACGGGGAGCACGTTCCTCCCGCGGCGCGCGTTCTTCACGCACCGCGGGCTGCGGAGCGGCGCCTTCGGCGCTCTTTTTGCGGCGTTTGCGTTTTTTCTTTTTGTCGTCCTCGACGACGGCGGCTTTGCCGCGGGGGTCAATGACGATGACGGTGGGTTCCCCGGCGCCCGTGAGGCGCTTCAGGAGTTTTTTCAACGAGTTCAGCACGAATGATTTTCCTTACCTATTGAATCGATTTCGAAACCTGGACGACGCTGGCGAGGAAGCGGATCAGGGTCTTGACCTGTTCCAGCTCCTGTTTGTCGTCCTTCAGATACTTCATCGCCTCCTGGGCGATGGCGAGAGCTTTGTCGGCGCGGCTGCAGAAGTAGAGCGCGCGGGCGTATTCCCCGGCGATGATGCCGCGTTCGCGATCCCCGGGAATCGCCGTGGATTCCCAGGCGGCTTTGCAGAGCTTGTAGGCGTTCTGCGGGCGGAGCTTGTCGATGGGCTGGTTCATCTCGGTCTGGGCCAGCCCGGTGAGCAGCATCGGCTGGTCGGGGAAGGCGGCGATCACCCGGTCGTACCAGAGGCCGAGGCGTTCCAGCTCCCCCCCGGCGCGAAGGATCTGGAGGATCATGTCGTAGATCTGGAAATCCTTCGGGTTGCGGGCGACCGCTTCGCGGGCGGTCTGTTCGGCGGCGTCGAAGTTCTTCTGCATCCGGCCGAGGACGGTCAGCTTGAGCGCCAGGAGATCATGCCGGTCGGGATACCTCTTCAGCTCCGCGTCGGTCAGCTTGATGACCGTGGGGAAGTCTTTCGCCTGCATCGCGTTGGCGACGGCCAGGCGGAACTTCTCGCGGTCGATCTGCTCCTTCAGGTTGAACTTGCCGGCGAGGACTTCGCGGAGGGGCTGCTCCGCCAGCTCCACCTCGCCGCGCCAGGAGAGGACCCCTTTCCGGTCGATCAACACCACCAGGGGAACCCGGTCGTACGGGCGCATGTAGCTGTTGACGGTGCCGAGCTTATCATCGGCTCCCACCGGGAAGGCGATCTCCTCCAGAGCCTTGCAGCGGCGAATCGCCGCCGGTGCGTCGTAGGCGACGGCGATGAACTGCACCTCTTTCGCGTCGAACTTCGCCGCCAGCCGGCCGAATTCGACCAGTCCGCCGACGCCCTTCTGCGAGAGGGTCCAGATGAGGAGGGCGACCGGCTTCTTCCCTTTGCAGTCGGCCAGTTTGACCGGAGTTCCCTTGATCCACTCGGCGACGGCGAATTCGGGGGCCGCCGCGCCGGTATCCGCCGCCGGAATCTCGGCCGCGCCGACTGCGAGGAAAGGTAATACCAAAAGGAAAAGCCACTTTTTCATCAATACCTCTCCAGCCGGTTGAACCAGGCGAAAACCGCCTCGACCACCAGGAGAAGCAGGCCGGGGATCACCAGCATCCAGCCGAGCCCGCCATCCTGCCCCAGCACCAGAAACTGCAACCCGGCCCACAGGAGCGGCAGCGCCGCCAGCACCAGGACCAGCCGGAAGAGCCAGCGGGAAAGCGTCAACAGCGCCCGGTTCGGCCCGAGGCGCGGCGGCAGGGCTCCCCCGGCGCCGTCAGGGGCCGGGAGCGGCAGGGGCGGCTCCGCCGGGCGCTTCATCGCCTGCCCGACCAGCGTGGAAACCATCCGCTCGAAGGAGCAGCCGGCCTGCCGGGCCGCTTTCGGCACCAGACTGGTGGCGGTGCAGCCGGGGATCGAGTTGCCTTCGAGAAAGACCGGGACGCCCGCAGCGTCGACGATGAAGTCGACCCGCAGGATGTCGCGGCTGCCGGAACCGAAATAGAAGAGCCGCGCCAGCTTCGAAGCGTATTCGACCACCTCCTGCGGCAGCGACTCGATCGGGCAGAAGTACTCGGTCTTGCCCCCTTTGTAGAGGTATTTGGCGTCGTAGTCGTAGAGTCCGTTGGGGGGGCGGATCTCGATCGCGGGCAGGATTTCGCCCGCCAGGATGGGTACGGTGATCTCCGTCCCCTTCACCATCTCTTCGACCAGGAGTTCGCCGGTCATCTTGAACTCCTCCTCCAGCGCCTTCGGCCACTCTTCGAGGCTGTCCACCCGGATGATGCCGATGGTCGAGCCCTCGTTGGGAACCTTGAGGAAAACCGGGAAGGAGAGCCCCACGGGGAATTCCAGATTGCCCGGCGTCACCACCGCCCACTTCGCGGTCGGAATGCCGAGGCGTTCGGCCAGACGCTTCGAGCGGATCTTATCCATCACCAGCGCGCAGGCGTCGCTGCCGGAACCGACGAATTTCAGATTATGCTCCTCCAGCAGCTCCTGAAGCCGGCCATCCTCGCCCGCGCCGCCGTGCAGCACCGGGTAGACCACGTCGGCCTCCAGCATTTCAGGGGTCGTCCGGCAATGGACGAGGTCGATTTCATCGACCCGGTAACCGGCGTTGCGGAGCGCCTGCGAAACGGCCGCTCCGCTGCGGAGCGAAATCTCGCGCTCGCTGCTCTCGCCGCCCAGCAAGAGGGCGACGCGCGGCGACGGCGGATTTTCCACCACCGACGCCGCCGCTTCAGGGTCGACGAAGATGACCTCGGGCGTCAGGTAAAAGCCGCTTTTTTCAGCCACCTGGCGGCGGATGAGGGCGAGAAGATCGAGATAATCGGCCAAGCTGGCTTCGCCGGTGGTATTGACGATGAAATTGGCGTGCTTCGGGCTGACTTCGAGGCCGCCCAGGGCGATCCCCTTCAGTCCGGCCCGGTCGATCAGCAGCCCCGCCGGTTCAAAGGAGGAGATATTGCGGAAGGTGCACCCGGCGCTACGCCCCTGCGGATCGGCTTCGCGGCGGCGGACGCTTTCGGCCTGAATGGCCGCCAGCTCTTCGTCGCGGTTCCCTTTGGGGAGGTCGATGAGGGCGGCGGTGATGACCACATCCTCCGGAATCGAGCAGGTATGCGCCCCCCAGACGATGTCGCTGCCGTCGGCGGTCCAGGGGGAGCCGTCGAGGCGCCAGCCGCAGAGCTGGAAGACATGTTCGCCGATGGCGGAGCCGCCCGCCCCGGCATTCATCCGGAGCGCGCCGCCCAGGGTGGCCGGAATGCCCGAAAGTTTCGCGAGCCCGCCGTAGCCGAGCTCGGCGGCTCGAAGCGCAAAGTCGCGCAGACGAAGCCCCGCGCCGACGGCGAAGTGGCCGTTCCCCTCCTGGCAGACGGTGAAACCCGCCGCCGAAAGGCGGATGCCGAGGCGGGAGACGGGCGCATCCGCGCCGACGAAGTTGCTGCCGCGCCCGATGACGAAAACCTCGATGCCGCGCCTCGACGTATACTCCAGAAGGTCGTGGAGCTCCAGGTCGTTGGCCGGTTCGGCGAGGCAGGGAAGCGTAGAGCCGACGCCGAGCGTGGTAAGTTCGCGGTACGGCACATCGGTCTTGAGGAGAAGCTGCGGGAACTCAATTTTGAGTTCGTCGTAGATGGATGATGTTTTCATGACTTTTTATA
>JAVBRV010000504.1:0-3213 GCA_031547585.1 Victivallaceae bacterium
CTTTTGTGCCCAAACTGTTTTCTTCGAAAACAGTTTGGGTCCCCGACAAAAGTCTGGCAGGCAGTGCCACGCACCGCTCAGCCTGCTTTTTTGCAGGCTGAGGGATGCGCGCACAGCCAGCTGGCGCTCGCTGTTCGCGGTCAGAGGCGCTGTAGGTTGCAGATAGTTTGACTGTCATGCACCGTACAGAAATGTAACTTTGCCGGACGAGTCAGACCGGTCCGACTGAGCCGGCTGCCACAGCTAGTTCGACCTTTGCCACACCGCCGAAAACGTTGCTGCTTACAGGCGAAATCAAAAAGTACCTCACTCGCAGGTGCGAGTACGGCCGGAGGCCGCACGGAGTACCGGAGAGCGGGGCCCCCGGAAAGTGCCCCCTTGTTTTTGCGCAGCAAAAAACCGAGCCCCGTGGGCGAAGGTGGGGCTCTTTTTGGGGAGTCGGGGCAGGCTGGCCCAGCGGGAACCGCTGTTAAACCATGCAACTATTGAATTTTTCAATTACCATGGCGTAAAAAAAAGCGCGGTGAATTTTTCAAGCAATCTTGATTTCGAGGCTGGGCGGGAGTATATTAGTAGGATGTACTTATAACTTCATCACCCCCGGCAGGCACTATGCAGGACCTCAGAAACATCGCGATCATCGCCCACGTCGACCACGGCAAGACTACGCTGGTCGATCAGATTCTCCGCCAGGCCAAAGTTTTCCGCGACAACGAAGTCGTCCAGGAGTGCTTTCTCGACAACAACGATCTTGAGCGCGAGCGCGGCATCACCATTCTTGCCAAGAACATCAGCATCAATTACAAAGGGGTCAAGGTCAACGTCATCGACACCCCCGGGCACAGCGACTTCGGCGGTCAGGTCGAACGCGTGCTGAAACTGGCCGACGGCGTCATTCTCCTGGTCGACTCCGCCGAAGGACCCATGCCGCAGACCCGTTTTGTGCTCGACAAAGCGCTCCGGCTGGGATTGCGTCCAGTGGTGGTCATCAACAAAATCGACAAGCCCGACGGGCGTCCGGCGGAGGTCCAGAACCGGGTGTTCGACCTTTTCTGCGAACTGAACGCCAACGACGACCAGCTCGAATTCCCGACTCTCTACGCCAGCGGCCGCGACGGCTGGGCGATCCGCAACCTCGAAGATCCGCGCGAATCGATTTTCCCCTTGCTCGACGCGATTTTGGAATACGTCCCCGCGCCGCCGCGTCTGGAAGGACCGGTTCAGGTTCAGGTGGCGACGCTCGACTACTCGAACTTCGTCGGCCGTATCGGCATCGGCCGCGTCTACCGGGGCGTCCTCGACACCCGCAAGCCTCTCGTCATCATCAAGCGCGACGGCACCCGTGAAACCGCCCAGGTCAAGCAGCTCTTCACCTTCGAAGGCGTGGGCCGCAAGGAGACCTCGGTGGTTGAAACCGGCGACCTCTGCGCCATCGTCGGCATCAGCGACATCGATATCTCCGACACCCTCTGCGACGCGGAGTTCCCGGAGGCCATGCCGCCCATCGCCATCGACGAGCCGACCATTTCGATGATGTTCCGCATCAACGATTCGCCCTTCTTCGGGCGCGAAGGCAAATACGTCGGCAGCCGCCAGCTCCGCGAACGCCTCTATAAAGAGGTCGAACGCGACGTGGCGCTGCGGGTGGAAGACATCAACGGTGAAGCCTTCAAGGTTTCGGGCCGCGGCGTGCTTCACCTGGCGATCCTGGTGGAAACCATGCGCCGCGAGGGCTACGAGCTCGCGGTAGCCAAACCGCAGGTCATCACCAAGGAGATCGACGGGGTGAAGCAGGAGCCGATCGAACGGTTGTCGGTGGACGTCCCCGGGGATTTTGCCGGGAGGATCATCGAGCTCGTCGGCATCCGGCGCGGCGAACTGATCCAGATGGAGTCGCGCGGCGCGCGGCAACTCCTGGAGTTCCACATTCCGACCCGCGGTCTCATCGGGCTCCGCAGCCGGGCGCTGACGGCGAGCCAGGGGGAGGCGATCGTCTCGCACCTCTTCAGCCACTACGAGCCCTTCAAGGGGGAGATCCCCACGCGCCAGAATGGAACGCTGGTGAGCATGGCGCAGGGCAAATCGATTCCCTTCGCCATCGACGGCTTGCAGCTGCGGGGTGAATTCTTCATTGAGCCGGGCGTGGATTGCTACGAAGGCATGATTGTCGGCGAGCATTGCAAAGACGGCGACCTCGTGGTGAACGTGCAGCGCGCCAAGCAGCTGACCAACATGCGCGCCGCCGGGAGCGACCGCAACATGAAGATCGCTCCGGCGCGCCGGATGTCGCTCGAACAGGCGCTCGAATATATTGAAGACGATGAACTGGTGGAAGTGACCCCCAAAAACATCCGCCTCCGCAAGTTCTTCCTCACCGAGCTGGAGCGCCGCCGCCAGCGCGGCCGCACCGCCTCCGACGAGTAAAGACGACATCGGGATTCCGGCATCCCGCCGGAATCCCGATCAGCGGTTTATGCCCCACCAGTCGGGCATCAGCTCGCCCAGTGTTATCGTCTTAATTTGCGGGTAAGCGCGAAGAATTTCCATTTTCGCATTTTCGGGATCGAGTTGCATCAGCAGCTCGCGACAGGCTCCGCAAGGCGAACCGACCGTTCCATCCGGGGTGATCGCCACCAGCTTTACGATCCGCTGCTCGCCATTGGTAAGCATGTTGGCGACCGCGTTGCGTTCGGCGCACATTCCGAGCGAGCACGCCGAATCGATGCAGACCCCGGTGTAAATGCTTCCCCTGCCGGTCAATATGGCCGCCGCCACGCCGCCGGCGTCGATGAATTCCGACACTTTGCGCGGATTCTGTTTCTCCCGCGCGGCTGCGAAGAGCCGATCCCAGATGTTCATGATGATTATCCTTCTTCTATAGTACTGAACTGCGTTTCTGTACGGAAAGTGCCCCCTTGCTTTTACAAAGAAAAAGATCGGGCCCCGTGGGCGACTTGTCCTCCATAGCGCGAAGCGCGGCGGAGGAAGGTGGGGTACTTTTTGGGGAGTCGGGTCTGGGGCAGGCCGGCCCAGTGAGAACCGTGGTTAAGCCATACAACCATTGAATGCTGAAATTACTTAGGGAGTTGGAAAATGCTGAACTACCGACCATTTTTGAAGGCTTGTCGAGCGATTTTTGCTGAAACCGCGAGGAGCGTATCGAGATACGTAACGAGCGGTTTTGGCAAAAAGCGCCGGCAAGACTCAAAAATG
>JAVBRV010000418.1:0-4303 GCA_031547585.1 Victivallaceae bacterium
AAGAAAAGGTTTTTCGCCCTTCCCCCAAGCCCCCATCCCACTTTTCCAAAAGAAGCGGCGAACGCGCAAACCGCGGTTGCCGTCGGCAACCGTGGTTTGCAGAGAAGGGGGTTATTTCAGGCGGAGGTTGATTCCGGTTAAGGAATGTGGAGGAAGGGTGATTTTGACTGTGTTTTCGTGGAGTTTTGTCGGGAGAAGGCGGAGGATTACCGCGTTCGGGTCCTCCGGCGTGTTGCGGTCGGCCACCGAAGCGGCGGTTAGCGTTTCGGCTTCGGCGGTGAGAACGCCGCGAACCGGCAGCGAAAGTTCGATGGGGCTCGTCATCGATTTATTCATGACGATGAAGGCGAGCCTCTTGCGGTCTTGTGAGCGTGAGAGAGTAGCGCTGACGAGAGGCTGCGCGCCGATGTTCCGGGGAACGGCGGTGAAGACTTCGACGTTGCGGATGAACATTTTTCCCGGCGAACCGCCGGCCTGGCGGCGGGCCTGAATCACCAGCGATTTGGTGTCAAAGAGCGGTGTGTAGGTGACTTCGACCTTCTTCCACTCCCCGCTCAACACCGGCGGCGTGGAAACGCAGGAGCGGGTGGCGTCGTAACCGCGTCCGTCGCCGATTTGAATCGACGCGCCCGAAGAGCGCTCCATTCCTTCGGTCCGGACCTCCGCTCGCAGGGTATAAGCGTAGAGCGCTTCGGCGGGCATCCGGCGTGAAGCGTGGAAGTAATTGCGGCTGACGTCGTCGAGGAAATCGATTTCGAGGCTTCCATCCGGCAGATTGCGCTGAAGCGTGTGTTTCTCCATCTCTTCCCCGCCGATGAACTTCCATTGACCGGCGGGCAGCAGGTTGTCGTCGCCGACCGCTTCCCCCCCTTTGCTGGGAGCTCCCGAGGCGCGCGGCGTGCCGAAACCGCCGGGACTGTTGTACCGGGCAGATTCCACTTTCACCGGCAGCAGTTCGTCGAGGAGATAGCGGTTGAAGAGCCGGTAGACGTAAAAGGCGGGGCGCGGCACGAAATTCTCTTTATAACCGGTGATCATGCCCAGCCACTCGTTGGAGAACTGCCAGTAGTGCGCCATGACGACGTTGGGGTCGTAAAGGAAACTGCGGAGCTGTTCGGCGGCGATCAGCGCTCCGCCGAGGGTGTGGCGGTACGGTAGCGGCTGGTTGTTGGAGAAGTGGCAGTTGAATTCGGTGATGGCCAGCGGCATCGGACGATTGACGCCGCAGCGCTTGACCTCTTCCTGGAATCCGGCCAGTTTGGCGGAAACGTCGTTGACGCCCGCGAGACAGACCGAGAAGAGCATTTCAGGGGAGACCTTGCCGTCGTTGGCGGGGTAGCTCCCGGTGTAGATGTGCGGCGAGAGGAAGTCGATTTTTTCGCCGGCGGTTTTCAGCAGCGCCTCGTTCCAGTGGCCGACGTGGTAGACCGCGCCGAGTTTTACCCTTGGATCGGCGGCCTTCATCGCCCGGTGAAAGGCCAGGTAGCGCTGCGTGTATTCGGGGGCGAAGAGCGTGTGCGCCTCCTTCCCCTGGCGGTGGTTGCCGTGATAGGTTTCGTTGCCGCATTCGAACCAGACGACGCCCCACGGTTCCTTGCGTCCGTCGGCGGCGCGCTTCGCCGCCCAGACGCTCTTGCCGTCGTCGGGCGCGTTGAGGTACTCGACCAGTTCGGCGGCTTCCTCCGGAGTCCCATAGTAATCGGCGAGGGTGATGACGGGAATCGACCCTGTAGCCTCGCAGAAACGCAGGAATTCGGGCAACCCGAAGCGCTGGTTGGGGCGCTCCTCATACGAACCGACCGCCTTCTTCCAATTAAAGTGATGGCTTTCGCAGCCGCCGGGGTAACGCTGGACGGTGCTTCCGGCCTGCCGGACGAATTCGACCATCTCGGGAACCGGACGGTTGTTTTCGGGGTCCCAGATGCCGTAGCCCCGGTCATAGGTATTGTGGAAGCTGCCGGATTTGCGGTTCCGGTGATTCTGGTAACCGAGCTGGTTGAGGCCGAAAACCTCGCGCCGGACCGGCTGCCCGGCGGCGCCGGGATCGAAAGTGACGGTCGCCGTTTCGGCGGCGAGAAGCGGCAGGGCAAGAAGTCCGGCGAGGAGGGGAAGCGTTCTTTTCATGTTACAAAATTCCATCGGTTTTGAAGCCCATCTTTTGGATAAGTCCGTCTCGGGAAAGCGTTTCGACATGGCCGTCGGCCGCCGCCGCGTTGCAGCGCGAAAGGTGGCGGGTATGCGCCCGGCCATTGGCGGCCGAACCGGAGAGGTTGTAAGTCGGATAGTAAAAATAATGATTCTGTGCCACGAAGGTGGTGTTGGTCGTCGAGGTGAACTGTACCGAATCGACCGCAACCGGGAAGGAAGACGGCGATTGTTTGGCGATCGAGCCGTGCCAGGGACCGGTGAATGGCTTGGCAGGCATTCCCTTCAGGTTGATGCTGCCGCCATTGGCGTAGGGACCGATATTGAGACCATAGGTTGCATAGTTATTGTTGAAGCCCTCTGAAGTCAGGGAGATTTTTCCGTACGGGGCAACCTGGGGGCAGGAGGTCCCCCGGGTATCGGTGCAGAAACCGGATTTGACGAGAACCTGGAGCCATTGCATCTTGTCGCTGGAAGCGTTGTTGTTGTTCGGCAGCAGTCCTCCGCTTTCATTGGAGTAGGCGAGGCAGGCGGAAATGACCTGCTTCAGGTTGGAGACGCAGTTGACCGCTTTTGCCCGTTCGCGCGCCTTGTTTAATGCCGGCAGCAGGATCGCCGCCAGGATGGCGATGATCGCAATTACGACTAATAATTCGATCAGCGTGAATTTGTCTCTTCTTTGCATTACGATGGTCTCCTTCTATTTGAATTGCCGGTAAAAGGGATCGTTCAATTGTTTCAGCCGCAGGGCGGCGGTCTCTTCAACGGTCAGGAATTCGGTCGGAACCCGCAGATGCCGGAAGGGCGGTGCTTTCGGGTCTTCGATCAGTTCAACGATGCGGGCGATGTTGGCGGCGGCGTTCTCGTTGTGGAAGCGGTGAATGTAGCCGGTCACCCGGGGGTGGTTGATGAATTCGAAGGGGAGGGAGTAGTACGAGATGAATTCCGGCCGGTAGCGGGGGGGCAATTCGCCAAGGAGTTCCCGGAGAATGGGTTCGCTCGGCTCCACGATGACGTCGGGACGCTCGCGCAGGACCGCTTCGGCGTATTCTTCACAGGAGAAAGGTTCGCCCGACTGAAAATGGAGGCGATAATCCAGCCCGTGCTTCCGGGCGGATTCCTCGAGGAAGCCGGTCGCTTCATCCGAAGGGCTGGTTCGGAAAAACAGTTTCTTTTTGCCGTTGTCTTTCAGGTGCCGAACCATCGCTTCGATGGAGTCCCGGTAGTCGTAATCGGAGGTATCGAAGTTCTCCAGCCGGTACGGCGTATGCGATAGAATCGGGAAGTGGAGCGCTTGCAGCCGCTCCGCCATCTCTCCGTCGCCCTCAAGGCTGAGGGTGTAGAGGATGCCGTCCACCTGGCGACTGAGCATGTGCTCAAGGGCCTCGCGTTCCTCCTCGCGATCATAGTTGGTGATGGCGATGAGAAGATGATAACCGCGCTTTTTGGCTTCATTCATCAACGCGTGGACATAGCAGCCGCGCTTGCGGGCCGCGAAACCGCCCATGATAAGACCGATGGTCCGGGTCTTGCCGGTGGAGAGGGCGCGGCCTACCGTGTTGGCGCGATAATTGAGCTGACGGACCGCCTCGTCGATTTTCTCGCGCGTCTCCTTCTTCACCCGGGTCGTCTCCGGGTGATTGAGGTAAAACGAGACCAACTGCGGCGTAACCCCCACCCGGTCGGCGATGTCCTTCAAACTGGTACGCATATGAAATTCCGTAATGTGTTTTAGCGTTAAAACATATTATACCCGATTTTTTGCCCGATGTCAAGAGCTGTTTTAAAAAAAAGTCGCTTTGGTGAAAGAAGCCAAACGGCGATTTGGTGAAAGAAGAAAGGTCGAACCGGCCTCGGCGGGCGGCTCCTAGGGACGATAGGGACAATAGGGACTTTAGGGACCCCGAAGGAGACAGGCAGCAGCGCGTTATGATCTGCTGTCTCTATAGTCTCTACCCTGCTAAAATGTCCGGAAATGACTTGTGCCAACGGCAAATGGCGTTGCCGCCACAACGCTTCTTTTGAGGGGGTGGGGTGGGGTTTGGGGAGGGGCGGGGGTAATCTTTTTTGATGAGAATGATATTGTAATGATACATAGGCGACACCAAGCTGCATGGGGGGAGATGTCTTATTGGTTATGAGGGTATGTGGCTGGAGA
>JAVBRV010000346.1:0-12091 GCA_031547585.1 Victivallaceae bacterium
AGTGATAAACACGTCATGTGCCCGCACATAAACCATAGGGGGGGAGTTGGAGGCGGAGGGGGGCTTGGGATTCGAGGATCCAGGCGGCCAGGGTTTGTGGGGGGAGGGTGTTCCAGACGGGGCTGGCGAGCAGGTTTCGGGTTTTTTCGGGGAGGCGGTGGGTTTGGATGATGTTGAGGGCGTAGTCGAAGTCTTTGCGTGAGCCGGTGACGAATTTGACTTCATCGTGGGATTGGAGGAGGGGGTAGTTGCTGGTCAGGTTTTGTGCGGCCATGCCGGAGGAGGGCAGTTTGCAGTCGAGGATTTTGCGGACTTCGCGGGGGAGGGGGCTGATGGGGAGTGAGCCGTTGGTTTCGATCATGACTTCGAAGCCTTCGGCGAGGAGCCGGCGGCAGAGTTCGGGGGTTTCGGGGGTGGCGAGGGGTTCGCCGCCGGTGATTTCCACGAGGTTGAGGCCGGAGTTGCGGGTGAGGGCGACGAGTTCGTCGATGGAGGTTTCGCGCCCGGCTTCGGCGTTCTGGGCGTAGCGGGTATCGCAGTAGGAGCAATCGAGGTTGCATCCGGCGAGCCGCAGGAAGAAGCTGGGTCGGCCGGCGTGGGTCGACTCGCCCTGAATGCTGGCGAAGGCTTCGACGAGGCGCATTATTCTTCTTCGAAGTAGGATACGGCCGAGTGGTCGGATTCGGCGACGCGGACGCGGCGGACGCGGAGGGCGCCGGAGTTCATCCGTTCGGACATCTGGCGGAAGAGGCTTTTGGCCAGGGCTTCGCTGGTGGGGTTGCAGCTGGCGAATTCCGGCAGTTCCGAGAGGTTTTTGTGGTCGTATTGTTCGAGGAGAGAGTCGAGTTCCCGTTTCAGGCGTTTGAAGTCGAGGGCGATGCCGATTTCGTCCAGCTCCGGGGAGCGGACGAAGACGGTTACCCGGTAGTTGTGGCCGTGGAGGTTGCAGCAGTCGCCGTTGTAGCCGCGCAGCTGGTGCGCGGCCGAGAAGGTGCGGTCGATTTCGATTTCGAACATGGTGCCTCAGGCGTTGGCGATGGCGTCGAGAAGTTTCGGCTTGCTCTGGATGCCGCTGAATTCCTGGACGATTTCGCCGTCTTTGTAGAGGAGGAGGCGGGGAATGCTGACCACGCCGAACTGGGCGGCGATGGCGTTATCCTCTTCGATATTGACTTTTGCGATGACGAGGTTGACGGTGGTTTCGGCGGCGACCTGGTCGAGGATGGTTCCGAGCATGCGGCAGGGGTTGCACCAGGGGGCCCAGAAGTCGACGAGGACGATGCCTTTGCTGACGACCTGTTCATAATTCGAAGAGTTCACATTGACGATTTGAGCCATTTTGCCGATCCTCCCTGCGTGGCTGTTGAATGGAGATTTTAGGTTGTTGGGTAATATAACACCACCATTCCGGTAATGCAATCGGGGGTAGCAAAAGAAAATCGCGGATCATTCCGGTGATGAATCGGGCATGGTTTTATCAATGAAGGAAATGAGGCGAAAAAAGGGCAATTTTTATCTCAAAAAGACTTGCATTTCGAGGGGAAAAGATTATGTTGTACAACAGAGTCGCAACCGGGACGGAATACGGCCGGATGCGAAGTGAAAATGGTGCCGGCAGGGAGAAGGGGTTTTGCCTGCCAGTGCCGGTATTTTTTTATCGGCTGGGTGGAGCATAAGGCGGGGGGATGGTGGAATCCTCTCCTGACCGGCGAGAAGAAAACAGCCCGAACCGGGGTTCGGGATTCTTTTTCGAAAGGGTGACGATGGCTCATATCTATCCAGTATACACGATCGACGCGGAGTGCCAGGATTGCTATAAGTGCGTCCGCCGGTGTCCGGTTAAAGCAATTAAAGTTCATGACGGTCACGCTTCGGTGGTTCCCGAGCGCTGCATCGCCTGCGGCAAGTGCGTGGAGGTCTGCCCGGCCAAGGCCAAGCAGGTCCGAAACGATACCCGGCTGGCCCGGGAACTGCTGGCCGACCGGGAGCACCCGGTTTATCTCTCGCTGGCTCCGTCGTGGGTCAGTGACTTCCCCGGCGTATCGCGGGGGCAGATGGTCCGGGCGCTGCGGGCGCTGGGCTTTGCCGGCGTCAGTGAAACGGCGCTCGGAGCTCAGTTGATTTCGGCCGAAGTCGCCAAGACGCTGGATATGGAGGAGGTGGATCTTCTCCTGTCGTCGGCCTGCCCCGCGGCGGTCGATTACGTCTGCAAATACCTGCCCGAACTCGCCAGCCGGATCACGCCTGTGGGTTCTCCCCTCATGAGCCACTGCCGCATGCTGCGCGATCTTTATGGGGACGACATCCGGGTGATTTTCGCCGGTCCCTGCATCGCCAAGAAAAACGAAGCCGACCGCCGTCCCGAGCTCCTCGACGCGGCTTTGACTTACAACGAATTGCGCGAAATGTTCCGCGAGGCCTCCATTGACCCCGTGCACATCGCCGCCGATGAAACCGCCGACCGCTTCGTTCCGGAACCGGCCGAAGAGGGGGCCTGCTACCCGATCGAGGGGGGGATGAACGACACCATCGCCTTCCAGAGCAGCAATAAACAGGTCGAGTACATCACCATTTCGGGCATTCAGAACCTCAGGCAGGCGCTTCAGGGGTACAAGCCGCAGCCGGGGGATCCGCCGGTGTTCGTCGAAACGCTGGCCTGTCCCGGCGGCTGCGTCCACGGGCCTTGTACGCAGCACAATTCGTCGACGCTCCAGGAGCGGCTGCGGGTGCTGAAAGCGACGCACTTCCCCGAGCAGCCCCAGGCGCGTTGGGGGACGACGAGCGTCGCCGAGGACTTCCCCGCCGACGACCGCAAACCGGCGGAGCCGAACGGCGACCTCCTCTATGAAGCGCTGCGCAAGATCGGCAAATATACGCCGAAGGATGAACTCAACTGCGACGGCTGCGGGTACGACACCTGCCGCAACTTCGCCGCCGCCATGCTGGCCGGCAACGCCGAACCCCTGATGTGTGTCTCCTACCTCAAAAATCAGGCGCAGAAGAAGGCCAACGCGCTCCTGCGAAGCATGCCGACGGGGGTGGTGATCGTCGACAAGGATCTCAAAATCGTCGAGTGCAACCGTATTTTTGCGGCGCTCTGCGGCGACGATGCGCTGGAGGCGTTCGACGCCATGCCGGGTATGAGCGGGGCGGATCTCTCGCGGCTGGTTCCCTTCGCGGACCTCTTCGCCTCGGCGCTGCGTTCCGGGCAGGAGGTCAGCCGCGACTCCTACCAGGTGGGCAAGAAGCAGTTCAACTTCCGCATCTTCTCCATCGAGCCGGGGGAGACGGTGGGGGCGGTGCTTTTCGACATGACCAACAACGAGATCCGGCGCGAACACACGGCCGCGCGGGCCCGCGAAATCATCGAGCGGAACATCGCCACCGTCCAGGAGATCGTCTGCCGCCTCGGCGAACAGATGGCCGACACCGAGCTCATTCTGCGGTCGATCGCCGGGGATGCGGTGGAGGAGGAAGAGAAGGGCGGGGGGAAGAAGGCATGACCGGCGCATCCAACGGCCTTTTTATCGATACCGGGTACAGCCAGTGCAGCCATGCTTCCGAGCGGGTATGCGGCGATTCGGTCGCTTTCAAGAAGATTCCCGCCGAGGAGCGTATGCTGGCGGTGTTGGCCGACGGGCTCGGCCACGGGCTCAAGGCGAATATTCTCGCTTTGATGACGAGCACCATGGCGTTGCGTTTCGTGGCCGACGACCGGAATATTCTTCACTCGGCCGAGATCATCATGGATGCGCTCCCGGTCTGCCAGGACCGGGGGATCAGCTACGCGACCTTCACCATCGTCGACTCCCGGCTGGATGGTTCGACCCGGATCGTTGAGATGGGGAATCCCCCTTTTCTTCTGGTCCGCAACGGCCGACTGGTGAATTTTTCGCCGGAGGAGTCGGTGTCGCCGAAGTACCCCGAGCGGAAGCTGCTCTCGTATGATTTCAAAGCCGAGCCGCATGACCGGCTGATCTTCTTTTCGGACGGGGTCACTCAGGCCGGACTCGGCACGGCGGGCCTCCCCACCGGCTGGGGCGTCTCCGGCGCGTCGGAGTATGTTCTGCGGCGGCTCCAGGCGAATCCCGAAATTTCGGCCCAGGAGCTGGCTGAACAGGTTCTGCGCGAAGCGATTGCCCGTGAGCCGCGGCTGAAGCCGGCGGATGACATTTCGGTGGTCTCCTTCCACTACCGCGAGCCGCACCGGGTGTTGGTTTTCACCGGCCCTCCGTTCGATCAGGGGCGGGATGCGGAGTGTGCGCGCTATTTCAACGAGTTCCGGGGCGCCCGGGTGGTTGCCGGGGGAACCTCGGCCGAAATCATCGCCCGCGAATTGAAGCTCCCGCTGTCGGCGGATCTCGATTCGCCCCGGGGCAGTCTGCCCCCCGCCTCGCGCATGTCGGGCGTCGACCTGGTGACCGAGGGAATTTTCACCCTCAGCACGGTGGCGCGTTATCTCGAGGCGGGCGAGGAGAACAAGCCGGACCCGGCCGGGCGCATGGTTGAATTGATGCGCCGCAACGACGTCATCGAATTCGTGGTGGGGACGCGCATCAACGAGGCACATCAGGATCCCAACCTGCCGATGGATCTCGAGCTTCGCCGCAGCATCGTCAAGCGGATCGCCCAATCCCTGCGCGAACGCTACATGAAAGAAGTGACCATCCGCTTCGTTTAGGGAGTCGAAAAATTCTGAACTGCCGCTTTTGGCAGTTCAGTCTTTTCCTTAAGGGAGGTAATTGCAAAGTTCAATAACTTATGTGGTTTAAGCACGGTTCTCTCTGGGGCGGCCCGCCCCAGACCCTCCGGCGGGCTCCGCCCTGCACCCGCAAGGGCTACCGCCCTTGACCCCCGTACTCGGGGGAACCTCCAAACGGCCTCAGTCGACCACTCGCCCCGCTTTTTTGCGGGGAGAGGGTAAGCGACTGAAACCGTTTGGCGTCAGGGGGGCTCCGCGCCCCCTGGACCTTCGGCAGGACGGGGGTCCTGCACCCTGGCCGACTCAGGTCGGCCGACTCTCGCATGGCGGTAAAAATGTTATACATCAAATCAAACGTTACCGAGCTGGTTACGCCATCGACAGTCCGACCAGGTCCGACTTGTCCGTCCGACTGAGCCGGCCGCCACAACAGATTTGAATTTTGCAAATTACTTCAAGGGCGGTAATTGCAAAAATACCATTATCATAGGACCCTCTTTCGGCTCTCGTACAACTGCGTCCTATTAGTCTTATAAGTCCTATTAATTGAACACGTAATTCGATATTTTTGCAATTACCTCAAAGGGGAGAAAGAGCAGAACTCAGAACGAGGCGACTCCACGGCAACAAAAGTTGCTAATCTTATTGAGCATATTTTTGCATTTTTTATGTGCAAGCGTGTTGACATTGTTTTGGCGTGTGCTATAATACCCTCCAGGGGCTCTAACCAGGGGGGGAATATGAAAAAAACGATCATTCCAGTCGCGCTTTTGGTTGCCGTATCTGTTTTCTCGGCTTCGCCGCCCGGAGATGTCCATAATTATGACTCTCCGATCAACCGGGCGGAAGGCGAAGACTTCAGGTTTTCCGAGCCCTCCGGTCCCGGAAATTTCCGTTTCGGCTCCCGTGCGGGGCATGATATACCTCGTTACTTACAAGGGAGTATCCCGCAAAATGGCGGGGAATCCATTTTGCTTGACGCCGGTGATGCTTTCGGGCTATGGACAACCCGCGAATTGTTTCCCGACCCGGGTCAGTGGGTGGTCGGAACGGTCATGTCGCTGCAGGGCCGGACGCTTACGCCGAATCACGGTTCTTTCTCCTATATCAATCTCACCCTCCCCGATGGCAGGGTCTGCGGATATGGGCATTTTCAGCAGGAGTATGTTTCCGGCTCCGGCGCGACTTCGCAAAGGATCGTCGCCAACCTGCATATGAACTGGCTTTCTACCCCGGCAGCTCCCTCCGGACAGCCGTTGCCCGGCGTACTGATCGCCCTGGCGGTGGGAGGCGGCGCCTATGTCGTTCGCCGACGAAGACTGAAAGCATGAATTTTTACGGATTCATACTAATTCGCTCACATTCATAGATCAAAGCGCAAGCGATGATCTATGAATGTGAGCGAATTAGTATCAGCCGCCCCCGTTTGAGCGTGACAAGCTCGGCTGGTCGCCCTCGAAGTGAAGAATTTGTGCTTTTTCGACCCCAAAGGCCATTAGTCTTGCCTAAAGATTGGAAAAAGATTTTTGGCCCGGTTGACAAACCGGATTTGAGGGAGTTGCCTTAAGGAATCAGGTTCATGCGGAGAACCGGAAGCTGTATCCGGCCAGTCGGGCGCGGGGGAGGGCTTTTTACCGGTTTTCTACGACGCCATTCTTGTTTGATAAAACTTTGCCGTTTTTGGCTCTATTGCGCAAACAAACGGCGAAGTTTTTTGCGTAAGTGGGTTGACTCCGCGTTTGCATGTGCTATAATACCCATAAAGATCCACAAACCCAGGGGGTGGAAATGAAAAAAACAATGATTCTGATCGCATGTATGGCTGTCGCGTCTGTTTTTGCGGAACCGGCAGTTGGCATCAGGCCTACCGGCACCGGGCCATACAGCAGTTATGACTTCGTGGTCAATGAGGCGTGCAATGTAACTGTCGCATTTTCGTTTACGACCGCTGATCCCTCGAACCCGGGGAATTTCAGTTTCGACCGCCAGGGGTTTTATGATCTGAGTACTTACTATCCAAGTCCAAGCATTGGTGGGGGGATGTCCGGCCCCGGCGGTCCAACCGCTCATTTTAACGCCGGGGATGCCTTCGGGATATGGGCAATTTATCAAGGGATTACCACGGAAACATCTCCCTTCCGCGAGGTGCGGTACGAACTGACCAGCCCCATGAGCTTATCGTTGTGGTACCATCCTTTATCGCCGACATACGCTTCTTTCAGCTTAGGTAGTTTGACCGTCACCGATACGGGAATCACCGGATATGGGGACATTACGCACGATTATTACAATTACAACTACGGTATGGTGGATTCGCAAACGGTCACGGTTGGCTTCCGCATGGTCTGGACCCCCGACGCGGCCCCCACGGGGCAGCCGCTGCCCGGCGTCCGGGCCGCCCTGGCGATCGGTGGCGGCGCCTACGTTGCTCGCCGCCGGAAGCGGAAAGCGTAAGTCTTTACCCTGAAATTCGGTCGTGAGAAAGGATTAGCATGGATCATTCTCACGACCTTGTTTTTTTATGGAGCGGGGTTCGGCTGTTGTTAGTCTTGCCTAAAGATTGAAAAAAGATTTTGGGGCCGGTTGACAAAACGGGTTTGAGGGAGTTATCTTAAAGTTATCTTAAGGAATCAGGTTCATGCGGAGAACCGGAAGCTGTACCCGGCCAGTCGGGCGCGGGGGGAGGGCTTTTTACCGGTTTTCTCCGGATAGCAGTCAGACGGGAGGGCACTTCATGAGCTGTCAATGCAATGCGTCGGCTTGCGGCGCGAATTCGGAGCGTTCCGGCGAGTTTAAAGAGCTGGAAGCCTACATCGAATCGCTTCCTCTCGGGGATAAACCCGAAAGGAAACGCGAATTCCTGATCCAGATTCTCCACCGCGCGCAGGGAATCTTCGGCTATCTGCCCGAAGAGGTTCAGAAGTTCGTCGCCATCCGGCTCGGGATCTCCCCCGCCGAGGTCTACGGCGTCATCAGCTTTTACAGCTATTTCACCGACAAGCCCGTCGGGCGCTACAAGATCAACGTCTGCACCGGAACCGCCTGTTTCGTCAAGGGCGCGTCGCGGGTGCTCGATGAATTCAAGAACCGGCTCGGCATCGCCGAGGGGCAGAGCACCGCCGACGGCAAATTCTTCCTGGGGGGGCTGCGCTGCGTCGGCGCTTGCAGTCTCGCCCCGGTGGTCATGGTCAATGGCCGGGTGTACGGCAACGTCACCTCGGAAAAGGTTCCCGAAATTCTCAAGGATTGCGAAGAGTAACCCTCTTCTTCAAGGACACGCCAAATGAAAATCAGCTCACCGGCCGACCTGGCCAAATATGCCGCCGACTTGAAATCCCGTCCGCAGCCGCCGATCAAACTCCTGGTCTCGCTCGGAACCTGCGGCATCGCCGCCGGAACCACCCCCGTACTCGACGCCATTAAGGAAGAAATCGCCGGCCGCAAGCTCGAAAACGCCATCGAGATCAGCGAAGTCGGCTGCATGGGCCTCTGCTACGCCGAACCCGTCATCATGTTCCAGGAGCGCGAAGGCGGCCGCCGGATGATCTACGGCGACGTCTCCCCCAGCCAGGTTCCGGCCATCCTCGCCGCCGGGCTGGACAGCATCGCCCCGGGAACCCGGACCATCGAACGCAACTGGTACTACCCCGAAACCGAAAAACCCGCCGAAGGCGAACTCCAGGCCCGCATCGTTCTGCGCAATACCGGTCGGATCAACCCCGAACGCATCGACGACTACATCCAGGAAGGCGGCTACGCCGCTCTCGCCAAAGCCGTTACCACCATGAAGCCCGCCGAGGTGGTCGATCTTATCACCGCCTCCGGGCTCCGCGGGCGCGGCGGCGGCGGCTTCCCCACCGGCCGCAAGTGGGCCATGGCGGCCCAGCAGCCCGCCGGCGAGAAATTCATCATCTGCAACGCCGACGAGGGCGACCCCGGGGCCTTCATGGACCGCGCGGTCCTCGAGGGCGACCCCCACTCCGTTCTGGAAGCAATGGCCATCGGCGGCTACGCCATCGGCGCCGACACCGGCGTCATCTACATCCGCGCCGAATATCCGCTGGCCGTCAAGCGGCTGGAGATCGCCATCAAGCAGGCCGAAGAGTACGGCGTCCTCGGCAAGAATATCTTCGGCAGCGGCTTCAACTTCAAGCTGGTCATCAAGTTCGGCGCGGGCGCTTTCGTCTGCGGCGAAGAGACGGCGCTGATCCATTCGATCGAGGGCGAACGCGGCGAACCGACGGTGAAGCCGCCGTTCCCGGCCGTCCAGGGGCTGTGGAAGCGCCCCTCGATCGTCAACAACGTCGAAACCTACGCCAGCGTCGCCGCCATCCTCCGCAAGGGGGCGGAGTGGTTCCGCTCGCTCGGAACCGAAGGCTCCCCCGGCACCAAGGTTTTCGCCCTCGCCGGCAAGGTCACCAAGGTCGGCCTCGCCGAAGTGGCGATGGGGACCACCCTGCGCCAGATCATCTTCGGCATCGGCGACGGCATCAAGTACGACCGCAAGTTCAAGGCGGTTCAGACCGGCGGTCCCTCGGGCGGCTGCATCACCACGGCCAACCTCGACCTCCCCATCGATTACGAAGCCTTGAAGGCGATCGGTTCGATGATGGGTTCGGGCGGCATGATCGTCATGGATGAGGATGACTGCATGGTCAACATCGCCAAGTTCTTCCTCGAATTCACCGTCGACGAGTCGTGCGGCAAATGCACCCCCTGCCGGGTCGGCACCCGGCGGCTCTACGAGATGCTCGAAGAGATCACCGCCGGACGCGGCACCGTCGACACCCTCGAAAAGCTGAAGACCCTCTCCGGAACCATCAAGGATACCGCCCTCTGCGGACTCGGTCAGACCGCCCCGAACCCGGTGCTGTCGACCATGGCGAACTATCAGGATGAATATCTCGCCCACGTCCGCGACGCGCGCTGCCCCGCCGGGGTCTGCACGGCGCTGCTTCAGTTCGAGATCACCGACAAGTGCGTCGGCTGCGGCCTCTGCCTCCAGCGCTGCCCGGTGAACTGCATTTCGGGCGAGCGCCGCAAGAAGCATACGATCGATTCGACCAAGTGCATCAAGTGCGGCGTCTGCTACCAGGTCTGCAAGTTCCACGCCGTCGAGAAAAACTGAAATCCGGATCGCCGGAGAGGAAATAGAACACTATGAAAGTCAATCTCACCATCAACGACCAGCCCGTCGAGGTTCCTGCCGACAGCACCATCCTCGAAGCGGCGCAATTGCTCGATATCAAGATTCCGACTCTCTGCCACTTTAAATTGGACGACTTCGGGGTCGAACACCGCTGCGGCTCCTGCCGCATCTGCGTGGTCGAAGTGAAGGGCCGCCCCAACCTCGCCCCCGCCTGCAGCACGCCGGTGACCGAGGGAATGGTGGTCGAAACCCACACCCTCCGCGCCATCAACGCGCGGCGGACCATCCTCGACCTCCTGCTCTCGGACCACCCCAAGGATTGCCTCACCTGCCCCAAAAACCTCAACTGCCAGCTTCAGGCGCTGGCGCAGGAGCTGGGGCTGCACCACATTCTCTACAAGGGCGAGCAATCCACCTACAACCGCGACCTGTCGAGCAAGGCGATCGCCCGCGACCTCGACAAGTGCATCATGTGCCGCCGTTGCGAAGCGGCCTGCAACAAAATGCAGACGGTCGGGGTGCTGTCGGGGGTGGGCCGCGGCTTCGAAGCGGTGGTCGCTCCCGCCGGAATGCACCGCCTGGCCGATACCGAATGCGTCTTCTGCGGCCAGTGCGTCCAGGCCTGTCCGGTCGGCGCGCTGAGCGAGATGAACTATAAGTATCCGGTCTGGCGGGTGCTGAACGACCCCACCAAGAAGGTGGTGGTGCAGACGGCTCCGGCGGTGCGCGTCGCCATCGGCGAACTCTTCGGCCTGGGGCCGGGGACGATCAGCACCGGTCGGATGGTCACGGCGCTCCGCAAGCTCGGTTTCGACTATGTTTTCGACACCGACTTCGCCGCCGACCTCACCATTATGGAAGAGACCACCGAGATCATCGACCGGCTGACCCACAAGCGCGATCTGCCGATTTTGACCAGCTGCTGCCCCGGCTGGGTGAAGTTCCTCGAACACCAGTTCCCGGATCTTCTCTACATGCCGTCGAGCGCGAAGTCGCCGCAGCAGATGTTCGGGGCCATCGCCAAGAGCTACTTCGCCGAGAAGATCGGCGTGGAACCCAAGGACCTGGTGGTGGTTTCGGTCATGCCCTGCCTCGCCAAGAAGTACGAGGCGGCGCGCGAGGAGTTCGCCGTGGACGGCGTCCGCGACGTCGATATCGTCATTTCGACCCGCGAGCTGGCCGACATGATCAACGAGGCGGGCATCCAGTTCCACGAGCTGCATGAAGACAAGTACGACTCGCCGCTCGGCGGATCGACCGGCGCGGCGGTGATTTTCGGCGCGACGGGCGGCGTCCTCGAGGCGGCGCTCCGGACGGCCGCCGACTGGGTTTCCGGCAAGGACCTCCAGGAGATCGACTTCACCGCCGTGCGCGGCCTCGAAGGGATCAAGGAGGCCACGGTCGACGTCGGCGGCATCGAGGTGCGCGCGGCGGTCTGCTCCGGTCTCGGCAACGCCCGGAAGCTGCTGGAGAAGATTCAGCGCGGCGAATCCAAGTACGACGTCATCGAGATCATGGCCTGTCCCGGCGGCTGCCTCAACGGCGGCGGCCAGCCCTACCACAAGGGGGACACCCGGATTCTGCGCAAGCGCATGGAGGCGATCTACCGCGACGACACGAATCATAAGATCCGCAAATCGCACCAGAATCCGGATATCCAGAAGCTCTACAGCGAGTTCCTGGAGAAGCCGGGCAGCCACCTCGCCCACAAGCTCTTGCACACCAAATACGTCAACCGCCGCAAAGCGTAAGCGGTTGAGGATTTGATATGAGGGCGCGCGCGCTGCGGGGTTCGGCCCGCGTCGCGCGCGTTTTCGCCTTTATGGGTGGTTTTTATCGATTTCGGCTTGCAAAAGAGGGAATTGCTGGCACATTATAGATATCATATTTCGAATAGAGGGGTTTCAGCATGGTCAACTTGGATTTTTCAAAAGCGGGCGGATTCGTCGCCGCTGTGGTTCAGGACTACCGAACCGGGGAAGTCCTGATGCTGGCGTGGTTGAATCCGGAAGCCTGGCGCGAATGCCTTGAAACCGGGCGCGGCGTCTACTGGTCGCGCAGCCACAGCCGTTTGTGGCGCAAGGGCGAAGAGAGCGGGCAGATTCAGCTCATCAAAGAGATCCTGATCGACTGCGACAGCGACGCCGTCATTTTCAAGGTCGAGCAGGTGGGCGTCGCCTGTCATACCGGTCACCGCAGCTGCTTCTTCCGCAGAGTCGAGGGGGGGGGGACCGTGGAGA
>JAVBRV010000008.1:0-7244 GCA_031547585.1 Victivallaceae bacterium
ACGATCTCGAATTGCGGGCGGAAAAAAGCGGCGACACGGTGGCTGTTGCCACGCCGTCGATTCCCGGCAACACCACGCCGATGGTTCAGGCCAAGCCGGAAACCGGCGGCGTCTTCTTGCCGTTGCTTCCGAATCCTCCAAAATTCTGGACACTCCATGCCCGCGGCGCGCGGATTGAGAAGTCGGATGGGGTGAAACTGGTAATGACGCGCCGTCCGAATGGAAAATTTAACAGTTTTGAGCTCTGCACCGAATGGCTCGAATTTCATTACGATTTCACCGTCGCCGGACTTGAACGGTTACGGTTGCGGATGCTGAGTTCCGTCAACGAACCGCTTTGGTTTCGCTTTGAAAACAGCGGCGGAAAGGATGCTTCATTCAAAGCGACGCCGGTCGACGTTGGAAACGGGATTTGGCGGCATGAATTTTCCCTGGCCGAACTGCAACCTTGCGAAGCTGTCAGCGACACGGTGAAAATCTTTGTCCGATTCCCGAATCCCATCGAAACCATCGCTATCCGCGAATTGGCCATTCATGCCGATTCGACGGAATTGAAGCCGCGGTACGCGCCGTCTCCGGCGGCGGAGGCGTACCGGGCTGAATTCCGCGATCCACTCCCGATTTTCAAGGACGACGGCAAATCGCGCCCGGTTATTCAACACGGCACGTGGTTTCAGGACGGACGGCCGGTGTTTTACCTTGGTCCCTGGCTCTACAGCCGGACATCGTCAAGCTGGGGAGCGAACACCAATCCTCTCAATATAGAACATCCCGCCTATACCACGCCGCCATCGCCCGCGGTATGGCGGGAGGTCGGCTTCAATTCCGCCCAGATTTCCTCCGCGCTTGCGTATCCGGGCGCGGCACGGAACGGCGTCCCATTGCCGGCGCGAACCATAGGAATGCAGCGGAGTTTCGAGGATTTGCTCCGCAATTTGAGTGGCATGCCGATCGTGGTTGACTTCGCTTTCGGATTTCAAAAACTGATTGAAGAGAGCAACCCCGAACTTTACCGCTCGCTCAACCAGCGGAACGGACACTGGCACCATTTCATCCCATTCTGCCCGGAACATCCCGAGGGCGACCGCTATTACCGCGACTTTATGCAGGCCGGCGCCGCCGCCACCCTGCGCGCCGGCGGCAATCCCATGGTCTGGGAACTGTTCAATGAATCCAGCTATAACTGTCAGTGTCGCTTCAATGCCGCTGAATTTGCGCGGGAGATGGCGAAACAATACGGTTCCGTCGCGGAAGCCAACAAAATCTGGAAAACGATCTTCTCCTCTTTTGATGAACTGGAGACGGTTTCCAATTTCGAGCAATATCCGGGATTATGGCCGGATTGGTGCAAATTTTCCGCTCGGCGGTATGTGGAAATTTTGCAGCGCTACCGCGATGCGGTCCGCACGGTTGACCAGCGTAAACGGGTGTACTTCACGGAAATGCTTTCAAAGGGATTTTACACAGGCAGAGCGGCGGGCATGGATTACCGTTTGATCGCCGAGAGCATGGACATGCTGGCGACGGAGAGCGGCTGGCGCTACGGCGGTGACCGTAGCGAGCGCGACGGTTCTGAAATGGAATTGGCCGCCAATGGCTCCAACTTGACGTACTCTTTCATATCCGACTTTTTCCGGGCGCTGGCCAAAGACCGCAAGCCGGTGATGAACCACGAATACTATTGCGGCCGCTTTGAGTTCGGCGAACGCGTTCCGAGCCGGGCGGAGGATTTGATCACCGGTATGTGGGGCGAAATTTTCCATGGACTTTCCGGCAGTTTTCATTACGTCTGGGATAAACGCGCCAGTGAATGGAGGACTTTTGAGCAGGCCCGGGCCAACGTCGTTAGGCCCAGCTTCAAATCATACAGTATGCTCAATCCCTACAACTGGCCTTTGGAGGAACTTGACGCCGGGAAACGGTTTGTCCGGGAACTCGAACCCTACCGCGACCGGATTCTCCCGATGCCGCGTACGGTGACACCGTCGGTTGCGGTGTTTTTCTCCTATCCGAGTTTGCGGATGCAACGTTTCAGCAGGGAAAACGCCCACCGGAAAACTCTGAATTGGTATTCCGCCGCGCTTTACGGGAACTATCCGCTGCAAATCATTTTCGAGGAAGAGTTGGCTGCGGGCCTGAATGAATCGGTAAAGGTGCTTCTGATTCCCGCCGCCAGTTACGTGGTTCCAGCCATGCTGGAGGATTTGCGCCGTTTCACCGCACGCGGCGGGGTAATTGTCGCGGACCGGGGAGCTTTCCGGTTCAACGAATACGGGCATTCCCTGCCGCCACCTGAATTCCCGGTCGTCCGGCTGGACGCGGATTCGACCGCCTCGCTTCCGGAAGTTACCCGGGCATTGACCGCCGCCCGTCGCCCCATCAAGGTCGAGCCCGCGGATGGCGGCGCCCATTTTCAGGAAATGGAAATCCACTTGATTGACCGAGGTGACTTCAAGCTGGCGTTTCTGGTCAATTTCAGTGACCGCCGTCCCCGACTGGCGCGTCTGAAATTCGAGCTTGAAGGCACGGGTGAATTCTTTATTTTCGACCCGGTCAATAAACGATTGCTGGCCCATGCCGATAAAGAAAGCTGGAGCATCGCCGAATTGAATCGGGATGGATTGCTGACCGTGATTCCGCCGCAGGAGCGGTTGCTGCTGGCCTTTGAGCGGAAACGCCCCGAAGTCAGTTCCATCGTCAGGCCGACGCAAATGCCGGAACTCCATCGGCAAATATCCGAACAGCGACGCGGTGAAATTGAGGCGCTGGGAAAGCGCCTGGCTGAATTCCATCGCACACAGGCGGATGCGCGCATTTACACGGATGTGGATGCCGCCAAATGCGTGCCGCTCGATTTGCGGAAGGTTGTCAATATGGCCTTCCGCGATGAGATCGCCGACGACGGCAAGGGCGGCTGGTTCGATCAGGGAGAGAACGATTTCTCCAATATGCCGCTCGGGAAGATCACGGGAGCGGGGGTTCCCTTCACCGTCATCGACCCGGCGGCGAACGGCGGACGTTCGGCGCTGATTCTGCGGGGGCTGGAGCGTCCGCGCTTCCCGAAGGAGGCGAAGGGAATTCCGGTGGGACTGCGGGCAAAGCGGCTCTACTTCCTTCACGCCTTCGGCTGGGGGCCGAAGCCCGGAACCGTAGTCCTCACCTATTGCCTGAACTACGCCGACGGGACGAAGCTGGAAATTCCGGCGCGGAGCGGTCATGAGATCGGCGGCTGGTGGGGGACTCCCGCTCTCACCCACGCCAAGATCGCGGTGGAGGCCGCCAACGTCGTGCGTCCATTGATCAATCTGCAATGCTTTCGGTGGAGCAACCCGCACCCCGATAAGGAGATAAAGTCGCTGGACATCCGCTCCGCCTGCGGCGCGGGCGTTCCCGCTGTAATCGCCATAACCGCCGAAACCCTTTAAAGCATAGACAGGATATTTTCATGCAGCACCTTACCCCCGCCCGCATTATTGACAACCCCGGCCCCGAATTCGGCGAAGAGCGCCGTTTCTGGCAGGGGTGCCCCACCATCCTTCGCTCCGCCGGGGGACGGCTCTATGCCGGGTGGTATTCGGGCGGTTCGCGCGAACCTTCGCCCTTCAACTACAACCTTCTCGTTCGCAGCGACGACGGCGGCGCGACCTGGAGCGAACCCCTTCTCGTCATTGGCAGCCTCCCGGAGCAGCACATCCGTTCCATCGACATCCAGCTTTGGATGGCTCCCGACGGGGTCGCCTGGCTCTTCTGGGTTCAGCGGTGGGATGGCTGCGAGACCGCTTCCGACCCGCGCCACCTCTCCACCTGGGCGATCACCTCGCGGAACCTCGACGACGACCGCCCCCTCTGGAGCAAGCCCCGCTGTATCTCCCCCGGCTTCCTCCGCTGTCAGCCGACGGCGCTGCGGGACGGGCGTTATCTCCTCTTTGCCTACGATTGGACCTGTGACCGCTACGCCTATTCGGAGTCCTCCGACCAGGGCAAAAGCTGGCGGCGCCGCCTCGGCGGGAAGAAGGTGCCGACCCCCTTCGACGAGACCATGGCGGTGGAGCTGAAGGATGGTTTGATCCGCATGCTGGCGCGCTGCACCGGCGGCTTCCTTGCGGAATCCTACTCGTACGACGGCGGGAAGAGTTGGACGGACGGCGCGCTTTCCAACTTGACCTCGACCTCCACGCGCTTCTTTTTCGCGCGGCTGAAGTCGGGGGCGCTCCTCCTCGTCCGCAACGACCACCCGGCGGAGCGCACCAACCTCGGCGCGTACCTCTCGACCGACGAGGGGAAGAGCTGGCAGGGGCCGCTTCCCATCGACGGCCGGAACCACGTCTCCTACCCCGACGCGGTGGAAGGGGAGGGGGGCGAAATCTACCTCCTCCACGACTGCTGCCGCCTGGGAAAAAAGGAGATCCTTTTCTCGCGCTTCACCGAAAGGGATATTCGCGCCGGGGAGCCGGTTTCGCCGGGCTCCTTCATCGCCCGGGTCATCAGCAAGCCCCCCGCCGAACCCTGCGACCCCGCCGCCTACGAAGAGACGCTGCGGCGCGAGAAAGAGTACCGCTGCCTCTGAGGACAGAGCGCCGGGTCGTTCGCGGGCAACGTTTTGGCGGGGTGGCGAGAGGCTGTGGGCCGGCCGCCACAGCAGGTTCAACCTTTGTCGAGCCGCCCAAACGTAATTACCTCTCGTGATAGGTCAACACGCCGTCAACCAGGCGCGCGGCGGAGGTGTAGGGATGCTCCTCCGCCTTGTCTACGCCCATGATGTGCCACACCCGGAAGCCGTTTGACTTCAGGTAGTCGGCGACCATCGAGCGGTGGCAGCGCCACCAGACCGCCTCGGCGCAGAGAAGGGCGGTGCGGCGAGCTTCCGCTTCGGCGGAGAGTTGGTCGATTCCTTCGCGGAAGCCGGGCGTCTCCATGTAATCGGCGTAGCCGCGAAAGGCGGGGTGCCGCCAGGCGGTATTGGGGGAGTCCGGGCGGACTTTGCGACGCCCCCCGAGCTGCGGAATCAACCGGTAAGCGATGCCGTTTGCCGGCAGGGATTCCTCCAGCGCCTCCCGGTCGAACTGCGGGAACTTTCGCGATCCCGGCAGGCTGCGGATGTCGGCGACCAGTTCGATGTCGAAGGATTTCAGCATACCGATGAACTCCTCCAGCGAATGGGTCGAGTGTCCGATGGTCCAGATGGTTTTCAAGACTGCTTCTTTTGGCATTCATCGAGCAGCGAGGCGGCGAGTTCGACGCAGGAGGCGCAGGGGTAGCCTTTCGCTTTCAGCTCTTTGCAGAGTTCGGAGCCGGCTTCGGCGGCGAAGGCGCGGCGGATTTCGTCGCGGCACGCTTCGGGAGCCGCCGCCAGCGCCGCGTGAAGGGCGCCGCAGCGTCCGCCGGGGGCGCGTCCGTGGCCCATGGCGGCGAGGCCGGGAACCAGCTCCTCATGGCCGCAGCCGGCGGCGACCGATTGGGCGCAGTTGTGCGTTTTGGGCACGCGGCTGAAAATTTCCTGTGCTTTATGCATTTTTAGATCTCCTTTGCGGTAATATATTCCGGGAACGTACGATGTCAAGAGGGAATTGTATTTTCGGTTTTGGAGTGATATATTTTCAGGATGAATGCGATGATTTTTGAGAGTTCCCGGCTCCGCTTCCGGGAGATGACGCCCGACGACTTCCCGACCCTCGCGGAGATGCTGCAAAATGAAGCGGTGATGTACGCCTGGGAGCACACCTTCTCCGATGACGAAGTTCGCGGTTGGATCGAGCGCAACCTCGCCCGTTACCGGGAGCACGGCTGCGGCTACTGGCTGGCCTTCTTGAAATCCACCGGCGAACCGGTCGGGCAGATCGGGCTGATGCCGGAGGAGATCAAGGGGAAGTCCCACCTCGGCGTCGGCTGGATTCTGCGGCAATCGTGCTTTCATCAGGGGTACGCCGCGGAGGGCGGGCAGGCGGCGCTTGACTACGCCTTCCGGGTGCTCGGCGCGCTGCGGGTGGTCGCCGACATCCGGCCGGAAAATGTCTCTTCGCTCCGGGTCGCCGAACGTCTCGGCATGATGCCCTGCGGCGAATATGATAAGATCGTCGGCGACAAGATAATGCGGCACAATATCTACTATGCCCGGACGCCCCGGATCGTGGTGACCGATTTCGACCCGCAATGGGCGCGCGATTTCGCGGCGCTGCAAATTTTCCTCGCTCCGGTGCTCGATCGCTTCGGCGGGACGCTGGAGCATGTCGGCAGCACTTCGGTGCCGGGACTCGCCGCCAAACCGGTGATTGACGCCGATTACCTTCTCCCCGCCGCCGGCGCGTGGAGGGGGGTGAAGGAGGCGCTGGCATCTCTCGGCTTCCACCATCGCGGCGACGGGGGCCTGCCGGGGCGGGAGATGTTCACGGAATCGTTGCAATTGGAGTTTCGCCACAACTTCTACGTCTGCTTCCCCGGGTCGCCGCATCTCGCCAACCACCTGAAGCTGCGCGACTACCTGCGGAGCCACCCCGGGGAGGCGGCGCGCTACGGAGCGCTCAAGCAAGAGCTGGCGCGGGAATTCCCCGGCGACGTCGACTCCTATTGCGCGGGCAAATCCGACTTGATCTCGGAGTTCCTCGCCGTTATCGGCTTCGATGGCGGGGCGGTCCGCGAAATCAACCGGATCAATAAGAACATCAATGCAGTTTCCGGTAATTCCGGGGCGTCTCGCGGTAGCGGTCGAGGAACAGACGGTTGAAGTTGGAGAGGTTGCGGAAGCCCGCTTCGTCGGCGATTTCGGAGATGCTTTTGCGGGTCTCCCGCAGCAGCTTCCCGGCGCAGACCAGCCGGAGGTCGATGAGGTAGTCGGAGAAACTCACCCTCACCGCCCGGCGGAAGAAGCGGCGGAAGCTCTCCGGCTCCATGCCGACCGACAGCGCCACATCCTCCAGCGTGATCTTCTCCCGGAAGCGCCGCTGCATGAAGCGGACCGCCTTCTCGATCGGTTCGCGGTCGCTGTTATGGTGGTGCGGCGGCGTCTCCTCGGGCGGCGCGGTCAGCGCCCGCCGGGGCGTCGCCGTCAGGCGCAGCAGAAAATCGAGGAAGAATAGGAGCCGCTCCGCCCCGGAAGCCGCCAGCAGCCGGTCGAAATCCCCCCGGAACCCCGGGTCGTTCCGGAAAAGCACCGCCGTGCGGGCCGCCACGGAAAGTTTACGGATGGCCGCCCGCTCCGGCAGGGTGGAGAGCCCGCGCATTACGAAGTCGTCGCCGCTCTTGTGCAC
>JAVBRV010000027.1:0-10583 GCA_031547585.1 Victivallaceae bacterium
ACTCCAATGAGAAGCCGGAGGCGGAGGCGAAGAGTACCGCGAATACCGGCGCAACCCCCTTCGGAACCTGCGCCCGGATGCGCTCCACTTCGGCGACGATTTCGCGCGCTTCGGGGACCTCCTCAAGGGTACGGCCGTTCAGCCGGGCGAAGAGGTCGAGCAAGTCGCGGAAGTCGGCGTAGTTGTCGTAGTCGACGCACAAGGTTGGGATATTGGTTTGCTGCAATAGTTTGGCCAGCGAACGGTGGCGCTCCGGCCGCTGGTGGAGCAGCACGAGATCGGGACGCAGCGCCAGCACCTTCTCGGCGTTCACCCCGACGGAAGTTCCCACCTTCGGCAGACCCAGCGCCGCTTCGGGGATCACTCCTTTATCCTTCACGCTGGGGACCCCGACCGCTTCGCCCCCCGCGATGTACCAGAGGGGGACGAGGGAGGCGAGAGCGATCACCGTCCTTTGGGGCCGCTTTTGCAGCCGGGTTTCCACCCCGTCCGCCCGCCGCCAGGTGAGGGAGGCGGCGTCTTCGGCGACGATTCCCGCCGCGAGGCCGGCTCCGAGGAGCAGAAGGAGGAGGGTGAACGGCGTTTTCATGATTATTCGATGATTTCATCCGCGCCGCGGATGGGGTTGTAGAGGTCGACCCCGGGAGCGCCGACGTAGCCGACCAGCGAAACCCGCGCCGAGGCGTGTGTGTTGATCGAGCCGGGAAGCTCCGGCGTCACGTGCCCATCCGCCCAGTTGACCATGCCCAGCCCCCGGTGGCGGAAGTGGGTGGTTCCCGAGGTGGAGTAGGCGTAAACGCTGCCGTCCGGCTTGGTCTTGCAGTAGAGAAAGGCAGTGAGGCGGACCGGGTTGTAGCTCGTCCCCCCCATCCCGGAGCGGGCGGCGTCGGCAAATACCACGGTTTGGGAGGGCTTCCGGGTCTGGTTCCGTTTGATGGAGGCGGCCCCGCCGTACTGGCCGAACCACTGGGCGTTGTAGGCGTACCCCCCGGAGCCGTCGATGGCGGCGAGACTTTCGGCCGATTCGCCCGTCGTCACGCTTTTGACCAATTGAACGCCCGGGCAGAGCATGACCCCCGGCGAATTCCCGTAATAGGGGCCGAGGAGCGGGCTGTCGGTGATGTCCCAGGTGCTGGATTCCTTGACGCCGAACCAGTAGTCGCCCGGCCCGGAAGTGCTGGAGGAGGTGGTGTAGGGCGTCAGCCAGCCGTGGTGATCGTCGGCGTAGGCGTTGTTCGCCTGCCCGATCTGCTTCAGGTTGCCGACGCATTTGGCGGTCTTGCCCTTTTCGCGCGCCATATTCAGCGCGGGGAGGAGCATTCCGGCGAGGAGGGCGATAATAGCGATTACGACCAGGAGTTCAATGAGGGTGAAACTCCTCCGGCGGAGGTGGAAATGCCGCATGGCTTCTTCCTTTTTGTGTCTTGCGCACAATACGGAATCGAAAGCCTCGCTGTAGCCTCCGATCAGAAACAAACGAACGTACCGGGATCCGACTTTAACGGTTGCGCGACAGCCACGGAATTACACCATGATTCACCGCATACGATCGACGAATTACCTATAATATACAAGCGGAAGGGGGAAAATCAACCGCCGAAGAAGCTTTTTACCGGTTTTCAGCGTACCATTCCACCACATGGAAAAGCCCCTCGCGAATTCCCACCCGGGGCCGGTAGCCGAGCAGCTGCCCGGCCCGCGAAATGTCGGCGTGCGAGTGCGGAATATCCCCCGCCCGCTCCGGACCGTATTCCGGTTCCACTTTCGCCGCCGCCGGGTCGAAAGCCGACGCCGCTTCGCGCAAAGTGGTGAAAAGTTCGCTTAAGGTCAGCCGCCCGCCGCAGGCGATGTTGCAGGCCTGACCCGCCGCCTCCGGGGAGGCGAGAAGGGCGAGGAGGTTCGCTTCCACCACATTGTCCACATAGGTGAAGTCGCGCGAATAGCTGCCGTCGCCGTTGATAACGGGGCTTTGGTGATCGAAAAGCGCCGCCGTAAAGCGCGGAATCACCGCCGCGTAGGCCCCCTCGGGGTCCTGGCGCGGACCGAAGACGTTGAAATACCGGAGGCCGATGGTCTCAATGCCGTAGAGACGGAAGAAGTTCTCGGCGTATAACTCGTTGACGCACTTGGTGATGGCGTAGGGGGAGAGCGGGCGGCCCGTCTCCTCCTCATGCTTCGGCAGCGCGGCGTTGTCGCCGTAGACCGACGAGCTGGAGGCGTAGACGAAGCGCTTCACCCCCGCCTCCTTCGCCGCAAAGAGGAGATTGACGAAGCCGGTGATATTGACCTCGGTGGTGGTCACCGGGTCCTCGACCGAACGCGGCACCGAACCCAGCGCCGCCTGGTGCAAGACGAACTCCATTCCCGCCGCCGCCCGGCGGCAGGCTTCGCGGTCGCGGATATCCCCCTCGATCAGCGTGAACCGGGGGTGATCGGCGAAGGGGGCGAGATTGGCCCGCTTCCCGGTGGAGAAGTTATCGAGCACCATTACCTCGTTGCCGCGCTTCAGCAGCTGTTCGGCGAGGTGGCTGCCGATGAAGCCCGCGCCGCCCGTGACCAGAATCCGGCGGTTGGTCAGGTTAGAGCCGGCCATCGACCGCCTCCTTGGGGAGCAGCCCCTTGACGTCGTAGAGGACGAAGGGGCGGCGGGTGAATACTGCGGGGGAGAGCCCGCCGAACTCCCGGTGGGAGACCGCCAGCACCGCCGCGTCGTATTGCGACAGATCGAGTTTATCCAGCTCCTTCACCGAGGCGAAGCCGTAGTTCCGGGCCACCTCCTCCGGGGAGGCCCAGGGGTCGCAGACGTCGACCGCACAGCCGAAATCGGCCAGCGCCGCCGCCAGCGCGGCGGATTGCGAATTGCGGATGTCGGGGCAGTTCTCCTTGAAGGTGATGCCGAGCTGGAGGACGCGCGCTCCCGAAATGCCGATCTTCTTATGGATCATCAGTTTAATGATCTCCGTGGCGACGTGGCGGCTCATGCCGTCATTGATCCGCCGCCCGGCGAGGATCACTTCGGGGTGGTAGCCGAGGCTCTGCGCCTTGTGGGTCAGGTAATAGGGGTCGACGCCGATGCAGTGACCGCCCACCAGACCGGGGCGGAAGGGGAGGAAGTTCCACTTGGTCCCCGCCGCCTCCAGCACTTCGCCGGTGTCGATGCCGATCAGCCGGAAGATCTTCGAAAGCTCGTTGACGAAAGCGATATTGAGGTCGCGCTGGGCGTTCTCGATCACCTTGGCCGCTTCGGCCACCTTGATCGAGGCCGCGCGGTAGACCGGCTGGTCGAGAATCGACTGGTAGAGGGCCGCGACCGCCTCGGCCGCCTCCGGGGTCGAGCCCGAGGTGATCTTGCGGATCTGCCGCAGGGTGTGGCTCTTGTCGCCGGGGTTGATGCGCTCGGGGCTGTAGCCGCAGAAGAAGTCGCGGTTGAAGACGAGGCCTTGCCCCTTCTCCAGCATCGGCACGCAGTCCTCCTCGGTACAGCCGGGGTAGACGGTGCTTTCGTAGATCACCAGCGCCCCCTTCGGCATGACTTTCCCCACGGTTTCGCTGGCGCGGTAGAGGGGGGTGAGGTCGGGGCGGTTGTACTTGTCGACCGGCGTCGGGACGGTGACGATGTAGACGTCGCAGCCGCGCAGCCCCTCGGGGTCGTCGCCGACCCGGAGGAATTTCGCCGCCTTCAGCTCTTCCCCCGAGATCTCGAGGGTGGAGTCGCGCCCGGCGCGGAGCTCATCGATCCGCTCCTTCTTGACGTCGAAGCCGAAGGTGTCGAAGCGTTTGCCGAATTCGACCGCCAGGGGGAGGCCGACGTAGCCGAGACCGATCAGGGCGAGCTTCGCCCGGCCGGAGCTGATTTTTTCCAGAATGTCCATCATGCTGTAATATAACTCAGGGGTAAGTGGATTTCAATTCACAAATTGACCGCCGCCAGCAGAATTCCCGCCGCCGCGCCGAGAAAATATCCGAGGACCTGAATCGCCACCAGATGTTCGGCGGCGATGGCGGTAATCATGCCGTGGAACTCCTCGACGTCCTGCGCGGCGACCGCCCGCTCGATGCGGTTCTGAAGGTCGAGGCGGGCGACGATTTCGCGCTTGCCGCCGGTTCGGAGGTAGAGCGCGATCGACCGCGCCACGCCGGGGAGAAGCTGCTCCTCAAGATGCTTCCAGAATTCCGGTGAATTGAGGAGGGTTGCGGTGAGCTCCGGCAGCTTGGCCGCGAGGTAGGCCCGCAGGAACTCCTCCATCGCCGCGCCGTTTTCGGCCAGGAAGGCGCGCACCTTCGCCTCTCCCTCCGCCGTCTTCAGGTAGTCGCGGATGCGGAGCGTGAAACCGGCCAGCTCCTTCTTGATCAGCTCCCGGCCGGCGGCGTCGCCCAGCTTTTCGGCGAGACGCCGTTCGATGTGCTTCCAGTCGAGGTAGTCCACCAGCCCGGCGGCGAAGTCGGCGGGGACCAGCATCCGGGGCAGGGCGCCGAGCTTGGCGCGGAGGTAGTCGCGCACCCCCTCCTTCAGGTTTTCGCGGATCAGCTGCGCCAGCTCCGGGGAGCGGTTGCGCAATTCGCCGATGATCGCGGCGGCGAGCGCTTCGCGGTTTTCGGGGTTCTCCAGATAGCGGACGGCCAGTTCATCCCAGAAGCGGGCGATGTTTTCGGGCGTCAGGTTGTCGGCGAGGGCGTTCTTCACCGCCTCCTCGATGTGCGGAATGAGGAAGCTGGAAATATTCCCGGAATAGCGCCCGACAAAGCGCTGCGCCCCCTCGCGGAGCGCGGCGAGAAAGGTTTCGTTCTGAAAGAGCTCCGTCGCCGCCCGGCCGAGCTCCGTCGCCAGCTCCTCGGGGTTGACCAGGTTTTGCGGAATCACCTCGCCCATCACCCGGCCGATCCGCTCTTTGTTGCCGGGGACGAGCCCCTGCTTCCAGAAGCCGAGCGTGGCGTAGCGTAGCCAGTGGCGGTCGGTCGGCCGGTAGGGCTTGAACAGCATTTCGATGGCGATGAAGTTGGTGAGGTAGCCGACCGCCGCGCCGGTCAGCACCGGCATGACCAGGCTTTCCAGCCAGCCGGGCGGCAGCCAGAATCCGCCGTGCTTCAACAGCACCAGAATGCCGAGCACTCCGAGCGTTCCCCAACTGACGGGCCGGAGCGTCCGGTCGAGAGCCTTCAGCGCGGGGGGGGCGTCCATGGCGGCGCCTATTGCGGCCCGAGATCCACCAGGCCGGAGTTGGCGGGCGCGGTGGGGGGCGGCGTCTGGATCGGACTGATCGGCTCGCCCCGCTCATTCATCAGCTGCGTCGCGGTGACCACGCCCTGGCGGGGACTGACGTAATCGACCCCTTCGATGGCCGGAGAGCCGCCGAGGAAGGTGACCACGCCGTTCTCGGGATCCTTGTAAATCGTGGGGATGGTGTCGGACATTTTGCGGAATTCATTGGCGATATTGGCCCCGTCGAGAGCGAAGGCGATGTAGTGCTTGACCTTGGGCGTCACGGGGACGAGGAGGTGGATGCGGCTCAGCATATCCACCTCGGCCATCACCCTTTCTTGCCCGACCGCCTCGCCGAGGCGGGCGACGCCGTAGACCGTCTTGTCGTCTTCGACCACCAGGTAGAAGTAACGGTTGTTGATGTCGATCAGCGAACGGACGGAATAGGTGCGCTGTTCATTCCGGCTGGTCGGTTTGCCGTTGGTCATGTCGGGGAGTCCGACGGTGCGCTTCCAGACGTCGAAGCCCCGGTCGACGGTGAATTTGAGGTCGCGGCTCTTGTACTCCACCGGGAGCATGGCGTGGCTGACGTAGGCGTTGACCCGGTAGCTGCCGAGGCGGTCGATGTCGTAATACTTCGAAATCGGCAACACCAGGCGGCGGAGTTCGCCCGGACGCAGCACCAGGCCGGAAACCGTGAGCGCCGCGTCGGGCCGCGCCGGAATGACCTTGCCGTCGAGATCCTTGATCTCGAACTGGATGGAGCCTTGCAGCTGCGGATCGCTCCCGAAGACCAGCGCTTTGCCGCTGTCGTTGCGGATGGTGACCGCGGCGTACACCGGCTCATATTGCATGTAGACGTTGCGGTTGAGGTTGATGTCCAGCCCGACCTGGGCATGGAGCGCCACGGCGGCGAGGAGGAAAAGGAGGAGAGTGAAGGGCTTCATCATACAGTTTCTCCTTGAAATTCAGGGGTTAACACAGCAAGCACATCATCGATGATCCGGGCCTCGTCGAGCCGGTGGCAGCGGGCGTCCGGGCAGTGGCGTTTCAAACATTTGATGCAGTCGAGCGCGGCCTGGTAGCTGCGGCTTTCGGGGCTGAAGGGACCGGTTTTGTCGGGGTCGGTCGGGCCGTAAAAGCCGAACACCGGCCGCCGGAAGGCCGCCGCCGCGTGAATCGGGCCGGAGTCGTTGCTGATGATCGCGTCCGCCCGGCGGATCAGCTCCATCATCTCGCCGATCGAGGTTTTCCCGGCAAGGGGGAGGAGGGGGGCGGCGTTACCGAGTCCGGAGGCGATCGTCTCTTCGGCGGCATGGTCTTCGGCGGTTCCGACGGTGACGAAGCGGACTTCGGGATTCCGCGCCGCGATTCCCTTCGCCACCCGGGCGAAGAGTTCGGGCGGGAACACCTTGCTCGCCCAGCGCGCCCCCGGGATCAGGAGGACGAGAGGAGCGTCGCCGAGCTCCCCGGTTTTCTCCGCCAGCCGGGCGGCGTGGCGCGGATTGCTCCGGAGCATGGGCCACTCGAAGTCGGCGGTTTCGCCGAGCGCTTTCTCGGCCAGCCGGAAGTTGCGCAGCAAAGCGTGTTCGGGGGCGACCGGGTAGCGTTTGCGGTAGAAGATCCGGGCGGGCGCTTCGCGGGGCGCGGCAAAACCGACCGAGGGGCCGTTGGCGAGGAAGGCGAAGAGGGCGCTCCGGGTCAGCCCCTGGAAGTCGATCACCATATCGTAGCGCCGCCGGCGGAGGCGGGTGACCAGCTTCCGGAACTCCGGGAGCATGGTGGCGGCGCGTCCCAATTTCTTGCGCTCGAAGAAGATCCGCCGCCGCACCGGCCAGGGGCTGTAGTCGAGCAAATCGGTGAAGGCGGGGTGGATGAGAAAATCCAGCTCCGCCTCCGGCATCGCCCGGCGAAGCAGGGCGAGCGCGGGGAAGAGGTGCAGAATGTCACCCATGCTGCTCGGTTTGATGACCAGAACGTTTTTGGGAGTGCTCATCTAGGTCCCGGAAGCCAGCCGCAGGGCCAGCCGTTCCGGCAGGCCGGCGTCGACGATCCGGTTCTGGGCGCCGCCGATGTCGTAGGGGAGGCGGTAGCGGGTGACCAGGCGGTTGTCGGTGTCGAGCACCGCGAAGCTCGCGCGCGGGTCGCGATTGCGCGGCTGGCCGATGCTGCCGATGTTGAACAGATACTTGCTGCCGGCCTTGACTTCGATCGGCAGTTCGTCGGGGTAATTGAAGTCGTAGTTCGGCGTATCGTTCCGGGGGTTGTGCACCCACTCCGGAATCTCTTCGATATTGCGCTCGTTGACGCTGGTGATCGGCTTCTTGATGAAGGCCACCGGCACGTGCGAGTGGCCGCAGAAGCAGAGCTGGGTGAATTGGTACGAGAAGTTGTCGGTGGCGTGATGGGGGTCGAAAATGTAGCCCCAATTTTCCGGCGTATCCAACGTGGCGTGGACGATGGTGGAGTTTGCCCCCGGAACCACCGTCCGGTACGGCATGTCGACCAGCCAGGCGCGTTCGTCGCCGGAGAGCTGGTCGCGGGTCCAGTTGATGGCGAGCTTGGCGTGGGGGTTGAAGCCCGAACGCTCGGTGTTGCCGTTGGCGGTGTATTCGTCGTGGTTGCCGCGAACCATGGCCAGGAAATTGAGACCGCCCACCAGGGCGAGGCATTCGCGGGGAGCGGCGTTGTAGCCGACGATGTCGCCAAGGGAGACATAGTCGGTGATCCCCAACTCGCGACATTTCTCCAACACCACCCAGAGGGCGTCGATGTTGGCGTGAATATCGCTTAAGATTGCAATTTTCGGCATCTTCTTCTCTATATTTTTCCGTTCGAAAGGAGCCGCGCCGCCGCTGTAAGCCGGATTCTGTCCCCGTCCGAAGGCGGTGGGCAATCATCTGTCTATGCGACCAGAACCCGGGATTCATAACGCCGCGAGCCACGGCATCATCCCCTATTTGGTCTTGCTGCGGGAGGGGTTTACCTATGCGGCGCCGCTTTCGCTAAGCGCCCGGCGGGCTCTTACCCCGCCATTTCACCCTTACCTGCCGGCCGAAACCGACAGGCGGTATCTTTTCTGTTGCACTGGCCTTCCCGCGGAATATCGTCCGCGGTATCCCTCTTTTCAAAGGGACTCCCTGCTCTATGCAGTCCGGACTTTCCTCGACGGCGCGAGATTGCTCTCCCCCCGCCGCGACTGCCCACGGCTGACACGGCTCCAAGGGCATAATATAACGGCTCCTTTGAAATATGCAAGGGAGGAGCCGCTTATTTTTTCAGGAAGCGTTCGGCCACTTCCCGCGCCCGGGCGGTCTCCCCGGCCTGGTGCAGCCGGTGCGCGAGGAACAAAGCATCCGGGCGCATGTCGAGGCCGTCGCGCTGCATCCGGGCGATGTACTCCTCGGCTTCGAGGTAGCGTTCGTTCAGCGTGAGAACCCGCGCCACCGTGCCGCGCTCCTCCACCGTGCGCCGCGAATCGGGCGGGACGTAGGTTACGGCGAAATAGACCGCGAGAAAGAGAAGCGCGAAGGCAAAAGGCTTCCAACGCTGTTTCGAAGCGTATTCGAGAAGGCTCCCGAGCCCGCCCCCCGCCAGCACCGCCAACAGGGGAACCGCCGGAATCCGGAAGCGGTAGAAGACGGTGAAGAACAGCATCGACCCCATATAGGCGAGGATGAGGAGGCTGAGGAGCCACACCGCCGGATTCCGGCGGCAGCGCCATACTCCGAGGAGGGCGAGCCCCGTCAGCAGATTGAAGGTAAGGGGGAAGACCCGGAGGAAGGGAATCAGCTCCCGGTGGGCGTAGACGGAAAGACTGTTCGGCAGCTCATAGCTGGAGAGGAAGGCGGCGAACTGCCGGGGAACCGCCGCCAGCAGCGACTCCGCCGCCATCCGGAAGCTGTGCGCGGCCTCCTCGCCGTGATAGAAGCGCATGATGTTCCCCGAGTTCCCCGGCAGCGGCTGGAAGCTGCCGTAGAGGACGCCGTTGAAGAGACTCGCCGCCAGCGCCGGGAGAAGGAGTAAAAGGGCGACGCCGCCCGCCCGCCGGAAGCCGATCCGCCGCCGCACTTTGGGGAGGAAGAGGAGAAAGAGCGGCAGGAAGACCACGGCGGCGAAGTTCTCGCGCCCGAGGATGCAGAGTCCGCCCATGAGCCCGGCGAGCAGCAGCCGGGGGGTGGACTTCCGGTAGAATCCCGAGAGCAGCAGATCGGCGTAGAGAAGGAAAGAGAGCGCCAGGGGCGCGGCCCGCAGAAAGTCGACGGAGATGAGCAGCGCCGGCGCGTAAAAGAGATAGCAGAGCGCCCCCAGCTGCGCCGGCATCCGCCCCAGCCGGAGCCGCCGCCCCAGCCGGTAGACGAACACCGGGATCAGCGCGGTCAGCACCGCCTGAAGGACGCGCATGGCCACGAGGTTTCCCCCGGTCAGCCCGTGGAAGAGGGCGAGGAGAAGGGTGTAGGCGTAGCTGTAGCGGTAATCGCCCCCCGGGAGGACGCCCGAGGCGAGCTTCTCCGCCCCTTGCAGCATGGAGAGCTGATCCATTCCGGCCACGGGAGCCGCGAAAAGGCCGTAGCCCCGCCCCTGATAGAGCAGAAAGAGTTCGCACCCCAGCGTCACCAGATAGATGAAGAGGGCGAAGTGGCGGTTGAGCCACGCATTCAAGGTGTCGGATTTTGTCATGATGAAAAATACTTCGTTAAATCGGTTTCGTCAACTCTGGGGGTGTAAAACCGGCATGATTTTTGCCGGAACGGAATTCGCGGGGGGAGACCTGGTGGTGTTTGTGAAATTCGCGGGTGAAGCAGCGGGGGGAGGCGTAGCCGCAGCGGCGGGCGATCTCTTCGATGGAGTGGTGGGTGTTGTGGAGAAGGGCTTCGGCGTTCTGCATGCGGAGTTTAAGCTGGTAGGCTTTGGGGGTGGTGTCGAGGTGCTTCCGGAAGAGGCGGATCAGTTTGAAGGGGGCGACCTTGAGTTCGGCGGCGACAAAGTCGAGAGTGATGTTCTGGGAGAGGCCGCATTCGTAGATGCGGATGGCTTCGGCGACGACGGGGTGGCTGGTTTCGGGTTGCTGCATGCGCAATTCGGTGAGGAACTGGAGGGCGAGGGCGGCGAGTTGGGGGACGCTTTCCGGTTCTTTTTGTTGAAGGAGGGGGAGGATGGCTTCGATGATGGCGGCGAGGCGTTCGGGGGAGGTGAGGCGAAGCAGGTTTCGCTCGCCGGAGAGACCGAGCCCGGCGAGAAGGGGGGCGAGGAAGTGTCCGCAGAGTCCAAGGGCGAGCTTCCGGCAGGAGCCGCCGAGGGAGACGCCCAAAGAGTTCGGATCGCCCGAAGGGAGGATGTAAATTTCGCCGGGGTGAACCAGGGTGACGCGGTCGTCGTGGCG
>JAVBRV010000292.1:0-8895 GCA_031547585.1 Victivallaceae bacterium
CCGATCGCCCCTCTCACGTTCCCCAAGAAAAGCGGGGTGGTGCAAAAATGGGGTTGCCGATGGCAACCCCATTTTTGCGAGAGGGGTATAGCAGGGCAAGGCGCTTGATTTTTTGATGAAATGATATATATTTATGATAGATATCAAAAGGAGGGCGCGATGGAGGTTGCCAAGGTGTTTAAAAATGGTCGCTCGCAGGCGGTTCGGATTCCTCGTAAGTATCGATTTTCCACCGAAGAGGTGAAGATTGAGAAGCGGGGCGATCAGTTGATTTTGACGCCGCTGGTGGCGGAGGTCACGTTGGAGACGTTTCTGGCCATGCCGGGGATTCCGGATTTTGAGATCGACCGTCGCGACGGGCAGAAAATTCAGGATCGGAAGCTGTTCGAATGAGTCGGCGTTATATGCTCGACACCGACATGGCGTCGTATGTGATCCGGGGAACCGATTCTGTTCTGCTGGAGAAGTTTTCCACGCACTTCCCGAAGCTCTGCATCTCCGCCATCACCGCGGCCGAGTTGCAGTTCGGCGCGGCGAAGAAAAACTCCGCCCCCTTGACCGAAAAGGTGCAGGCCTTCTGCAAGCTGGTTCCGGTGGTCGACTGGACTTTCGAAACGGCGCTCCGCTACGGAAAGCTGCGGTCCGAGCTGGAAAAGCTGGGAACTCCGCTCGCCTCCATGGACCTCCTGATCGCTGCCTCCGCCCTGGTTGAAAGAGCGGTTCTCGTCACCAATAACGAAGCGCACTTCTCAAAAGTCAAACATCTTTCACTTGAGAACTGGCTTGCCTGAGTATTTGGCCGCGATGCGGTCGAAGGCGGCGCTCCACCAGGGGCTGATCTTCTGGAATTCGGGGTTTTCGCGGTAGAAGCGGAGGCTTCGCGTCATCATCTCGCGGAAGTCCACCTTGCAGCGGAAGCCGGGAACCGCCCGCCGCACCTTTCCACTGTCGTAGCAGGCGTGCCGGGCGGTGTGGCGCACCTTTTCGGCGGCGTCCCAGCGTAGCTCCAGGCAGAGCCGGTCGGTGGGAACGAAGCAAAAGCGCGGTTCGACCCCGAGCAGCTCCGCCTGGATTTCCGCCACCTGCCGCCAGGTTCGGTATTCGCCCGAAGTAAGGTGGAAATCCTCGTTCATTGCCTTGGGGTTTCCCCAGAGTCCGACGAAGGCTTCGGCGAAATCGGTGGTGTGGGTCATGGTGCAGAGCTGCATGCCGTCGTCCTGAAGAACCAGGGGACGGTGGGTCAGCAGCCGGTCGGCGATCGTCCAGCTCTCCCAATGGTTGATCGTATAGGGGTTGAAGAAGCGGATGCTATTGATGGTGTACGCCGGGCGGACGATGGTGTAATCGATGCCGCTCTCCCGCAGCAGCCGTTCGCACAGCGCCTTGTTGTAGCCGTAGGACCAGTCGAGGCAGCCGACCGGAGTATTCGCCTCGGTGCGGATGGCTCCATCCTCCGGCACGGCGTAAGCGGCGACCGAGGAGATGAAGACGTACTGGCGGCAGCGGTCCTTGAAGAGATCGAGCTTCGCCTGGAGCGCCTCCGGCGTGTAGCTGATGAAGTCGCAGACCACGTCGAACTCCCGCCCCGCCAGCGCGGCGGCGGCGTCGTTGATATCCGCCTGGATGGTTTGGATCCCTTCGGGCAGGAAGCTCGGGTTTTTCCCCCGGTTCAGCAGGGTGAGATCGATGATTTCCTTTTGTGCGGCCAGCAGCGTGCAATCGCTGCTGATGATGCCGGTTCCGCCGATCATCAGGACCTTCAGTTTTTCGCTCATGATGGTTTATGCCTTTCCGGGTTGAAAATAGTATACCACGGGTCAGGTTAAAACGGAATGGCAAAAAGGACGAAAAACTTTGCAATTTGACGGTTTGGCGGGGCGAGAAAAGTTTGACCTCCTGTGGCGGGTGGCTCGTAGAGACTTTAGGGACGATAGAGACTTTAGGGACCCCGAGTATGCCTCAAAGTCAATCGGGGTCTCTAATACGAATTCGCTTTCAAACATAGATAGCGAAGCGCAGGCATTTCGATGCGATTTTGCGCGTTGTCCCGCAGGCCGATGCGAGCATCGGACGAGGACACAATGCGCAAAGGCGCGCGAAAGGACAAGTCTTCGTCTATGTTTGAAAGCGAATTCGTATAAGGTCCCTAAAGTCTCTATTGTCCCTACGAGCCGCCCGTCGACGGTTTTTTTCAAAAAAGTGTGTTTCCTCCCTTGACAAATGGCCTCTCTCTTGCTATAATTAATTATAAACCATTATAAATGTTAACAGGTGTAATCCGTTGAGAACAAAGTCAAACGTCGCGGAGTATATGAAGATCCGCCGTTATGTGATGAATCTGACCCTGCGGGCCGGCGGGAGTTCCGTGCGGCTGCCGACGATTCAGGAGCTTACGCAGCGCTTCGGGGTCAGCGGTCCGACGGTCTGCAAGGCGCTGAAGCAGCTCTCCGAAGACGGTCACCTGATCGGCAAGCCGGGAATCGGCTCCTTCACCAACCCCGCCAAGCGCTCGTTCTTCTCGGAGGAGCGGCAGCGGGTCATCGGCATCCTGGTGGGGGACGGCATGATGGTTCACCATGACCACTATATGGCGTCCATGCTGGCGGAGGTGATGAAGCAGGCGGCCGACCGACTCGGCCTCATCCATCTATTTAACCTCAACAGCCATCAGCCGGAAGCGATGCTTCGGGATATTCTCAATGAGCAGTTGGACGCCCTGATCTGGATTTACCCCCCCGACGGCATGAAGCCGGTCTTCGAGAAATTGCCCTTCCCGCTGGTGAAGTGCGGGAATTCGGCGGCGTCGGGCAACGTCTATTTCGACTATGAAGAGTGCGGCCGCCGGGTCGGGAAGAAGCTGCTGGCCGAAGGGCGCCGCCATATCGTCTATCTGCCGGCCGGGGAAGACTGGTGCCGCCTTCTCACGGGAATCGAAGACGTGTACCATGAAGCGGGCATCGCTCTCGATGAGACGCTCTTCCTTCGCGATCCTCACACTTGCCGGGAGACGCTGGAGAAACTGCTGGCGCAAAAGGTTCCGATCGACGCGGTCTGCTACTCGCTCGCCCATCGCTACGAGGTGACGCCGCTCCTCGCCCGCTACGGCATCGACACCCGGCGGCAGTGTCGGGTCATCCAGGCCGTCAAGTCGGTATCCGACCCGAAACATTTTCACGGTTTTCTCTTCGATTGCGATTTCGAAGCCTTCGCCCGCGAAGCGGTCGACGCGCTGGCGCAATTGCTGGAGGGAAAGGACGCGGTGCGTTGCTCGGCAATCCCGCTCATTCTGCATGAAGTCAACCTGTAAGAAAGGAGAACGTTTATGAAGCCGAAAGCATTCCCATTCACATTGATAGAGCTGTTGGTCGTAATTGCGATCATCGCCATTCTGGCGGCATTGCTTTTGCCCGCCCTCAACAAGGCGCGGGAGACCGCCCGCATCAGCCAGTGCGTCACCCAGATGAAGAATATGACGAACGCAGCATCGCTCTACCAGAATGATTTCAGCGGCAAACTCATGCCGCGCTGGCAGCGCAATATGGGAACCGCCTACGACCCCGACGCCAACTGGGCCGCCAACGTGGCTTACTTGAAATTGACCGGAATGTCCGTCAATGAGCAATATCCGCATTATTGGAATAAAAAATACGTCTGCCCGAATCTCTCCCTTCGCGTGGTTCCGGCGAATTCGTCGCCCATCGGAGCCCTCATCTACATCATGCAGCAGGTTCCGGGGAATCCGGATTACTGGACCCCGCTCTCGGGAACGCAGTCGATGATTCCGACCCGGATGGTCAAATCGCCGGGAACCAAAGCCTTCCTCGTCGAGGCGGCCACCTCGGGCGGCGGCGGTATTTACGGCACTGCCGCCAGTTCGCGGGCCACCTGGCTGGAATACGGCGATATGATCGGCGGCATCGGCAGCTCGGCGCCGAACACGATTCAATGGGGCGAGTATCTATCCTTCCGCCACCGGGGCGGGCAAATCTGCAACGTCTCCTACTATGACGGCCATATCGCCAGCAAGGATTACCGGACGCTCCAAGTTACGAACGCATCCAATTATGAACCGAAAATGTGGTGGTACGAACGATGAAACGACACGCTCTCTTCCTTCTCCCTCTCCTCGCCCTCGGGCTGGCCGCAGCCCCCGAACCGGCGGAGTATCAGCCGGATCTTTCGCGTTCAGATATCTATCTGCCGCACCTGAAGCGGTTGCCGCTGTCGGGGTGGTGGAAGCTCAATAAAGTCTCTGCCGACCGCAAGAACGACCCCGCTGACGCGGGAACCCGCGCCGGATTCCAGCAGGCGGCCTTCGACGACTCCGGCTGGGAGCGCGATCTCGTCCCGAACGAAATCCACGTCCCTTTTCTTTTGCCGAAGGACGCCCGCGGCACGGGTTGGAACGCACGCTTTCAGCACATTCCGAAAGCCGTCCGCGAGTGGGGCGGCGTCGCCTGGTACCGCCGGGGCTTTACCGCCCCCGCAATGAAAAAAGGCGAACGGGCCGTCCTCTTCTTCAACGAAGTGGCCGGCGATTTCACCGTCTGGGTCAACGGCAAAGAGATCGGCCGGGGTGTCCCCTACACGCCGCCGGTGGAGTACTGCGGTCCGCAGAACGCCTATGAATTCGACGTCACCGAGGCGATCCGCCCCGGCGGGGAAAACCAGGTCGCCGTGCGGCTGTTCCACAACGGCGACCCGGTCCGCTGGGGCTGGGCCGGCAAAATGGGCATCCTCGACCTCGTCTACCTCGATATCCGCCCGGCGGCCTACACCGCCAACGTACTGGTGACGACGCGGCCGAACCTGCGTGACGTCTTCTTCGAATGCATCCTCTCCGGCTCGCAAGGCGAAGCGGATACCACCGGCTGGAAGGGTGAGATTTTCGAATGGAACTCCGGCAAGATCGCGGCCAAGGTTGAATTCGGCAAACCGTATGAGGAAGACGGCCTCCGCCTGGTCTCCGGAACCGGGAAGCCGGAGAATCCGAAGCTGTGGAGCTGGGAGTCGCCCTTTCTCTACGGCCTCCGGGTGAAGAACGCGCGGGGCGAAGTCACCGGCGTACAGCGCTTCGGCATGCGCACCTTCGGGGTCAAAGACGGGAATTTCGTGCTGAACGGCCAACCGGTCATGCTGCGCGGACTCACCTACGGCCACGACTTCTTCCCCTTGCAGACCCACGGCTGGCTCTACGCCCTGCGGACCAATACCGCGGAAGCCTTCCGCAAGTTCTGGACGATCACCGCCAAAGACGCCAACGTCAATCACATCCGCATGCACTCCAGCACGCTCGCCCGCAACCAGTATGACTTGCTCGACGAATTCGGCATCATCATCACCGACGAGCTCGATTACCCGGCCACCCGGATCGAAAATCCCGTCCGCGCCGACCAGATCGACGTCAAGGGGTTCGACGGCGCCTGCGACGAAAACGGCAAACTGCGGCCGGAATTCATCGCCAAGGTCAAGGCCCGCATCCGGCGCTCCTATTCGCACCCTTCGCTCTGCACCTACAGCTTCGGCAACGAAATCCGGCAGTACGACGACCTCCGGGTAGAGAAACTGCTCAACAACCTCTACGACCTCTATCACGCGGTGGATAAGCAGCAGCGCCCGACCACCAACTCCTCCGGCCGGTTCTGGAAGGACGGCAGCAATGTCAAAGAGATGGCTACGCGCGAAAAGTTCGACTATATCGATACCCACGACTATACCGGCAGCATCAACAACTTCCCGGTCGCCTACTGCGAACCGGTGGTCAAACACTTTCACGAGGTACTCCGCAAGCAGTACGGGGCCACGCCGCCGCCGGTGGTGAACGGCGAAGTCGTCTACATGGCCAACCATTACCACTCGAACGTGATGGACCCGATCTGGAAAAACGAATCCGATCCGCAGCCGGATTGGGATAAGATGCTCTACATGCTGAATGACTGGCGGAAGGAGCGTCCGCACGAATCCTTCCTCGGCCACTACTGGATCCGCAACTGGGGCGCGAAGAACTACAAGTTCCATCGTGAACTCGGCCGCGGCCTCTACAACGAGCGCATCCTCGAAGTCCAGCGCAAATGCTGGCCCGATCAGGACGGCTACGAAAACCTGACTGGGTCCACCTTCACTACCCCGGCGGCCTACCCCTTCGAAGCGATCGAATTCGTGCCGAATCAGGCCTACCCCTATCTGGCGCGGGTGAATTCGCCGGTGATCGCCGTCCTCGACTACCTCGCCCCGAACCGCTTTGTCAATGAGGAGCTGACCACCCGCCTCCACGCCGTCAACAACCGGGAAACCGCCGTGGAGAAGGTGGTGTTCGAAGCTCTTTTTGAACAGAATGGCAAGGAAGCTTCCCGAACCAGCCTCGAAGTCGGTCGCCTCGCGAGTAACGAGACGAAAATCCTGCCCTTCGCCTGGAAAACTCCAGCCGCCCCCGGCGTCTACCAATTGACCTATCGGTTGGTATCCGGCGGCAAGGTGCTGAACGAGCGCGATCTCCGCTTCTCCATCCGCGACCGCAAGGAGCTCTTCCGCCCGGTCGCCTCCGCCAAACGTATTGCTCTTTACGACGCTTCAGCGGCCTTCGGCAAGCTGAAGCCGAACCGGACGGCGGCGCTGCTCAAAGCCTTCGGGCTCTCCTTCGAAACCCTCACCGGCTTTGACAACTGCGACAAATTCGACATCATCGTCATCGGCCGCGACTCCATCGACGGGCGCGTCCAGGCGGGGGCGACCCAGATCCGGAGCTTCGTCGAAAAGGGCGGGCGGCTCCTGGTCCTCGACCAGAATCACTCCGGGCGCATCCCCTTCCTGCCCGAGCTGGAGTACGTTCTGGCCGGACCGGGGCAGTTCTCCGAAATCCTCCGCTTCGACCACCCGGCGCTGGCCGGTCTCGACCAGTGGGATTTCTTCTGCTGGAACCAGAAGGATTGGTCGGTCTACCGCACCTATATCGCCCCGGCCTCGCGGGCGGCGCTCCTGATCGGCGGCGACACCACGCAGTGGGGCTCCGACTACTTCGGCATGGTGGCGGCGCACCTGAAGCTGGGCAAAGGGGACGTTCTCCTCTCGCAGGCGGAGATTCCCGGCGCTTTCGCCGACGACTCCGGCGCGGCCCTCTTCGGGCGGCGGCTGCTCGAGACCATCGTCGACGACAACACCCGAAAGAATGCCTCGGAATTCACCGGACTCCCGGTTCTCCGGGTGCCGCCCCTCACCGAAGCCAAAGCGGCCTGCATCACCCTCAAAGGCACGGCCAACATGGCCTTCGCCGACGAGGTCGCCGGGGACGGCAAAGGCGGCTGGAGCGATCAGGGCGCGCTGAACGATCTTGCCCCCTTTCCCGTCGGGAAGCGCTTTTTCAACGGCGTTCCCTTCAATATCGTCGACCCGAAGGAGAACGGCGGCGTCTCCTGCATCGTGGTGTCGGACAACCCGAAGCTGAAATTCCAGCCGGAGTCGAAACCGATCGCCGTCAATGCCAAGGTCAAGCGCCTCCTCTTCCTCCACGCCGGGGCCTGGATGGATGACCGGAATCCGGCGGAGTGCGGCGCTTACAAAGTCGATTTCGCGTCGGGCCGGAGCCTTTCGATTCCGCTTCGCTCCGGCGAGAACATCGGCGACTGGTGGAGCGCCCCCACCAAGAAGTTCCCGAACGCCGACTGCGCCTGGAGCGCCATGAACCGGAGCGGCGTGGTCGGCGTCTATCTAACCGAATGGATCAACCCCGCGCCAACGGAAGAGATCCGCTCGGTGACGGTTCAAGCGAAAAACCACGCGATGATCGGGCTGGTCGGCCTGACCGCGGAAACCACCGGAGGCAAATAATGAAGCATTGGATGACCACCGCCCTGCTGGCGGGAACCCTGGCGCTCGGCGCGGCGGAACGGTACGAAAGCAGCGGCTTCTCCGCCGAAATCGGCGGCAGCGGCGTAATCCGCGACCTGAAATACGCCGGGATGCCGCTGGCGACGGATATCCTGATCTCCGGCGGTTACGCCATTCCGGAAGGAGTGGAGAAGCACGACAACCGCTTCTTCCAAAGCTGGGACTATACCAATAACGCGCAATTCGAGCGCAACGGCGAAACCCTGAAAGTCACGGTCAAGTCGGTCATGGCGTCGAAAAATCCGGCGTTCCAGGTGGCCTATAGCACCGTCTGTACCCTCGAGCCGCAGAAGATCACCTTCAACTGCGAAGTGGTGCAAAAAGGCGAACTCCTCAGCGACTACTACCCCTTCTCCAGCCGGATCCTGATGGTCCCGGAACTGTTCGGCCGGGGCGCCAGAGTCCTGACCCGGAACGGCCAGGAAGAATTCAAAATCCTGCCGGAAACCTTCAACCCGCAATTCCGCCTGACCGGCAAAGAAATCGACCTCTCCACCCCGAAAGGCATCCTCTCCATCCGCCCCGCCGCCGAAGAGTGGTTCAACTACCAGGACTCCCGCTCCTGGGGCGGAAAAGACTTCAGCTTCATCGTCGCCCCCCCAGCCAAATGGACCCCCAAACCCGTCCCCCACCCCGCCGGAACCACCTGGAAATGGAGCTTCACCCTCTCCTTCTCCTCTGAATAGTACGCTGTGGGACTTGGGGGAAGGGCGAAAAAACTTTTCTTCACGGGAAGAAAAGCCTTTTCGCCCTTCCCCCAAACCCCTATCCCACTTTTTCAAAAGAAGCGGAGTAAGCCCGATTGAAGCTGCCGATGGCAGCCTCAATCGGGCGATAATTTTTTGGGGGCGTTCTTCAATCTACCCCATCTCCGTAAATTGAGCTTGCCAGCGGCAAGCTCAATTTACGCCACCCCGCTTCGTTTGGGGAAGTGAGGAGGGGGTTCGGGGGTGGAGCGAAACTTCTTTTCTTCACGGGGGAGAAAAGGGGGTTCGCGCCTCCCCCGAGTCC
>JAVBRV010000400.1:0-4511 GCA_031547585.1 Victivallaceae bacterium
GCGATCCGCGGGCCGCTTTTGTGTTGGACGCCTTTATCCGGGCGGGCGCGCCCGCTGAAATCCGCTACCTGAAGCGTCCGCATATCGGTTCGGACCGGCTCCGCCCGGCCGCCGCCGCCCTGCGCCGCCGCATCGTCGAGCTGGGGGGGAGCTTCCGCTTCCATTCCGAAGTGGCCGAGGTGCTGGAGGCGGGGGGGCGCTGCGTCGGGGTGCGGCTGGCGGATGGAGAACAGATCGCGGCCCCGGCTGTATTTATTGCGCCGGGACTGGGTGGGCGCGATTTCGTCCGCCGTCTCGCCGCGCGCGGCGTGGCCGCCGAGGTCAAATCGTTCCAGATCGGCTGCCGGGTCGAGCATCCGCAGGCGTGGATCGACCGCCGCCAGTACCGCATCGAGGGCTCGCGCCCGGCGGCGCTGGGCGCGGCGGAGTATCATCTGGTTTCCCATTCCCCCAAAGCGCCTTCGGTCAGCAGTTTCTGCATGTGTCCGGGGGGCGAGGTGCTGAACGCCACCGCCTGGCGCGGCCGCTCCCTCACCAACGGCATGAGCGATTATGCGCGCGGGGGCGAGTTCGGCAACGGCTGCCTCATCATCACCCTGCCGCCGGAGCATTTCGGCGGCGACCGGGAGGCAGCGTACGCTCTCTTGGAGAAGCTGGAGCGCTCGGTGTTCGCCGCCGGGGGAGGGGATTACACCCTCCCGGCTCAGGATGCCGAGGCGTTTCTCGGCGGCCGCACCGGTTTGCGGAACCGGCAGGGCAGCAGCCGGATCGGTCTGGTCCCGGGTCGGCTGGATCGATTGATGCCGGAAGAGCTGGCGGCGGGAATCCGCGCCGCGCTGCGTCACTTTGACCGGCTGTCGCCGGGATTTATTCGTGAAGGAAAATTGATCGGCCTGGAAACCTGCGTGTCGAGCCCCTTGCGCTTTCTCCGCGACCCGGCGACCGGGGCGAGTTCGCTGCCGGGATTGTACCTCGGCGGCGAGGGGGTCGGCTGCGCCGGGGGAATCCTCTCCGCCGCCGTCGACGGCATCCGCCAGGCGGAAGCCATGCTGCGCTGATATTACGTGGTTGGCCTAAGTAAGCGCGGCAAGCGCCGCGAGCGGATGTGAGGGAACTCATTTGCCTTTGGCAAATGAGCGAAGGCACAAGAGTGCCGAAGCCGAACGTAGTCGAGCGAAGGCCTCGCCGTCTGAGAGTCGCTGCGCAGCAGCGAAAGTGAGGTCGCGAAAGCGACCGTTACGGTCCGGAATCGGGGTCGCCCTTACGTTGCGCGTCTCTGCTCACGGGCGGGGAGTAAGGCTCCGCCCAATTCCCATAGCATCAATTGCATTTTGCGTGACATTTTTCTAATGTGTCATTGTTAGCTGTTGAATCTATAAGCAAAAAAAGGAATTTGCCATGAAATATCCGAAAATTTATCTCGCCATCGACAACTGTTTCGCCTCCAAACGCTGGACCGAGCCCATTGAATGGATGACCGTCATCCGCGACCTCGGCCTCTACTATGTCGAAGCCAGCGCCGACAATGAGTGCGACCCCCTGTATCAGGGGGGCGACTTCCTGGCCGACTGGAGCCGGAAGGTGAAGGAGGCTTCGCGCGCCACCGGCGTCCGCGTGGCCAACCTCTACTCCGGCCACGGAACCTATGCCACGCTCGGCCTCGCCCATACCGACGAACGGGTGCGCGAACGCTTCTCCAGTCTGTGGCTCGACCCGATGGTCGACACCGCCGCCGGAGTCGGCGCAGGGCTGGGTTTCTTCTGCCACGCGTTCTCCGACGCGGTGCTTCAGGATCCGGCCCGCCACCGGGCCGCTCTCGCCGACCTCTACCAGCGTCTCGCCCGCGTCGCCCGCCGGGGCAAGAGTTCCGGGGCCGGTCCTTGCGGCGTCGAACAGATGTACACCCCGCACCAGTTCCCCTGGACGGTGGATGGTTCGGCCGAACTCCTCCGCGAAGTCTATCGCCGGGCGGGGGCCGATTTCTACCTCACCATCGACGTCGGTCATATGTACGGGCAGCAGCGCTTCGTTCGCCCCGATTGGCGCAGCTGCCTGAAGCGCGCCCGCGCCGGGGAGCGCCTTACCGGCGTCTGGATGGGACCCCTCGCCGCATACGACCGCTTCGACGCCGCCGTCGCCGCGCCCCCCGCCGGGGACGAGGCCGCCACCGCTGAATTGGAGGCGATTCTGGAGCCGTACGGCTACCTCTTCGCCGAGGTTGCCGACAGCGACCCCTACCGCTGGCTGGAGAAGCTCGGCTGCTGGTCGCCCATCATCCACCTTCAGCAGTCCGACGGCAACTCTTCGCCGCACTGGCCCTTCACGGCGGCGCGGAACGCCAAGGGCATCATCAAAGCCGAAGAGGTGCTCGGCGCCCTGAAGCGCTGCTATGACGGCGGCAGGGTGGAGGGGGAGCTGCCCGCCCCCTGCGGCGAACTCTACCTGACGCTCGAAATGTTCAGCGGCACGGGGCAGATGAATCGCGACATTCTCGCCGATCTCGCGGAGACGGTCCGCTACTGGCGGCAGTTCATTCCGGCGGACGGCCTCACGCTTGACCAACTGGTGTAACTATGAAACTCTACCCTGACGCAATGCGCGACCAACGGGTGCGCGAATACCTGCCCGCAACCCGGGTTCTCTGGAGCGACAAGGTGCGCGACGTCGAACGCCTGGTCGGCAACCGCGAGATTCAATCCCGTTTCGCCGGCGTCTGCGAACCGGCCACGCTGGAGGCGGGGGGATCGCTCCTTCTCGACTTCGGCATCGAACTCCACGGCGGCATCCGCATCCTCAACGTGGGGGCGGGCGGACGCATCCGCCTCCGTTTCGGCGAATCCGCTTCGGAGGCGATGGGGAGCCCCGACCAGACCCACGCCATCCACGATGAGGAGCTGACGCTCCCCCCGCTCGGCATGCTGGAGTACGGGAGCACCGCTTTCCGCTTCGTCCGCATCGACAACCTGGGGGAACCGCTGGCCATCCTCAACGTGCTGGCGGTGGCGATCTATCGCGACCTCGAGTGGAACGGGGCGTTCGAATCCTCCGACGAGCGGCTGACCCGCATCTGGCACACGGGGGCGTACACCCTTCTTCTTAATATGCAGGACTACATCTACGACGGGGCCAAGCGCGACCGTACCGTCTGGATGGGCGACCTCCACCCGGAGGTGCGCGGCAGCCTCGCGGTCTTCGGCGACTCCTCGCTGGTGGCCGATTCGCTGGAGTACCTCCGCCGGACCACGCCCCTGCCGCTCTTCATGAACAACATCAAGACCTACTCCCTCTGGTGGATCATCTGCCAGCGCGACTATTTCGTGCGCACCGGGGACCGCGTCTTCCTCGAAAAACAGCGCGATTACCTCACGGGGCTCCTTGAGCTCTGTCTCGAATGGATCGATGAGGAGGGAAGCGAGCGGATTCCGCCGCGCCGTTTCCTCGACTGGCCGAACAACGACGACCCGGTGGCGATGCATGCCGGATTGCAGGGGCTGCTGGCCTGGGCCTTCGAGTGCGGCGCGGAGCTGTGCCGCCATCTCGGCTGCGACGCGGCCCGCTGGCAGGAGGCCGCGGCGCGCCTCCGCCGCCACCGTCCCGACTGCGGGAACAGCAAGGCCGCCGCCGCCATGCTGACATTGGGGGGCGTGGCGGACCGCTCCCTTGTGGTGCAGGCCGATCCCTACCGGGGGGTGAGCACCTTTTACGGCTTTTACATGCTGCTGGCGCAGCCGACCCGCCCGGCGCTGGAGTTGATCCGGCGCTACTGGGGGGCGATGCTCGACTACGGCGCGACCACTTTCTGGGAGGATTTCGACCTCGACTGGCTGAAGAACACCTCCCCCATCAGCGAGCTGCCGGTTCCGGGCAAGGATGACCTTCACGCCGATTTCGGCAAGTACTGCTACCGGGGATTGCGCCACAGCTTCTGCCACGGCTGGGCCTGCGGACCCACGCCTTTCCTCTCGGAGCGGGTGCTGGGGGTGACCTTCCTCGAACCGGGCGGGACGAAGGTCTCGGTTTCGCCCGACCTCGGCGACTTGGAGTACGTCCGGGGGAGGGTGCCGACGCCGCGCGGCGCGATCACGGTTGAAGCGGACGTCTCCGGCAAGCTCCGGGTCGACGCCCCGAACGGCATCGAAGTCGTGTAACGAAAAAACGCCGCTCTCCTCTCTTGGGTAGGGCGCTCTGTCCCAGAGCCCCGGTCGGGGTGTATTGTCGTGGAGGGGGAATCGCGCTCCCTACGGGTTTCGGCGAGGGAAGAGCCCCACACCGGCACCCACATCAACCTCGCCACCCGCTGCCTAAAAACAAAAAAACGCCGCTCCCCCTGACGGAGAGCGGCGTTTTTTTTAGTTTTGCTCTTGACAAACGACATCGGTTGTGGTATAATTAAACTAAGCGGTTAGTCAACAAAGCAAAAGAGGGATGAAAAATCATGGTGAAACCGGTCCGGCTGGTCGACGTGGCGCGGGCGGCGGGGGTCTCGAAGGTGACGGTGTCGAAGGTGCTCC